>CAZPRO010000013.1:0-35642 GCA_964588775.1 uncultured Clostridium sp.
CCTTGAATATATATTTTAGCTGCAAGTCTATCATTTTCGTTGTTTTACCACTACACTAAGTTCTACGTAATATATAGTTATTTCATTGAATTAACTGCAGCAGTTAATGGTGGAACAACCTGTTTCTTTCTTGATAATACTCCAGGAAGGAATGCCATTGAATCTTCTAAAGTAACATTAAATGTTGCTTCAACATAATCTGGTCTATTTCCTGCAACTAATACCTGAGACCCTTCTTTAATAATGTCTGTTAATAACAGCATTATAACGTCATAATTTTCAGACTCAGCCTTAGATATCATATAATTCATCATATCATCTTTAAGCGGCATAAATCCATCAATATCCATTGTATTAACCTGTGCAACTCCAACTTTTACATCACCCATTTTGAATGGTTTAAAATCTGCATTAAATATTTCATCAACAGTTTTTCCTTTTAGTGAAGTACCAGCTTTAAACATTTCAGTTGCAAAATTATCCACATCTATTTCAGCAATTTGAGCAAGTTTTGTGCATATGTCTTTATCTTGAGGTGTACAAGTTGGACTTCTAAATAATAATGTATCTGAAATTATAGCTCCACATAAAAGCCCTGCTATTTCTTTTGAAGGAGTGATATTTCTTTCAAAGAAACACTTAGCAACTATGCTTGAACTGCTTCCTATTGGTTCATTTCTAAAATATATAGGATTACTTGTCTGAATGTCAGCTACTCTATGGTGATCAATTATCTCAAGAACTTCTGCTTCTTCTAATCCATCAACAGATTGAGCCCTTTCATTATGATCAACCTGAATAACCTGCTTTTTCTTGTTAGAGATTAAATGGTATCTTGAAACTGTTCCTATTACCTTTCCATCTTCATCAGTTACAGGATAGCTGTGATATCTTGTTTCTGCCATTATTTCTCTTATATCTTCTACTAAATCATCTGTTGAAAAAGATATTAAATCATCTGTTGCCATTACATAGCTTACTGGTATACTTTGAAGCAATAATCTTGAGGCAGTAAATGAATCATATGGAGTGCTTATTACTGTAACCCCATTTTTCTTTGCTCGTTCTAGTAATTCATCTGAAAGCACATGAGAACCTGTAGTTATCATTAATGAAATTTTTATATCTATTAATGCTTCCTGTACATCAGGTCTGTCACCTACAAGTACAACATCTCCTTCTTCAACTATTTCCTGTAAAGTTTCTGGAAGCATTGCTGTTACTGCTATTTTTCCTTTGAATTTTTTACATGATTGATTTATGTATATTGGTGTTGCATTTAAAGCATCAATTATATTATTAATTGATGTATTACTTTTACTTAATACTTTATTATCTAATATATCCATAAAAGAAGATGTTAAATTTGAAATTGACACTATACCTTTTAATCTATCTTTGCTATCTACTACTGGAAGTGATTTAAGATGATTATCTCTCATTATACTCCATGCATTTTTTAATGATGTTTCAGGTAATACTGGTTCTATATTATCTATATCTAAATCTTCCACTTTTAATTTAACTGTTTCTAATAATTCTGGAGCTTCAACACCAAAATAATCTAACACAAATTGAGTTTCTGCATTAATATTTCCTAATCTAACCGGCTTTACTTTTAAGTTACTTGTTTTTTCCTTAAAATCTGCATATGAAAGAGCTGCACAAATTGAATCTGAATCAGGATTCTTATGTCCAGTTATGTAAACAAAATCTTTCACTATGTTCCCTCCTTAATACATTTCATTATTTTACAATCCATTATTAATTTTACTTGTAATTTTTCTCTATGTAAAGTAATTTATTAACATAAAAGAAGCATAGATAAAACTTTTTTAACCTTCTATCCATACTTCTCTTCATCTATATATCCATATTCTCTTATCTCATTCCATTAACCATTCCCCATAATTCATCTGCAACTGTTACTGCTTTAGAATTAAGCTGAAATGCACGCTGACTCAATACTATTTCTGTAAATGTTTCACCAGAATCTACATTTGAAGACTCAAGCATTCCCTGTATTATATCATAATCATTACTTTGTACAACTTCTGCATCTTCAGTAGGTACTAAATAGTTATTTCCTTTATGCACAAAGCTCTTATCACCAACTGCTGTAAATATAGGAATTCTTCCTATCTCCTGCCTGGTTCCATCATCTGTAACCATCATTACTATTCCATCAGATGAAAACGAAACATCCTGAGATGTAAGTGCAGGCATGCCTTCAGCTGCACCATTTTCATACTGAATATATACCTTTCCTCCATTTGAATCCACCAAAACACCATTTGCATCAATACTAAAGCTTCCATCTCTAGTATATGCAATAGAACCATCAGAAGTTGTTATGGCAAAATATCCTTGTCCATCAATTGCTAAATCTGTATTACCACCAGTAGTAATAAGATTTCCCTGCTTGTTATTAGCATAATCCATACCTGTCTTTACTCCTGTACCATTTACAGCAGTTTTATCTACAAGAGGAGTTCCCTTTCTATCAAGATTTTCTGCTAATAAATCTTTAAAGCCTACATCTGTACTTTTATATCCAGTTGTATTAATATTAGCCAAATCATTTGCAAGATAGTCTAATTTTTCCTGATATGCATTCATACCACTTTTTGAAGTTGCTATAATATTAAACATGACTTTCTTCTCCCTTCTATACTCTTCCTAACTGATTTGCCGCTTTATCAAGAGTTTCATCCTGCATTTTTATCATTTTTTGATTTGTTTCAAACTGCCTTTTTATTTCAATAAGTTTTGTAATCTGTTTAGCTGAATCAACATTAGACGATTCCAGCACATTCTGTCTTACCTTAACATCAGCATCATATATAGGCGGTGCCAAAGAAACAAAGTTATCTCCCATTACTTCCATTGAATCATAATCTTCATTTGAAAAATCTGCTGTTAATAGTTTATGTGTTTGTCCATTTTCTCCAATAGTAAGATTATTATTTCCATCTAAAATTATATCATTATCTCCTACATATATAGGCTCAATTGCATTAGTAACAAGATTTCTTCCTAATACCTGACATCCGTCACTTGTCATTAAATATCCGTCACTTCCAACTTTAAAATTACCATCACGAGTATAGGCTTGTGTATTTCCATTATTTATTACAAAGAACCCTCTTCCATCTATACCAAAGTCAGTCTGTTTATCAGTAGTTTTAAAAGCTCCTTGTGTAAACACTGTTTTTACATCATCAGTCATTACACCCAAATTCAAAGTTCCTATATTATTTCTTGTATACTTATTTCCTTGTAATTTCTGTCTATTTGACAACATAACATCTTCAAAACTCTGTTTAGTTAATACTGATTCCTTAAAGCCATTATTGTTAACATTTGCTATATTATTGGCAACTGTCTGCTGTTCTTGCTGTAATGTTATTAAACTTGATACTGAAGTATAAAATCCTCTTATCACTTTTTATCCTCTCCTTCAAAAACTGACTTGACTTCATTTTCATAAATCATTCCCAATTCTCTTGCTCTTTCTTCAATTTCATAGTCAGACATGGTTCTTTTATTCCTAGAATATCCTATCATAAAAACTACTCCAATAATAATTCCAATTCCAATTCCTAAAATCACTTTTTTATCTATATGACCAAAAATTGTCTTCATTTCATGTATAAATTTTTTACTAATAATATCTCCCCCTTGGTTATGTCCATTTCTCTACATATATCTTCATCAGCATAGCCTTTTTCTAAAAGCTCCCATATTTCTAGAGTTTTCTTATTCATTTCCATTAACCTTGAAGCAGTATCATTCTTTTTATTATCGAAATCTGCATTTTCTTCTTTAATCATATTTAGAAAAATTTTTATTTCTAATATTTCCTGCTGTAAATCATTTAAGCTTTCTCCAATATCTCTTCTAAGTTTACCTAATTCCAGCTTATAATCATTTAAGTCTTCTTCTTTGTCTTCTAAAATATTTTTGAAAACATCAGTAGTGCTATTTTGCATATTTTGTTGTTTTTTTATTGAATATATACTATAAACTATTAATAATATTCCAATAATTATTAAAATTAATGCCATAGAATACCTCTTCACTACACATAATGTAACTTTTTCATACATTCTCTCAAGTTAATAATTGCCCTGCTATGCAGCTGACAAACTCTAGATTCTGATACATCTAAAATTTTACCTATTTCTTTAAGTGTTAACCCTTCATAGTAATATAAATTTAATATAGTCCTATCCTTTTCCTTTAGCAGCTCAATTGCTTTAGTTAACATTTCAAGCTGCTCCTGCTCCTGAAGCAGCATATCAGGACTTGGACTAGACTTATCTTCAATTATACCCATTAAATTCATATCTTCGTCATCAGAAAAAATCACATTTTCCAAAGACACCATAGAAATATAGTTTATGTAATTTTCAATTTCTGCAACTTCATTAATAGAAATTCCCAAATGTTTAGCTATCTCTGTGTCAGTAGGATCTCTTAATAAAGTCTTTTGTAAATCATCTATTGCTTTATTGTATCTATTTAATTTATCCATAGCACCTTTAGATATTGGTCTGTTTCGTCTTAACTCATCAATCATAGCACCTTTAATTCTAATTGATGCATAGGATGAAAACTTCATTCCCTTGCTGCTATCATACTTATTAATGGCATCAATAAGCCCAATCATTCCATAACTGACTAAATCTTCATATTCCATATATTTATTTTTATCAAACATAACTCTTGAGGCAATATATTTTACTAATGGTATATACTCTTGAACTATTTGACTTCTATTTTCTGACTCTTTTAGTGCATTCATAAGCTATTACCCCTCTACTATCTCAATAATTATTGACGTGCTTTCTGTTTTCTAGTTATTTCAAATAACTTGGCAATTATCTTATCTATCTGAATCTGAGTTATATTTACAAACCTAATACCACACAATCTTTCATTGTCAGCAGTAGATTCTGCTCTTACAACTTCTCCTCTTAATTTAAAATCCAATCCTTCTATTCTCAGTATAATATCTAAAGTATCTTTCTTTTTTAAGTGTTCTTTTATTTTTATTTTTGCTCCTCCTGCACTTAAATCCAACATAACACCTTCAGAATATTTTTTATCCTCAATAGCTTCTTCACCAAGACCTGTAATATTTTTATAATTTAATTTTTCAAGCATTTTTACTCGAAAAAAATCTCTTCGTTGTATTTTTACAATATTATAAGGTTTACTTAACTTATAATATAATATATTACCTTCTTTTCCTTTTGATAAAACACTACAATAATAATTATAACATTCACCATCTGCTATATAAGAATACACTTCTACTTTTGTACCTCTGTCTAACTGAAGGTATGTCCCATCATTAACCGGAATATTTATTCTCACAGACTCATTATCTATGTCAATTATTAGAGCTTTATAATACTTTTCTCTATAGACAACTTCTACTCTATCATTTACTTTTAATTTTAGCTTATTCACTTATTTCCTCCTTCTATGAAAATACTTTGAATAACCTTCTGAATAAGTCTTTCATACTATCATTTGTTTTAGTATTCTCTTCTCCAACAATTTTATTGCAGATTTTTTCAATGCCTTTTACTGCCTCACAATTAGGATATGTTAAAATTACAGGCTTTTGCATACGGACACTCTGTACTAATTTTCTGTCATCCATAATGCAGCCTAAATAATTTACTTTTATATTCAAAAACCTAGTAACTGCTCTAAATATTTTATTAAAAGTTTCTTTTGCTTCCTCCTCTGTAAAAGCTTTATTAACGACAATATTAGCTTCCTGCTTTAATTTAAAATGATCTGATGCTTTTATAATACTGTAAGCATCAGTAAGAGCTGTAGGTTCTGGAGTTGTTACAATTATTAATTCCTGTGCCACAGAAATAAATGAAAGAATATCTTTACTTATTCCAGCTCCTGTATCCATTAAGATATAATCATAATCATCCATCTGTTCCAACTGCTGCAAAAATAAATTTCTCTGATTTTCAGTTAAATCTTGAATTTTATTTAATCCTGACCCGCCTGGAATTAAATGAACTCCCTCCGGCCCTGATATAATTATATCTTCTATTTTGTCACTAGTAAATATTATATCAAATATATTTTTTTTGGGATACAATCCCATAAGAACATCATCATTTCCCATTCCAATATCTGCATCAAATATTAATACTTTATATCCTCTTTTCTGCAGCATTATAGCTAAATTAACAACAAAGTTGCTTTTTCCAACTCCCCCTTTTCCAGAAGTAATAGTAATAATTTTACTATTGCCTGTTTTTTTCTCACCTGCTAGTTCTTTGTTCATTAATCTTCTAAGTGATTCAGCCTGATCTAACATACAGTTTCTTCTCCTAAAATAAATCTTGCCATATCTTCCTTTGTAGGAATACGTATATCATCAGGAACATTCTGTCCAGTTGTGATAAAACTGATAGGTCTATTGGCAAATTTTGAAATGTTATATATACATCCATATGTTGTTGTTTCATCTAATTTTGTAATAATTAAGTTGTTATAGCCTAAACTTGAATACCCTTCTAAAATAGTTTTCAAATCCTTATTTTTAGTAGTTGCACTTATAACCATATTTACTATAGTTGGATTTACCTTTTGAATAAAGGCTCTTAACTCAGATATCTGCATAGCATTTTTACTGCTTCGTCCTGTAGTATCTATTAATACTACATCACAATCTTTCATACTATCCAATGCTTCTTCCATTTCCTTAGTACTTATTACAACACTAAATGGTATATTCATGATTTCTGCATAGGTTTTTAATTGTTCTATAGCTCCAATTCTATATGTATCTACTGTTATCAACCCAATATTCTTCTTTTCTACAAGTGCTAGTCTACCTGCCAGTTTTGCAATTGTTGTAGTTTTTCCAACACCTGTTGGACCAACAAGAACTACTCGTCCAGATAAGTCCTTATTATTTACTAATATATCTCTCTCCACTATATCTCTAAACTGCTCATCAATGTTTCCATTCTCATCAATTTCATTAATCAATGTATCATACAAACTTAAGTCAATATCCCAATTATCCAGTTTTTCTTTTATTAGTGATTTTTCATTAAAATTATTTTCTTCACTATTTCCTATAGGCTTAGATGTATTCTCTATAACCTTATTCAACATTCCTTTAATTTCACTGACTTCTTTTTTTACTTCTGTAATATCATCCTTCGGTTCAGAATCTTTTACTTTTTCCACATTTCTATTATGGTCGGATATCCTATCATTAATATTTTGTGACAGTTTAATATTATTGTCCTTTTTAGATGAAACATTATTAAATAAATTTTCATCCCCCATTATCCTTTTTATGTCTTCAATTGACTTTTTAAATTCCACTTCTTCTTTAGATTCATAATCAGTAACAGCTTCTTCTTCACGACTATTTTCTACTGTTGCTGTTACTTCTATTAGTTTACTTGAAAAGAATCCCAAAATTCCTGGTTTACGCACCTTTTTCTGACTGACTATAACAGCATCCTTTCCCAATTCAAATTGTATTCTTGTCATAGCCTCATTAATATTATTTGCTGTATACTTCTTGATAATCATAATTAGATGCTTACAACTCCTTCACTATTAATCTGAACATCATTTGGAACTTCATTTAATGAAATAACCATAATATGTGGAAATACCATTTCAATTAATTTTCTAAATACTGCTCTAATATTAGGTGATACTAATATTACTGGCTGATTGTTATAGAAATAAATTGATTCTGTAGTATTCTTAATACTTGTAAGTATTTTGGTTGTAGTTTCTGGGTCTACTGTTGGATATGACCCTTGAATTGATTTTTGAATATTACTTCCTATAACTTCTTCAATTTGTGGACTTAATGTAACTACATGAATTGTTTTCTCTTCATCTACAATTACATTACAAATGGTTCTTGCCAAGGCAAATCTTACATATTCTGTTAATGTTTCAATATCCCTTGTATTTTTCGAATTATCTGCCAAAGATTCTAAGATTGTAACAGTATCTTTTATAGGAACTTTCTCCCTTAATAAATTTTGCAGTACCTTTTGAATTTCACCTATAGACATTAAATCAGGAACAAGTTCCTCCACAACTGCACTATATTTTTCCTTCATGTTATCAATAATAAGTTTAACTTCCTGTCTTCCTAATAATTCATATGAATGTGCTTTAATAGTTTCAGTTAAATGTGTAACCATTACTGTTGTAGGATCAACTACTGTTAATCCTTTTATTTCTGCTTCTTCTCTTTGATCTTTATTAATCCATACTGCTGGAAGTCCAAAAGTAGGTTCTATGGTTTTTATTCCTCTCATTTCATTTTTGTCACCACTTGGATCCATACATAAAAGCATACTTGGCATAAGTTCTGATGAAACAACCACTGTTCCTCTTATCTTTATAACATACTCATTAGTTTTTAACTGAAGATTATCTCTTATTCTTATAGGCTGAACTATTATTCCCATTTCAATAGCACACTGTCTTCTTACTGATGCAATTCTTTGAAGTAAGTCTCCTCCTGAAGTCTCATCTGCCAGAGGAATAAGTCCATAGCCTATTTCAACTTCCATTGGTTCAACATTAATAAGATTCATTACATTCTCAGGTTCTTTTCTTTCAGCTTCTATTATTTCTTCTTCTTCTGAAATTGTTTCCTGCTCAATTTTCTTAACATCCTCTTTATATAAATAATATGCCATATATGCTGTTACTGCTGCTGCTGTAAAAAATGGAATTTTAGGCATATTAGGCACAAGTCCTAAAAAGAGCATTATACCACTTGCAATTCCTATAACTATTGGAAAAGCAGTTAACTGACCAGTTAAAGTATCACCAAGACTTTCTTCATTTCCTGAACGTGATATTAATATACCTGATGCAGTTGATATTAATAATGCAGGAATCTGGCTTACAAGACCATCACCAACAGTAAGTCTTACATAAGTCTGTGCTGCTGTTGCAATATCCATATCCTTCATTAAAACACCAATTATAATTCCCCCAACTATATTTATACCTGTAATTATTAATCCGGCTTGAGCATCTCCACTAACAAACTTAGAAGCACCATCCATGGCTCCGTAAATATCAGCTTCTGTCTGAAGATCTTTTCTTCTTTGTATTGCTGTTCTTTCATCTATTACTCCTGAGTTCAAATCAGCATCAATACTCATCTGCTTACCTGGCATAGCATCAAGAGTAAATCTTGCTGATACTTCAGCTATTCTTCCTGAACCTGCTGTAATTACTTTAAAATTAACAACTATTAATATTAAGAATATTATAATACCAACAACATAATTTCCACCTATTACAAACTGACCAAATGCTTCAATTATGTTTCCAGCCTTGGCTTCAGTTAAAATCAATCTGGTAGATGATATATTTAGTGCAAGCCTAAATAATGTTGTAACAAGTAATAAAGTAGGAAATATAGAAAGATCAAGTATGTTCTTAGTAAACATAGTAATCAATATAACAACTATTGCTAGAGTAATATTAACTGCTAATAGTAAATCCAAAACAATTTCTGGTAGTGGCACTATCATCATAATTACTATTCCTATAATACCAATTGCTACTATTACATCAAAATGTTTTTTAATATCAAATTGTTTATTCAATGTAATGTATCTCCTCTCTATTTCTTAAGTTTCATAACAACTGCCAATATTTCTGCAACTCCCTGATATAAATCCTGAGGTATTTCTTCATCTATTTCTACTCTCTCATACATTAAACGTGCAAGAGGCTTATTTTCAATAATTGGTACTTCATGCTCTTTTGCTACAGCTTTAATTTTTAATGCAAGGTAATCTGCTCCTTTACCTACAACTTTAGGTGCTTCCATGGACCCATCCTCTGCATACTTTAAAGCAATTGCCAAATGAGTAGGGTTTGTTACAACTACAGTTGCATCAGCAACTGACTGCATCATTCTCTGCATTGCAAGTTCTCTTCTTTTTTGTTTCTGCTTCCCTTTTACTACAGGGTCACCTTCCATGTTTTTATATTCATCTTTTACTTCCTGCTTAGTCATTTTCATATCTTCATTAAATAGTTTCTTTTGTATATAAAAATCTGCTGCTGCTACTATTACCAAAACCAAAGATACCTGCTTAAATATGTATACCACCATATCTTTTAACTGTTTTCCCAGTTCAGGTATGGTCATATTTGAGGTATATAGCAAATTCAAGTAATTGCTTTTCAAAAATTTTATTAATAATATTGTAACTATAGTTACTACTATTATGTTTTTAGCCATATCAATTGAACTTTTTAAAGAAAAAGTCATTTTAAATCCCAATTTGGGTTTCAATTTTCCAATATCAAATTTTAAGGGTACCTTTACAACTCCCTTAGTTTGAGCTATATTTGCCACTATACCAGTCACAAGTATAGGTATTGCAAATATTAATAAAATCTTTACTACAGTTAAAATGCAGTTAAAAGCATAACTCTTTAACACTATTTCACCAAAATTATCAAGTCCAGGAAATTTTAAAAAATACATCATGAGATTCCCAACACTTTCAGCAAGAATTCCTGAAAATGCTGCAATTAAAAATGTACACATAATCATTGTAGCTGCTGTATTTATTTCCTTACTTCTTGGTACTTGACCTTTTTTTCTTGCATCACTTTTTCTTTTAGGTGTTGCTTCTTCTGTTTTACTTGGATCCTTAGCAAAAATAAGAAATACAGGAGCCATATTAAGTACAGTCATGAGACTTTCAAATATATTAGGCAAATTAGAAATAAGTACAGTTATTGCTTTAAAAAGTATGGGTAATAACAAAATATATGTACTTAATCCCAATATGAATTTGATAGGCATACCCAAAAGCATAACAGGAATATTAGGTACTGTTCTTGTTATTAATCCCAGGCATAAATCAACTATTATAATTATCAATACTATAGGTATGGCAATTTTCAAACCTAAAATAATATAATTAATTATTATTTCAAAAATAGCATTTAAATTTTCTTGGAAAACTATACTTTTTCCTATAGGCAGAATATGAAAACTCTGCATAAGACAGTTTAATACCAAAATGTGTCCATCTAATATAAAAAACAAAACTGTAGATGCCATATAAGATAAATTTCCAAGTAATGTGGCCTGTGTATTAGTTGCTGGATCCATAATTGATGTCATCATAAATCCACAATGATAATCCATCCAGCATCCTGCAAGCTTTGCTGCATTAAAAGCCATACTTGTAATTGTTCCAAATATAAGTCCTGTCATAACTTCATTTACTGCAAAAAGCACTAAATAATAATTATTAGTTATGGATTCTGCCAAATGACTATAATCTACGCCACTTGATAAAACAACCATAGAAATTACAAGGGATACAGCTCCTTTATATTTAGCTGGAGTTCCTGTTGGAAAAAAAACATTACATGATACAAAATAAGCTGTTAACCTTAAAATAATAAAAGTTAATGCCAAAAAATAAGCTGTATCTACCATTAACTGCCTCCTATGTTGTAATCTTAGAAATCATTTCAAAAATCCTGGTTGTAAATTCCATTATAGTATTAAGCATCCAGCTGCCTAAAAATACACCAATAACTGCTCCTGCTAATACTTTAGGCAAGAAAGTAAGAGTCTGCTCATGTATCTGAGTTGTTGCTTGAATTATACTTATTAGTAATCCAACAACTAACATGGCTATTAATATAGGTCCAGCCAGTTTTATAGCAGTTCCTATTGCATCTTTTATAATATTATTAAGCATTAACTGACTCATATTTCTCACCTCACGAAAAACTCATTACTAATGATTTAATTAACAAGTGCCATCCATCTACCATTATGAAAAGTAATATTTTAAATGGCAAAGAAACCATTGCTGGAGGAAGCATCATCATACCCATGGACATAAGTATACATCCTACCACCATATCCATAACTATAAATGGCAGATATATAAGAAATCCAATTTCAAAAGCAGTCTTCAATTCACTTATGGAAAAAGCTGGTATCAGCACTGTAAAAGGTATATTTTCTCTTGTCAATTGAGATTTGTCCACATTAGCAGTTTCAACAAATAACTGCAAATCCTTTTCTCTTGTCTGCTTAAGCATAAATTCTTTAAGAGGCTTAGAACCTCTTTCAATTGCCTCCTGCTGAGTAATTTCCTCATTTAAATATGGCTGTATAGCCTTATTATTAATTTCTGTATAAACAGGCTGCATAATAAATAATGTTAAAAATAGTGCTAAACCTGTTAATATTTGAGCTGGAAGCATCTGAGTTGCTCCCATGGCATTTTTTAAAAATGTAAACACAACTAATATTCTAGTAAAAGATGTAAGCATAATTACTACAGAAGGCATAATTGCTATTATAGTAAAAAATATAAGCAGTTTAATATTATTTACATAATCTGTGGGAGTTTCATTCCCTTGTCCAATTGTTAAGTTTACATTAGGAATATCTATTGTTGCTGGAGCAGCATATACATTACTATTAAAAAATACTATTATGCCTAAAACCAGCATCATTACTAATGCAGATTTTTTCTTATTAAACTTCATGCTTATCTCCTTTTAATTTTTTTATCATATTAATAAAACTTCCATTATATTCATTGATATTGTATTGAAACTGAGCTTTCTGCAATTCCAGTTCCTTAATTTCTTCCAATGATACTTCATCGATTTTTTGTATATTTCCAGAACTACTTCCAATTATGTAACCTTTTTCTCCTGCTTTAATAAGAATTATACAACTATCCTTAGATATCTGTATTTTTTCCATAACTTTTATATATCTATTGTTATTTATCTGCACAACTTTGTTACCAAATACTTTAAATGTAAGAATCATTAAAAGAAGAACAATACTTAATGATACAAAAAGCTTTAAACACAGTTGAAAAAAATACAATATGAACTACCTTCTTTCTTATACAATATTAAATAACACTTAATGATTACTGAACTACTATGCTGTTAAATCTAATGTCTGTAACTTTTCCCTTAATTAACTGCTTATTAATGCTTTCCATTAATTCTTTTTTCATTACCTCTTCATTTGAAGGATCACTTACAAACTGAGAATCTTTATTTCTAAAATAAAAATTTACTGCATCTCTTACAACAACAGAACTTGTTGTTAATTCTTTAGGTGTTTTCTTATCTTTTTTATCATATCCAACGGATATCTGACACTTTACATAACTATTGCCACTTTCATCATTGAGATTTAAAGTCATTTCTCCTAAATCAACATATAATTTTTCAGTCACCACTTCCTGAGCTGAAATTCCACTATTGGTTTTCATAAATAAATATACCCCACCAAAAGCTGCAGCACCTAATACTAACAAGCCAAGTAAAAATAAAATTACCATTAGACCCTTATTACTCTTCCCTGAATTTTTTACATCCTGTTTTTCTGCCATTATTATCACTCCTCATTATTTGCAAGAATCAATATATTTACTCTTCTATTTTCAGCTCTATTCTCATCTGTAGTATTTTCTAAAACTGGCTTATATTCACCATAAGCCGCAGCACTTATTCTTGATGGATTTTGTCCACATGCATCAACAAAATATCGAACTACAGTTGTTGCTCTTGCTGCAGATAATTCCCAGTTACTAGGATATTGTGATGTATTTATAGGCACATTATCTGTATGTCCTTCAATGACAATTTTGTTAGGTATTGTGGATATTAAAGCATTAATTTTATCTAATACTAATGCACTTCCATCTATTAATTCAGCCTGTCCTGAATCAAAAAGCACATTATCTCTAAGTTCTATTATTATTCCTCTTTCGTCAGATTTAACCTCTGCTATACTTGAATTCATTTGATTTTTCTCTAAATATTCTTTCACCTGCTCATACATTTGCTTTTCCTGTACTTCTTCCTGAATAGATTGTTCTCCTAAATCTTCATATTTAGTTTCTCCACCTATTATAGGCTGATTTCCATCATATTGTTCATATTCAAGGATAGAATCTGCCTCTTTTCCTGTCATAATTGAAAAAGCTTCTGATATTGCACGCACTTTTGCTGCATCTACTGTTGACATAGAATATAATAAAATAAAAAATGTTAAAAGTAAAGTTACACAGTCAGAATATGTGCCTAACCATTCGTCTCCAGTAAATCCACTATCATTATCTTTCTTTTTTCTCGCCATATACTATGCAGCTCCTTCACTTGAATTTGCATTATTTGCTAAATACTCACTTCTTTCTGCTGGTGATAAATATGATATAAGTTTTTCTTCAACAATTCTTGGATTTACACCTGACTGAATTGCTAAAATACCTTCAACCATCATTTCTCTCATTGTTACTTCCTTGCTGCTTTTTGCCATTAAATTTTGAGCTATTGGTGATGCAAAAATATTAGCAATAAATGAACCATAATATGTTGTAACCAAAGCTTTTGCCATACCTGATGCAATAGTTGATGAATCTTGAAGGTTGGCAAGCATTTGAATAAGACCAATTAATGTTCCAAGCATACCAAAACCTGGAGCAAAACCAGCCCATGTTTTAAATATATCAGCACCACTTTTATGCCTTGATTCCATTTCCCCTATTTCCAATTCTAAAATTTCACGAATGGAATCTGCTTCAATACCATCTACAACCATTTGCAATCCTTTTTTCAAAAATTCATCATCCAGATTGGCAATTGTATCTTCTAATGATAATAGTCCTTCTCTTCTAGCTTTTTTAGACAATTCACTAAACTGAGCTATTGTTTCACTTTTTGATATTTTAGGTTCCTTAAGTGCTTGCATAAATAATTTTCCACATTTCTTAAATTCTGATAAAGGTGTAACAATCATAACAGAACCTATAGAACCTCCCAATGTGATAGCTACTGATGGTGCATCCCAGAATAGTTTTAAATCACTAAAGCCATTGCTTCCCATCATTCCATAAAACATCATTCCAATACCAAACACCAAACCAATGACAGTCAATGTATCATTCTTTTTCATCAATAAAGCCCCCTACTATATCTTGTACGTAAAGATTTTGTTCTTATATTCAATAACTTTGTTTTTTACATCCTCTATATCTTCCATCACCATGTACTTTTTGCCAGTAACAAGAGTAATCATTGTTTCTGGAACAGTTTCTATTTTTTCAATATGATCTGCATTTAAAATAAATTTCTGCTGATTTAAACTTGTAACCTCTATCAAAAAATCCCCTTCTTCCCTGTTGTTTTCTTATCTTGTACAAATTTTTATATAATTCTCTTTTAAAAATTACTCTGTAAACTTATTGTAAACAGAGTAATTTCTATTTAATACTTAATCTTATTTACATATTTTATACTAGGTTAGTTATTGTCTGTAATATTTCATTACCATTTGTAATCATTTTAGATGCAGCCTGGAATGCTTTGGTTGCTGTAATCATGTCTGTAAATTGTTCAGTTAAATCAACATTGGAAGCTTCAAGAACACCTTGTACCATTGAACCAAATCCACCTTCATTACTATCTGTTGCATTAGCTGGTGATCTGTATACTGCTGAACCTGAGTTGGAAGATACAAGACTATAGTTTCCTCCAACAGTTGTTAAACCTTCTGGATTACTAAAAGCTGCCATACCAATTTGTCCTATTGACATTCTTCCTTCTGATGTTATTGCAGTAATAATACCATTACTACTAATATCATAAGATTGAATTCTATTTCCATTAACTGTTTCCGGAATTACTAATGGCTTTAATTCTGTTGAAGTATACTGCACATCATCTGAATTTTTTGCATCTGTAACAGTAGCCTTAGGTGATGATGTTCCACTACTATTATTATTAGCATCAGTTGTCCATTCTATTGTTGTATCATCAGGATAATACCCCATAACTCTATATCCACTTGTTGTAACTAGATTTCCTTGTTCATCAATAACAAAGTTTCCGTCTCTTGTATAGTAAACTTCATCTGGTGCTGTTGTACTATTACCAGTAGTAGCTCCTGTATCTATAGCTATGTCTGTTGTTCCTTTAGCAACAACGAAATATCCTTCTCCATCAATGGCAGCATCACTGCTTCTTCCAGTTGTTAATAAGTTTCCCTGGCCCATCATTTTATTAATACTTGAAAGCTGTGCTCCAAGCCCTACCTGTTTTGCATTAATACCACCTAACGTCTGAGTTGGTGATGATGCATTTGATGAATTTTGATATAACATATCTTTGAATCTTGCTTGTGAAGATTTGAAACCTGTTGTACTTACATTGGCAATATTATTTGCTATAACGTCTAATTTAGTCTGATTTACCTTCATTCCGCTAATTCCTGAATACATAGATCTTAACATATTTTTTCCTCCTGCTTATTAAATCATTTTTTATACCTGCTTCTGTCGTTCCACAGGTTAAGCCTCTTACTTAATTACCCAATATGATAATTTTTTAGTCCAGCTTATAAAATTACTACACTATCTACATTAGTAAATACATTTTCTTTTGCTCTTTCCTTTTCAACTGCTGTTATTAATGTTCTATTTTCCACACTTGCAATTAATGCAATATCTTTATAAAACATAACAGTATTTTTAGAGTTCTTGCTTTCTGCTATTTGAAAACCCTTCTCTATATTTTTCATATCTTCCTTTGTAAAATTAATTTCATTAAGCCTTATTGAAGCATGCTTTGAAATATTAAAGCTGTTTTTATTAACTTCCTTGTCTAATATCTGTTTAAAACTTACCTTTTCTTCATTACTGTTCTGCTTTCCTACAACATCCTTGTCTTGAATCTGTCCTATCTGTCCTATAGAATATGCATGGCCATTAATTATTCTATAACTCATTTTTTAATTTCTCTAATTTACAGTCATACTACTTTGTAGTATCAGAGTCATCAGATTTATCCTCATTTTCATTATTGTCAGCATTTTTTTCCTTTTCATCTGCTGCAATTCCTTCTTTTTCTGCTGTAGTAAGCTCATCATAAGTTACATTTTTTCCACCAGTTAAAATTGTCAAATATGTGTAATCCTTTGTTTCATCAGTAAGATTACCATCTTCATCATATAGCTTAATTCTTACATAAACATCTCCATTGCTTAAATATGAACTATCAACTTGTCCTTTAACATACAAATATTCATTATTATCTTCAGGATTTTCTGTCTTTATAAGCACATTAGCCTTATCCTGTGCAAGCTGAGATGCTGCCGTAAATTTTGAATTCATTGATGTAACATATTCTGCATTATTAGCACCATCTGTAACTATTGCAATATCATTAATATCATACTTATCTTTTGAGCCTTCAAGAATTACATAAGAAGTACCTGAATCTCTATATACTGATGATACTGTTCCTTGAACATAGCCTCCATTACCATCACTGACATTTAATACAACAGCTTTTCCTATAAGTTCTCTGTTGGCAAAATCAGTCATGGTATTATTCAAGTTCATAGTCTGTTCCATTACTGCCATTTGAGACATTTGTGTAATATAAGCAGTTGAATCCTGCTCTTGAGTAGGATCTAAATTTGATAACTCTGCTGCAAGAATCTTCATGAAACCATCTTTATCTAAAGAACCTGATGAACTTACAATTCTAGTACCTCTCTCAGTAGTTTTAACTCCAATATCGCTAGTTGAATTGGTTGTACTTTTTTGTGTTTTTCCCAAATACTCATTAACCATAGAACTGTTCCATACTGTCATTTTTCCACCTCCTAAGCTAATAAATCTAAATTATTATCTTCCTCTGCCATATTGCTCTGTTCATCTTCTTCATTACTGCTGTCATTTTCAATTCCTTCTGTCTTTCCACTTTTATTTGCTTTTTCCTGCTGTTCTTCAAAATTGTTGCTGAACATTCCTTGTTTGTAGAAAGTAGTATCTTCTTGATATACTTCCACATTAACTTCTTGAATCTTTATATTTTGAGAATCAAGCTGTTTTCTTATTTCTGCTGAATTTTGAATAAGCAATTCTGCTCCTTCTCTAGAATCTGCTTTTAAATTGGCTTTCATAACTCCATTTTCTTCTGTTAAAGTTATAGTTATTTGTCCAAGATTATTAGGATTTACCTTTACTGTCAATTCTTTTATTGAATCAGTAATCATAAGTTTAACATCTTTTATTAAATCATCTGCCAATTTTGAAGCATTAATAGAAGTATCTACAGCCGCATTATTTTGAACAGAAGCATGCTGGTTAAAGGATACTCTTGCCGCAAAGGTATTAATATTTTGTGATGTTGTATCATTATTTTTATTAACAAGTTTATTTAAAAAGTCATCATCACTATTATCTTCATATTCATTATGAAAATCTGCTGTTTCATCTTCCATACTGCTTTCCACATTTTTCTCAGGCTTTATTTCATTACTATTTTCTTTATTAGAAATCTGCATTAATAAATCCTTTATAGAATTTTTAGTATCATTTTCAGCAGCTTGTGAATCAATCTTATTTAATATTTTTGTTAATACTTGTTGTTCATTTTCGTTTAAAACTACATCATTATCTTTTAACATCTTAGTGAATTGTTCCAAAATATCATTTAATGAAGTATTCTTTTCTTTACCAGTTTCCAAAGTTTCTATACTTGTTAAAATATCATACTTAGATAATGCTTCAATAACCTTCTTTGAATCTTCTTCAGATACTTTGCCTTCATCAATAATAGTTAACAATAATTGTAGTAACTCTTTTACTGGTATTTCTAAAGTTTCTTCTTTTTCTACTGCTTCTCCTACTACTACTTCTTCTTCTTCAGTTTCAGTTACTTCTACTTTTTCATCTTCCTTAGAAACATTGTCTGCATTTTGTATTTTATTTTCCTCTTTACAATCATTGTCTTTTACTGAATTATTTGATTTATTTCTGTCTTTCAAAGCTAAATCCTTAGTTTTATCATTTTGAACTGCTTTAGTAGTATTAAGAGTATCTTTAAAAGAACTGTCAGTTTTTGATAAAGCATTATTAGTATTTTTTGCAGTTGTATTTGAACTGTATAGATTTGTAATTGTCTTATTTTCACCTATTCTCATATTCTCACCCCCTTTCAAGTATTACATTTTTTCATTTCTTATATATGAATATAATGCAATTTCATCAATGGTATTTTGTTCTACTCTGTTTTCCTCTTTAATATACTCTGAATATTTTTTATCTTTTAGAATTTCCACAGTCTTTCTTTCTATCTGTTTCTGCTTAAGTTCATTTCTTTTTCCTTCAACAACAGCTGTCTGTTTTACCAAATCCTTTTCCGTCTGCTTAATTCCTTGCTGCAATCCTAATATATAGTATCGCTTCAATTTTTGAAATACTACATCTTCATTAGGATTAATTCCTTTATATTTATCATAATTATCATTTAAATCCTGAAGTTTATTTTCCATAGCAAGTTTCTTTCTTTGTTCTTCATTAAATATTCTTTTGCTCTCTTCTTCCTTCTCTTTTCTTATTTCTAATAATTTATCAAGTCTAAATTTGAATTTTTTAGCCATAATCCACCTCTTTAAAATTCTTATTTAAACATGGAAACAAGTTGGTTCTGAGTTTCTTCAAAGCTTGATTTCTCATCAACATACTGACATAGAAAACTATTTAATGAATCATTATATCGTATTGCCTTATCTATTTTAGGACTTGTTCCTTTTGCATAAGCCCCTATATTAATTAAGTCTTCTGATTCCTTATAAGTTGCAAGAAGATCCCTTGCCATTGATGCAGCCTCTTTATGTTCCTTTGGTGCAATTGAACTCATAAGTCTGCTGACACTATTCAAAATATCAATAGCTGGATAATGATTTTTATGTGCCAAATCCCTTGATAAAACAATATGACCATCCAAAATACCTCTTACAGCATCAGCTATAGGTTCATTAAAATCATCTCCATCAACTAAAACAGTATAAAATGCTGTTATAGAACCCTCAGCAGATGTTCCTGACCTCTCCATTAATTTGGGAAGCTTGGCAAAAACAGATGGTGTATATCCCTTTGTTGCAGGAGGCTCACCTATGGCAAGGCCAACTTCTCTCTGAGCCATTGCAAATCTTGTTACAGAATCCATCATTAGAATGACCTTTTTGCCTTTATCCCTAAAATACTCTGCTATTGCTGTAGCTGTTAAAGCTCCTTTAATTCTTATTAAGGCTGGCTTATCAGAAGTAGCACATACTACTACTGAACGTTTCATGCCTTCTGGCCCCAAATCCTTCTCTATAAATTCAAGAACCTCTCTTCCTCTTTCTCCAATTAGGGAAATAACATTGATATCAGCTTTTGCTTCTCTTGCTATCATTCCAAGGGTTGTACTTTTACCAACACCTGAACCAGCAAAAATACCAATTCTCTGTCCATCCCCCACTGTAAGAAATCCATCAATAGCACGTACTCCTGTGGGCATAATATCTTTTATTCTCTTTCTTTTCAATGGATCTGGTGCTTCATTTTCAAGAGGATAATCTTCTCCTCCTAAAAGTGATAAATTGCCATCCAGTGGATTTCCAAGTCCATCTAAAATATGACCAAGCATTTCATCACTACATGCCACACTTAGTGGTTTTCTTTGAGGCACAACTCTACAGCCTGGCGAAATACCAATCAACTCATCTAAAGGCATAAGTACTACAAATTCATCTTTAAACCCTACAACTTCACAATTTATTGGATTCCCACTTTCATTATATATTATACACAATTCTCCAACAAAAGCTTTTATTCCTTGAACTTCTACTGTAAGACCTATAACTTTTTTTACTATTCCTTCACTATATATTGCTGATGTATTATTAACCTTTTTTTTAAGCTTATCAAAATCTAAATCTAGCATTTATTTTATTCCTCTCACCTTTTATCCAAATAAAGCTTTTCTAATCTGTTCCATTCCAATATCTACACCTATCTTTACTACACCACTATTTTTCTCAATTATGGCATTACCTTTTTCCATGGAATCATCTGGCAGCATAAAAATTTCATGTTTTATTGAATATTCAATCTTCCATTTATCAACATATTTTTTTAATTCATCCACATATGAAGGATTTATTTTTATAACCACACTTTCTTCACCTTTAGATAATCTCAAAGCTTCTTCTATAAGTTCATTCATTGAATTATTTTTCTCTAATTTCTTTCTCACAATATTTTCTGCTATATTAAGGGCTAAATCTATAATATCATTTTTTTTACTTGTAAGATAATTATTATAATCCCTTTCAGCTCCCTTTAGTATTTGTTCAGCTCTTTCTATTATATTAGCAGCTTCTTCCTTTGCCTTTTCAATGGTTTCTTCATAAGCCTGCTTATATCCATCTTCCTTACCATTATTTATTCCTTGAGCATAGCCCTTTTCATAAGCTTCTTTCTCTACTTTTTGTGCATTTATCTCTGCTTCAGTTTCTATTTTTTGTTTCTTTTGTTGTGCTTCCTCTATTATACTTTTACCAATTTCATCATATTTACGTAATATTTCTTCCGGATCAACCTGTGGCTGTACAACTACCTCTTCATCAATTACCTCATCTTCTGGCTCTATTTCTGGAATAAAATTTTTTACTACATATTCAGTTGAAATCGCCTTACTCTCTCCAGATTTTGTAAATTGACTTTTTATAACATTATACGATGATTGCATCTTCTCCACCTCTTGAAATTATAATCTCTCCGGCATCATCTAATCTTCTAATAACAGATACAATCTTCTGCTGTGATTTTTCAACATCCATAAGTCTTACAGGTCCTAAGAATTCCATATCTTCTTTTAATGAAGCAGCAGCTCTCTTAGATTGATTTCTGTAAACACATTCTGCAACTTCATCAGAACATCCTTTAAGTGCAAGGGCAAGATCAGATACTTCAACTTCCCTAAGAATTCTTTGAATAGATACATCATCAAGAGAAACAATATCTTCGAATACAAACATTGAACTCTTAACTTTATCAGCAAGTTCTGCATCTTCTCTTTCTAATCCTTCAGTAATATTCTTTTCTGTTGTTCTGTCAACCTGATTTAGGATTCCAACCAATGTTTCAACACCACCAATTGTTGTCATTTCAGTTCTAACAACAGAAGATAATTTTCCCTCAAGTACTGATTCAATTTCCTTAATAACCATAGGTGATGTATTATTCATAGTAGCTATTCTGTAAGCAACTTCGCTTTGTGTTTCTTCTGGCAGTTCAGCCATAACCTGTGCTGCTTTATCAGGCTGCAAATAACACAAAATAAGTGCTATTGTCTGCGGCTGTTCTGATACTATTACATTAAATAATTGATGAGGATCAGCTTTTCTAGCAATAGAGAATGGTCTGTACTGTGCAGTTGCTTCTGATACTTTATCTAATATTTCACTTGCTCTTTGTGAACCCAGTGCCTTTGATAATAACTGCTTAGCATAATCCATACCGCCTTCAATAATATAGTCACGAGCTTTATTAATCTGTAAAAATTCATTTAATATTTCTTCTCTCTGTTCTGGAGTAACAGATGTAATATTAGCTATTTCATATGTTATTTTCTGTATATCTGCTTCAGGAAGCTTTTTCAAGATTCCTGAAGATGCATCTGGTCCAAGAGTTATAAATAATATAGCTGCTTTTTGAACACCAGATAGTTTATTTTCATTATTCTTTGCCATAGATAATCATCACCTCTCATCCTCTACAAGCCAAGATTTAATAATATCAACAACTTGTTCTGGTTTTTCTGTTGCATATTTCTTAATCTCTTTTTCAAGATGACTTTTTTGATTCTGAACATCAAAGTCAATAGGTGTAAATACTTCTGGTTCTTTTGGTATTAGACTGTCATCTATTAAAGTGTCCAAGATTTGTTCGTTTTCTTCTTTCTTCTTCTTTCTGAACTTTCTTAATACTAGTATTAAAATAACAAGTAATATTAATCCACCAATAACACCTAAAGTAATATAAAGATTTCTTCTTGCTGCTTCTCTCTTAGCTGTTAATGCTTGTTCTGCTTCTTTAACAGCATCCTGCTCAGTGGTATCAAATTCAGCTCCAAGAATGGATACCTGATCGCCTCTAGCTGCATTAAAGCCTATTGCATTTTGAACTGTTTCTCTAAACTGTTGTTGTTCAGCTGCTGACAACTGCCTATCCACTATAATTGATGCAGTTATTCTTTTTACAGTTCCCTGTGCATTAATAGTTCTTGTCTCACTCTTCCCAGTATCATAATTTGTAGTCTGTTTTTCTGATAAGGAAGTAGTACCACCATTATCAGTATTTATTTCATTAACCATATTATTGTCAACTGGGCTTTCACTCAAATCACCATTGCTTATTGCATTTTCATCTCTTGATGATTCCTGACTTATAATTACTTTATTTGGATCTACTGTAGTTTCTGTCTTTTGTGTAGCGTCAAAATCCAAATCCACATTTACAGTTGCATTAACCTTATTTTTTCCTACAATGGATTCTAGTAACTTAATAATATTATCTTCAAGTTTTTCTTCATAAGTTCTCTGTAAAGAATGCTGTTTACTTATAGTTTCATCATCTATTGCTGTATCATCATCTTTAATTACATTCTTACTTAGAAAATTGGCATTTTGATCTACTACTACCACATTTTCCTCTGGAAGATTATCACAGCTTCTTGAAACCACTGCAATAATTGATTTAATCTGATCCTTGCTTAATTCTTGTCCATCTTTTATTTTTATGGTTACAGATGCACTTCCCGGTTCTTTTTCCTTAACAAAAACAGAATCATTTGGTGCTGTAATATGAACAGTAGCACTTTCTATAGCATCAAAGCTTTGAATTGTTCTTGCTATTTCCCCTTCTAACATTCTCTGCTTATAAATCTTAAATTCTTCATCAGTCATTCCAAAGGTCTGGGTATTATCCATAAGTTCATAACCTGTAGTTCCTGATGTTAAATTTGGTGATAATTTAAGCTGATACTTGCTCACCTGCTCTTTAGGTACTAATATGCTGTTTGTTGAACTGTCAGGTTTATAGTCTATGCCTTCCTCTTCCAAAGTAGACATTACTGTTTGAGCATCTTTAGGATCAAGATTACTAAACAAAACCTGATACTTATTAGATTTTGAATATACAACAGCACTTATAATTGCTATTATAATAACTAATATAGATATACCTAAAGCAATTTTAACTTTTAAACTTTGAGATTTAAGCTTCCCTAAAAACTCTTTAACTTTATCCAAAAGTTTTCCCATTTTCTAGCTCTCCTTACTAAATGCATTAACAACCATCCATTGTTATTCTTACTGCATCTTTATTAATTCTTTATACCCATCAAGTAACTTATCTCTTGTTGTTGTCAAAAACTGCAATCCCAAACTTGCTTCAGATGCCTTAAGCATTACATCCTCTATATTTACTCCATCGTCTCCTCTAATAAATGAGTTTGTTAACTGATCTGATTCAACACTCAATTTATTAACATCATCAATATAATTCCTTAATATTTGACCAAATGACTCATTGGAAGCATTTTCTTTTTCTTCTATTTTAGATTTTGCATCATATCTTTTATTAAAATTCTCAATTTTACTTAAAAAATCATCATTTATTTTCATAGTTCACCCTACTTTCCTATTTCTAATGCTTTTGAAAACATGTTTTTTAAAGCTGTTAATGTATCTGCATTGGCTTCATATGATCTTGTAGACACCATCATATCTGCCATTTCATTAAGCACATTAACATTTGGTTTTGTAACATAGCCTGTCTCATCTGCATCTGGATTAGTAGGATCATATTCTTTTCTTAAGGGAGACTCATCATCCTGAATTTTTACAGCTTTTACGCCTGCCATGTTTCCATTTTTATCTAACATTTCTTGGAATACGGCTACTTTCCTAACATAAGCTCCACTTCCATCAGCCTTTCTTGTAGTATTGGCATTAGCCATATTTGATGATATTGTATCCATTCTTAATCTTTCTGCTGCTAAACCTGTTGCACTTATCTGCATTGAACTAAAAGCATTCATTCTTAATTACACATCCCTTCTATTTTATAACTGATTTTGCTGAACTTATTTTACCATTTATCCTTGTAATTAAAGCATTATATTTTAATGTATTGGCAGCTTGATTTACTTTTTCATAATCAAGATCAACATTATTTCCATCAGTTCTCATACTTGAATTTTCATCCTGTTTTATTTGTATTTCACCATTTCCTCCATTTGTTCCTGTAAGATGTTTTCTATTTGTTGTTTTTAATTTAACGCCTGAATCACTATCTTTCTTTAAGTTTTCTTCAAAAACCACAGAAAACTTTTTATAATTTTTAGTATTAATATTGGCAATATTATTAGCTATTGTTTTTGCTCTTAAAGTTGTAGCTTCTATTCCTTTTTTTATCAATCCGTATGATTCATCATCTATAATTGAATTAATCCCCATAACACACCTCTCCATTACATAGAATTTCAATGAATATGGTATTCCAAAAAACAGTTCCACTTTTTCCCAAACGTCATAAAAATACCTTTATACATTATATTATAAAATACCTGTATGATTTTTTCCATGTTTTTTTTTATTTTGTCTAAATAATTATTATTTTTTATCTTTTTATATAATCCTTACCAAATTGCACAAAAAAAATTAATTTAGAAACCAGTCTCTAAATTAATTTTTTCTCTGTTACTAAATTATACACCCATACCGGCTATTCTGTTCAAAACATCCATTGGCATTTTGTTGCTTTGTACCATTAAACTATTTGATGCCTGAGATAAAATACTGTTTCTAATTAATTTCATAGATTCTTCTGCTATATCTGCATCAGAAATGTCACTTTCTGCAGCTGTTATAACTTCATTCTTTTCCAATATATTTTCACTTGTTGAATCCAATCTATTTTGAAGAGAACCATATAAACTTCTAATTCTGCTTACCTCTATCCCTGCTTCATCTACTACATCTAAAAATCTTGATGCTTTTTCTTTACTTGTTATATCAAGGTCATCCATGCCAAATCCTTTAGTAGAAATATTAAAAAATGGTATTTCCATGTCTTCATTTTTTAATGCTCCAATTTTTGATTTCTTATAATTAGGATTATTGTTATCTGTTACTGTATCATCACTTAAACCAACTCCATTAAATGTGGTCTTAGAACCTAAATCATCAATGGATTTTAATATTACATCTGCTTCTTTCTGCATTAATGCTCTATCCTCATCAGTATATGTCCCATTATTAGCTTTAACTACTAATTCTTTAAGTCTTGTAACATTATTGTTAATTTCCTGAAGTGCACCATCATAAGTCTGAAGCATAGAATTTGTGTCTTGAATATTCTGTTCTGCTCTGGCATTGGATATAACTGATAACCTTAGAGTTTCTGAATGAGCTATCTTTCCTGGGTTATCCTTAGCTTCACTTATTGATTTTCCAGAACTAATATGCCCTAGAGCTGTTGAATAATTGTCTAAGGAATTTCTGTATGTTTTTAAACTCCTTAAAGTGTATAAATTATGACTTAATCGCATTTAATTATCCTCTCCTTATTTAATAATGTTCCCTCAATCTTATTCTTATTATTCGAAGATTTTTTTCTAACCTTTAATTTTATTTACTACTTCTTCAAAGGAAACATGTGCTGCTCCTTCTATAAATGCACCTTTACTGCAGTTTATAAATTCTGTCTTATTATTGCTTCGTATTAAAGATTCAATTTTATTTTTGAATCTCAAATAACCTTTTAATGTATATAAAGTTTCTCCATTAATTCCTTTTACTTTTTCATATTTTACATGGTTTTTGTAATCATCTTCAAAACCATAGGTTTTTTCAAATGTATTTGTGTGAGATTTACTGCCTATGAAAGCTAAATCCTGACCTAAAAAAATCATTTTGGAGCATCCACATTTTAATGCTATATCCATAGCTGCTATTGCAACAGTCCCTCCTGTTGTAATAGTAACAGAACTGTTATATCCATTAAACATATATTTAGGACCCGGATAAAATGCCACTGCTTCTTTAGATGCTGCTGCTGCAAAGCACAAATCAATATCTTTTGCTGCTTCCTCCAGTCCCTCAAACTGTTTCTTTACAATTTCTTTTGTATCAATAATTACTACTGCATCTGGTTTTATTCCGCTATTCACCAAAGTTCTTAAAACACTTCCTACACAAATAACAGTAAATTTATTATATGCTTTCTTTAATATTTCTAAATCATCATCTACAGAAGGTCCTGCACTTACAATTAGAAATGGTTTATCTTTACAAACATTTTTTTCCACAAACTGCTCTATTGAATAACTTTCTATTTTCCTATTTGCTTCTACATTTTCTTCAGACTGCCAAACTATTTCCCTGTCCATTGCAGAATACTGCTTTGTTATAGAAAAATCATAAATTAAATTGTACAAACGGCTATTATAATCTTTTATGGTTTCCAAAGACGGCTTATATATAATTAAATCCCCAAAATCTTTTATAGCTTTAGATAATTCATTAAAGAAATTAACATTATTTGATGTAAATATTTTTATTTTATGATTTAAAAATATTTGTGGATTTATTTTTTTGCTTAATTCAACCATTTCCTTATTATATTCAAAAACATATATTAAACATTCTTTTCCTACATAATCAGCCATAGCTTGTATATGATACCCTAACCCCAAGCCATATACAGGAACTATTTTATTATCTATTTTTCTTAAATTATTTTTAGCAAATCTTTCTCCCTCTGATACAGGATCATATCTGCTATGTATATATTTCCCCTTATATTTTGCTGTCATTACTCCAGATTTACTTTTTTCTAATTGAATCATTGACAAACGTTCCTTTCAACTTTCTTATGCAAAGCTTCAATTTTTTCCACAATATTGTATACTCCATTTATATTAATGCATTGAGACTGCTTTTTTACTATTTCATTTCTTATGTTTTTATTATTTATAAGAATATTTAATTTCTTCTCAATATGGCTTACATAATTATTTTCACATGAATAATCATAGACTTCATATAAAATTCCCTGCTTTTTCATTTCTTCTGCAGTTTCTTTTTGATTATCTGCTACAATTATACCTATAGATGGAACTTTCATAGCACTCAATTCATATAAAGTGGATCCACAGCCAGCTATGGCAGCATCACATATAAGCATAAGTTCTGCCATCTTTGCATTTTTGTACACAAATATATTTTTATTATTCTGCTGTATGTCATCTATTTCTTCAATTAATTCCCTTTTAAATGCCTTTCCTACAACAACATGAATATTTTTTCCACAATCTTTAATGTTTTTTAATATACTCAGAGTATTAAAACTGTCATCCATTCCTCCCAAAGTAAGTAAAATATCTTCAACCTTTTCCTTAATTTTTTTCTCTTTAAATGCATTTCTAAATTCTCTCCGCAGCATACAATACTGCGTTCCCAAAACCAGTTCAGTTTCTTCTAATACATTTTTTCTGTAATTCATGTTTATTGCATTAATATTTTGATTTATAATCATATCCACTGGCATTTTTATTTTATTAACATCATCAATATACACCATACTTTGAAAATAATTATTTAACACACTAAAATATTCTGTGTCAACTTCATAACTATCTGTAATTAATATATGAGCTCCATAAGATTTTTGCAGTTCTATTAAGTCTTCAACCACATTATCTTTATCTATATTAAAGACTTTAAATTTATTTTCTTTAATTATGCTAATTCCAGCATCATATTTACCATTTGTTGATTTTCTACAGGCAAAACAAACTTCATTTTCTTTATTTTCTGATAAAGCCTCTGCAAGAACACACATTCTCATTACATGTCCCAGCCCTATACCTTGTCCTCCATCTGCCCTGATTAATATTTTCATCCTTTATCCCCTCTGTCATAATCAGATTACTTATCCTTAGGCTTATCAATTAAAAAGCCTGCTATAGCTGCTTCATTTCCTAAACTTTGTTCATTTTTATCCTCTAATACCATTCTTAAAATATGGTCTCCTGCTGGCAGCTGGCTATAATAAAATACTACATCTTTTTTTGTATCAATGTCTTTATATAAATCAATTTGGAAACATTTTTGTCCATCTATTTCACAAAGCATTTTCCCCATATTTCTCCCATTAAAAGCAAGTATCCCTATATATTTGCCTTTAAATTTATATACAATTGCATCATTTTTAGTTTCAGTAAAAGCTGCTAAAGTATTGCTTGAAGATATTTTTTCTTCTCTCCAGTGTCCATAATAAATAATGTTCTTACTGCTATACCTTTCAATAATAGGATTTAAAAATTTATACTGACTTATGGTTCTATAATCTAAAGAAATTTTAATATCTTCAAAATTCATTTTATCCAAATACTCTTTTATTATATTAAAATAAAGTTCATGACCAGTATTATTAGGATGAAGGCTGTCTATAGATATTTTTGTCCATGTTATTTCCCGTGTACCTATTCTTTTAAAAACTTCATCCTGAACATCAATAAATGGAAGATTATAAAAATAGGCTATTTTTTTATGCATAGAAGTTACACTATCACCAAGCTTTGAAGGCATTCCAATAATTATTATTTTATTAGTATACTCAGCACATTTTCTTATTAAACCTTCAAAATGAATATTAACATCATATGGAGAATATATTCTATCATTAACTGAAAATTCAATAAAAATAACATCTGGTTTAAAATCTCCAAGATCCTCATCTAATCTAAACATACCATAATTGGAAGCTGTACTGCTTATTCCAAGATTCTTTAACCTTACATGAGTATGTTTTTCTTTTAAATATTTTTCCAGCCTGCCAGCATATGAATTTTCATATTTATCTGCTCCAACTCCTTCTGTTATAGATCCTCCTATAATAGCAAAGTTCATCTTTTTTCCTCCTACAGATAATTTTAATTAAAGTTATATAGCTTTAATAATTTTAGTCAAAAATAGGACTATTAATTACCTCATTATACATCTTTATAAAATAGGTCTTAGTATCCATTAAATCCCCAGCCTTATTTTCTGCTTTATGACTCATTTCTTTATAAAATTCTTTATCAGTATATAGTCTTTCTGCCATATATTCCATTTCAGCAAAACTATCTACAAGAAAGTTTTCGTCAACAAGCATGGATACATCACCAACCTTTAATGATAAGGCAGGTTTGCCCTTAAACATACATTCCACAGCAGATGTTCCTCCCCCCTGTCTTTTAGGATTAACATAAATATCAAATAACTGAACACAAGCAAGTATATCACTTTGAAATCCCATACATAAATGATTTTCTTTTAAACTTGGATAATTATTAATAATTTTTTCCGGGAATTCATATTCACCTATGGTAACTATGAAACATCCTTTTTCAGCCAGGTTATCCAGAGTCTTTATAAATTCTTCTGTTATTTCATTTTTAAGTCTTGCACCTACAGTTCCAACTACAAATTTGTCTTTAGGAATGTTAAAGTCTTCCCTTGTATAGTTTTCCTTTTGAGGCTTTAATTCAAATGTAAATGGACATTCAATAATGGCTTCTCTAGAATGGCCATCTTTGGCTATTAATTCATAATCACTTTCCACCGGCTTACGTCCCATAATAAAAAACTGTCCCTTATTTTTAGATATGGAATAGTTTCCAGATGTAGATATGGTAGCCATGGGAACCATTTGTGCTGCCAAATCTGCAGCAATACTATACCCGCCTATATTAAATAGTAAATAAGGCTTTTGCTCCTTTATAAACTCTAATATATCTTTACATACATTTTCATCAGGCATTTCAATGTCAGGCTGATAATAATCTATAATTATATCTTTATGCTGAATCTTTCTGTTTCCATTTAATCCTGCATTTACATTTCCTGCACTCATTCCATTCATTAAAAGAAGACCTTTTTTGCTCATTAATTCACGAGTATTTATTAGTATTACTTTTTTATTTAAATATTTTGCAAGTGCATAACATCTGTCTAAAGCAGTTTTAGTCGGTCCATGTTCCAATGTGAGAAACTGGCTTATAAAAACACAAATTAAATCCTGATTTCTTTCATCTTTAGAAATATGTTTATAACTGCCTGTTGCCTTTTTAAACTCTTCAAAAATATCATCATACATTTTATGTAATTTATCAAAATCAGTAGCAGCTGCAATGGCTCCATCTGTAAATCCCTTTGAAATTATCTGATACATTAGAGAAAATTTATTATTTTTATTTAATATGTCTGAACTGCTTATGGTATTTATAAGCAGTGTTCCATATTTCCTCTCTTTAAAGGTATTTAATAAAAAGGAACCTAAATAAACTTTAGACATAATGTTCATTTTTTTATAGGCTTCTTCAAATTTTTCCTTTATATTTATTTTTTCATCATCATGAAAACTGTTGATTTTTACCTGCAGATCTTTTGCCAGATATTCTAACTGCCCATATAAATCTGCAACGCTATTTCCCTGCTTTCCTATTAAATTTGTTAAATCAATAAATGTCTGTGCTTCCTTAAATGATAAATCCTTTATATTTATATCTTTTAAAAGGCTGTATTCTAAAGTTATATTCCACTCTTTCAGTGCATATAAATTTTTTCTTATATGTGCATAATTATAAATTTCTTCATTTTTATTATTTATTTCTCCAATAGAATTATCATAAATAAATGAATTATATATAAAACTATTTTCTTTATAAAGACTGATTATTAATTTTTCAATATTACTTATTATATTTATATTTTCCCTATTTACATTATCTCCAAAAACATTATTTATAATATTTTCAATATTAAGTTCCTCAATATTATTATCTACATTATCAAAAACCTGTACTTCATAACCGCCCTTTTCAAAGTTCTCAAGTACCTTTAAATATGGATCTATATTACTCCTATAAAATCCTAATAATACCTTTTTGTCTTCCATGTAAAATCCCCCATTATACCTTATTTATTCAATTAAATCAAACTTCATAGGTGTTCCCTTTTCAATATCTCTCTTTGCCCTTTTTCCTATTATGTCCTTAATATATTTTGTTTCTATTCCAAATCCAGGACGTATACTTTTTAAATTTTCTTCAGTAAATACCTCACCTTTTTTTACATCCTTAACTATAAAAAGACTTCTTGAATGTTCTCTTGAATTTATCTGCTTTTGTGATAAATCATAGCTTACTGTTCCAACTGCTTTTTCTACAATTCTTATATTATGAACCATTTCTTTAAATTCTTCTGGTTCCATGGAAAATTTACTGTCTGCTCCTCCATCACTTCTTCTAAGAGTCATATGTTTCTCAATTATTTTAGCTCCAAGAGCCACTCCTGCAACAGATACTGCATTTCCCATAGTATGGTCTGACAAACCAGCAACTACATTAAAGGTTTCTTTCATATTAGGAATTGTGTTCAAATTAGCTTCTTCAATTGGTGCTGGGTAAGATGATGTACATTTTAAAAGAGCTACATTTTCATTTCCCATTCTTCTGCAGGCATCCAGTGCATCCTGAATATCTCCCATTCTTGCAATACCAGTTGACATAATAACAGGTTTTCCTTTTGATGCTATATATTCTATAAATGGTATATCATTTATTTCAAAAGAAGCTATTTTATATGCAGGAACATCAATTTCCTCTAAAAAATCTACAGCTGTAAAATCAAAGGGAGATGAAAAGAATACAAGTCCCTCTTTTTCTGCTGCCTCTTTTAATTTAGGCTGCCATTCCCATGGAGTATAGGCTGTTTCATATAATTTATGCAAGGTTGTCCCATCCCAAATAGTTCCCTGCTTTATTTGAAAATATTCATTATCACAATCCATTGTAATTGTGTCTGGAGTATATGTTTGAAGCTTTATGGCATCAGCACCAGCCCATGCCGCTCTCTTTATTATTTCTACTGCTCTATTATAATCCTGAAGATGATTTGCAGACATTTCTGCAATAATAAAAGTCTTTCCTTTTTCATCTATGTTAAAATTTCCAATATTAAATGTTTTATTCACCTTTTTCACCTCATTTTTATTATCGCCTTTCAAACATTTTCCTTTATAATTTGCACTTTTTATTGTTCCTACATCTTATATCATATCTAAAGCATGTATAATTATCAACGATAATTATAGTATAAATTTCATTATAGGAGTTGTTCATTATGGCAAATGCAATAAACGGTAATATTGCTTTATACAGTAATCAATCAAGGTCAAGCAATATAAAAAAAGTAGTGTTAAGTGATGAATTAAAAGAATATTTAGAAAACTCTGGAAGCCAAGGCGGAAAACTTTCCAAAGAAATTAATAATTTATTCAGAAGTTCAGATAAACTGTCAGCATTAATCTCATCTGATACTTCCAATGAAGCAGTATCTTTATATAAATCCGGAAGCAGTGATGTAAAAAATTTCATCAAAACATACAATAAGGTAGTTAAATATATAAAAAATGCCAGTGATGATGCTGAACTTGCCAATCTTACAAAGAAAATCAAAAAATATGCAAAAAAAGATAGTTCTGAATTAGCCAAATTAGGAATAAATGTAAAAGGTAGTGGAACATTAGAAATTTCTGATGAAACAGCCTTTAAAAATGCATTAGCCAGCGGTAAAATGGGTAGTTACTTAAAGAAACAATCTCAAAGCAAAAATTCATTTTTAAGCACAATTCAAAGTATGGCAAAAAAGCTTTATCATGATAATACTTCCTATTTATCAGATAAAACAAATGCTGATATTCTTGCTTATAATAAAAAACTGCCAAGTGCTTCTTCAAACAACTCATCATCTGTAAGCAATTTTTCATTTTATGCTTAGCACTTCATAAAGACTTTCTTGTAAAAAAGGTATGTGTATTTTTATTTTACCACTTTTAATACACATACCTTTTATTATTCTTTATTCTATGGTATTTCCTAATATATTTTATTTTTTAATACCATTTATTATATTTTTTACTCTTTCAAAATCTTCTATTCTATCTACACTTAAATTTATTTCCCTGTTTTCATAGTATTTTTGTTCACCTTTTACATATCCAATGCTAAAATCTTCAGGATGATTGTATATGTATAATGTAACGTGCTCTCTAAATTTATCATACTCATGGTTTTTCATATTTTCTTCACTGCATACCCGTTCATACACTTTATTTAAGGCATCCTTTGAAAATATTTCTGTATCATAACCTCTTTGGAAAGTTTGTGGTACATCAAGTCTTATATAATCATAATCATACATTAAAAATTTGGTTATTACATTATCAACAATTATAGGATTTATTAATGGACAGTCACCAGTTACTCTAATAATTATATCTCCTTCATATTTATCTGATACCTTCTTAAATCTTTCAAGTACATTTTCCTCACTGCCTCTAAATACTTCAAATCCATTGTCTTTAGCATATTTAACCAAAGGATCATTTATTTCTAAAGTTGATGTAGCTAAAATCACTTCATCAATATATCTGCTTTCTTTCAAAGAATTTAATGTATAAGAAATCATGGGCTTGCCATTTATTTCTCTCATTACCTTTCCTGGAAGCCTTTCTGAACCCATTCTTCCTTGAACAATACATATTATCTTCATAATTTTCCTCCATTTCACACTTTTATTATCATATTAATTTCATTATTCTTATAAAAATCTAAAGATTCACTCTAATTTATCGATAAAATAAATACAATATTTATACAGGGAGGTTAAAAGACATGGATGTTACTAATATAAACTCAACTAATACAAATTATTCAGCTTCTTATAATTCTAGTGCTGTTTCTTCTAATAAAACTACTGATGAAAGTTCAAAAACTGACGTATCTTATGTTCCTCTTGGAAAAGATACTTTTGAAAAATCAACTGAAACTACTTATGAATCTTACAAACCTGCTGCAAAAAAGAAATTATCTGCTGATGAAGTTAATGCTTTAAAACAGCAGCAGAAGGACAACGAAGCAAAACTAATGCAGGACTTCATAAACCAAACAATGAACAATCAAAGAAATTATAAATCAACAATTTCAAGTGATTTCTCAAATCTTCTAGAAAGTGTATTTGGCTCTGTAGATAATGCTCTTCCTGCATTAGAAACTGATCCAGCCAAAGCACAAGCTGCTCTTGAAGGTGATGGAGCTTATTCTGTGAAATCAGTTTCTGACAGAATAATGAAACTGGCTGAAGCAATTGCTGGAGATAATCAGGATAAAATTCAAGAAATGAGAGATGCAGTTGAAAAAGGCTTTAAGGCTGCTGGTTTAGATTTTAACAGTGCAACTGGAAATAAGAAACTTCCACAAATCTGCCAGGATACTTATACTGAAATTATGAATAGATTTGACAAGTGGCAGGGCAAGGATAATACCACTTCTGAAGTTCAATAATTTTTTTAAAACAGGCTGTCCTACAAAATTATCTTTCACCAATATATTAATTCTCTTAAATATATAGTGTCAGACATATTTAGTGGAACAGCCTTTTTAGTTGATTTTATACATTTGTACTCATTATACTTGAGCTAATATGGAATATTGATTCATATTTGCCTGCATTGCCATAAAGCTATATTGATTAATGGCATTCTGAGTTGCAAATTCAGTTGATGTCTTTCCATAATCAGTATCTGTTATTTTACTCATTGATGCAATAGTATTATGGTTTGCTA
>CAZPRO010000014.1:0-34905 GCA_964588775.1 uncultured Clostridium sp.
ATTTCCTTGAATATATATTTTAGCTGCAAGTCTATCATTTTCGTTGTTTTACCACACTACACTAAGTTCTACATAATATATAGAAATTATGCAGTAACTCTATTTTTTGTTTACATAAGGAATATGTAGGAAAACTTAATTGTATAATATATAGATAAGTAAAAACCATTTTGGAATATGTAAGAGAGGAATAAGATGATATTAAGTAATTTATCTGTAGGAAGTTCTGCTAAAGTAATTATGATAGAAGGGAATGAAAAATTAAAAAAGCGTTTAATGGCATTGGGATGTGTTCAAGGAACTTTAGTAATGTTAAAAGGAAGAGCTCCTTTAAAAGATCCTATAATAATTCACTTTAGAGGATTTGATTTAGCAATAAGAATAAAGGATGCGGCACATATTATTGTTTCATAGAGAAGGAGGGGGAATAGTGATAAATGTAGCTTTATTTGGTAATCCTAATGTGGGAAAGACAACTTTGTTTAATACACTGACTGGTTTTAATCAGTATGTTGGCAATTGGCCGGGAGTTACAGTAGACAAAAAGAAAGGTTTTTTTGATAATGTAATGATTATGGATTTACCAGGTATATATGCTTTTGACACTTTTTCAAATGAAGAAAAAGTGTCAAAGGAATGTCTATTAAATGATAATGTTGATGTTATACTTAATATTGTTGATGCATCAAATTTAAGCCGTAATCTTTATCTTACTATACAGCTTAAAAGTTTTAACAAACCTATTATTCTAGCACTAAATATGATTGATATATGTGATAAAAAAGGAATAGAAATAGATTTTTATAAATTGGCAGAGGAATTGGAAGTAGAAATAGTACCCATATCAGCAGAAAAAAATATTGGAATTGATAAGTTGAAGAAAAAATTAAAAGGAATACATGTTAAGAAGGAATATTTAAAAAATTCATCTAGTTTTAAGAATGAAAAAGAGATTTATGGATATATTGAAAAAGTATTAAAGAAAACAGTAAATTATAAAAAAACAAGCAGGAAAAAAATAAGTAATATTATAGACAAATATATTATGCTTAATCCGGTGATGGCATTTCCTATATTTATACTTGTTATACTTGTTATGTTTAAAATTACTTTTTCCTGGATTGGAAGACCCTTATCAGATTTACTTACTTATTTATTAAATAACCAGCTGATACCTTATATAGAAAGTATACTGTCCTCAGAGCCTGACTGGTTTAAATCTCTTATAGTTGATGGAATTGTTTCTAGTGTGGGAGGTATTTTGGCTCTATTACCTATAATATTAGTTATGTTTACATGTATAACGATTATTGAAGACAGTGGATATATGGCAAGAATGGCACTTATTATGGATAAGGTTATGAGAAAAATGGGGCTTTCAGGAAAAGGCTTTATTCCCATGATTTTGGGATTTGGCTGTTCAGTACCAGCCATAATGGCTGCCAGAACTTTAGAAAGTGAAAAAGATAGAAAACTTGCAGCTCTTCTTGTTGCTTTTTCATCATGTAATGCAAAACTTCCTGTATACTTGGTGTTTACATCAGTATTTTTTAAAGGATATGAGGGAATTGTTATTGCATCTTTATATGTGTTAGGTATATTTACAGCCTTTCTTTCAGGAATACTTATAAATTCCACAGTGTTTAAAAATAAGGAGGAGCCTTTTTTATTAGAAATTCCTGAATATAGAATTCCAAGGCTGAAAAACATAATAAATGTCATAATGGATAAAGGAATTGAATTTTTAAAAAAAGCAGGAACTATTATTTTTGCTATGAGCATAATAATATGGTTTTTATCTAATTTTAATTTTAACTTAAATTTCTGCAGTGTTGATAAAAGTATACTTGCTGAAATTGGAGAGAAAATAGCACCTCTTTTTAAATACTTGGGTTTTGGAAATTGGCAGGCATCAATTTCTCTTCTTTGTGGACTTTTAGCAAAGGAGACTGTTATTTCTTCTATGCAGGTTATTTATGGCGGCAGTATTGAAAGTGCATTAAAAAACAGCTTTAGTCCTGTTGCTGCATATTCATTTCTGGTATTTGTTTTGCTATATGTATCATGTATTTCTACCTGTGGAACCATAAAGAAGGAGTATGGCATAAAGTATATGTGTACTTCTATAATTTTTCAATTATGTACTGCATGGCTGTTCTCTTTCTGTATATTTAATATAGGAACCTTGATTTTTAAATTTATTATTTAATGGAGATTTGAATTTATTATGGAGAAAATTATAAGCTTAGGAATGGTGATTACAGCTATATATATAATATTCACTTATATTAGAAAAAACTTTAATAATTGTAAATGTCATAAGTGCTTATGTATTAAAAAATGTAATATTACTACAGATAATCATTGTAAATAAATCTTATTTATATAAAATAGTATTATAGGACAAATAAGATAAAATACGTATTTAAGGAGATAAAATGAGTAAAATATTAGTTTTAGCAGAAAAACCTTCAGTTGGCAGAGACCTGGCAAAAGTTCTTAAATGTACTCAAAATAAAGGAGCTTATATAGAAGGAAATAAATATATTGTGACTTGGGCAATGGGACATTTGGTAGGATTAATGGATCCAGAAGGATATAATAATAAATATAAGGAATGGAAGATGGATACACTGCCAATGCTTCCTAAACATATGAAGCTTACAGTTTTAAAAAAGACAGGCAAACAATTCAATGAAGTAAAAAAGCAGCTTCTTAGACAGGATGTAAATGAGATTGTAATAGCAACAGATGCAGGTCGTGAAGGAGAACTTGTTGCCCGCTGGATAATTGAAAAAACTGGAGTGAAAAAGCCCATAAAAAGATTATGGATTTCATCACAAACCCCAAAAGCCATATTAGATGGATTTAATAATTTAAAGCCTGGAAAGGATTATGAAAATTTATATTATGCTGCAGCATGCAGGGCAGAAGCAGACTGGCTTGTTGGTCTTAATGTTACAAGAGCATTAACATGCAAATATAATGCACAGCTTAATGCAGGACGTGTACAGTCACCTGCTCTTGCAATGATTGTTCAGAGAGAAGAAGATATAAGAAATTTTAAACCAAAAGATTATTTCACAATAACAGCAAAAGCAGATGGATATAATTTAATTTGGATAAATAAGGATAATAATTCAAGAATTTTTGATGAGGAATCTGCAAAGAAAATTGCATCAAAAATAAAATCAGGGAATGGAAAAATAATAAATGTACATGAAGTTAAAAAGAAAAAGTATTCACCTGCACTTTACGATTTAACAGAACTTCAACGAGACTGTAATAAGATGTATGGATTTTCAGCAAAGCAGACATTAAATATAATGCAAAGATTGTATGAAAATCATAAAGTACTTACATATCCAAGAACAGATTCAAGATATATTACAACAGACATTGTTGCAACTATTAAAGATAGATTAAAGGCTGTATCATTTGGCAACTATACAAGTGTAACTAAAGAATTACTAAATACAAAAATCACAGGCAATAAAAGCTATGTTGATAATTCAAAAGTGACAGATCACCATGCAATTATTCCAACAGAAGAGAGAGCTGATTTAATGCATTTTTCTTCAGATGAAAGAAGAGTTTATGAACTTGTAATAAAGAGATTTTTAAGTGTGCTCCTCCCACCATATGAATATATGCAGACTACAATTGAAGCTGAATCAAATGGAGAAAAATTAATTGCAAAAGGCAACTTTGAAATTTCAAAAGGCTTTAAAAAACTGTATGAAAATAATATAGATGATGATGAATCAAATGATGATATAAAAGAGCAGACATTACCTAAAGTAAATAAAGACGATTCTCTTTCAATAAGAGATGTTAATATTAGAAAAGGTCAGACAAAACCACCAGCAAGATTTAATGAAGCTACCCTTCTTTCTGCAATGGAAAATCCACAAAAGTATATTAGTGTAGGAAAAGAGGCAGCTAAGACTTTAAATGAAACTGGAGGACTTGGAACTGTTGCAACAAGAGCTGATATTATTGAAAAATTATTTAATTCTTTTGTAATAGAGAAGAAAGGAAAAGATATATATCCAACTTCAAAAGGTAAACAGCTTATTGAGTTAGTTCCTAAAGAACTTAAATCACCACTTCTAACAGCCAAATGGGAAGGACAGCTTGATGCTATAAGTAAGGGGAAAATAGATGCTCATACATTTACTAGTGACATGAGAAATTATGCAACTGCATTAGTTGAAGATGTTAAAATGAGTAATGATAAATTTAGACATGAGAATGTTACTGGTAAAAAGTGTCCTGATTGTGGAAAATATTTACTTCAAGTAAAAGGTAAGAATGGGACTATGAATGTTTGTCAGGATAGAGAATGTGGATATAAAGAAAATGTAGCAAGATTGACTAATGCAAAATGCCCGGAATGTAAAAGGCGATTAGAGTTAAGAGGTCAAGGTGATGGTAAAATATATGTTTGCACTAATACTACATGTAATTTTAGAGAAAAAGCCAGTGTTTTTGAAAAGAGATTTGATAAAAGGAGTAAGGTAGATAAAAGAGAAGTTAAAAATATAATGAAAAAAATGCAGAAGGAAGCAGAAAAGGAAGCAATAAATGACAATCCATTTGCAGCACTTCTGAAGGACTTTAATAAATAATAAAAAAAGATTTGATAAAAAGGTAAAGCATGGTTCAATATGTTTTCTGTTCTATTGACAGATAAAGAAAAATCTATTATTATAAGAAGATGATAGGGGAGTAGTTGGCACATAAGTGTAGTAAAATCAACATACTGACAGGTTAAAGCTGTCTGGTTTTGCTTTAAATAATGAGACTTATCTATAAATGCAATATTTTGTATTTATAGATAAGTCTCTATTTTTATTTATAATATATGTTTTAGGTAGAATACTATAAACATAATAATAAATGTTAGGAGAAAAATATGAATGTATTAGAATTATTTATTTTAGCTGTGGGATTATCTATGGATGCTTTTGCAGTGGCCATATGCAAAGGTCTTGCCATGAAGAAAATAACCTTAAAAAAGAGCCTTATAGTGGGAATGTATTTTGGCATATTTCAGGGAGCAATGCCTCTTATTGGATATTTTCTTGGAAGTGCTTTTAGTGAAAAAATATCAAGTGTTGACCACTGGATAGCTTTTGTTCTTCTTTCTTTAATAGGTATAAGTATGATAAAGGAAGCATTTCAGAAAGATGATAATGAAATTACTGATGCAGACCTTGGATTTAAAAATATGTGCATACTTGCAGTTGCAACAAGTATTGATGCCTTAGCTGTAGGTGTAACCTTTGCATTTTTGAAAGTTAGTGTTATTCCAGCTGTGTCCTTTATTGGTATTACTACTATGATATTGTCTATGGCAGGGGTAAAAATAGGAAATATTTTTGGAACAAAGTATAAGTCAAAGTCTGAAATAGCTGGGGGAGTTATATTAATCTGCATAGGATTAAAGATACTTTTAGAGCATTTAGGAATTATTATGTAACAGCTTCAAAATCTTTAAAGTACTTTATAAATTTTTCGACAATGAAGTATAATAATTTAGTGAAAGGAAGTGTTTTTATGGCATATGAAAGTAAAAATATAAGGGTTAATAATATTAGTCCTGCTATGAGCATTCATGATAAAAATGATTTCCTATTTAAAAATAGATTATTAAATAAGAATTATGATTTACCACAAAAGAAAAGATTTAAAGATGATTTGGAAGAAGAAAGAAGAAAAAAGGAAGAAAAGAAAGAATCTGTAAAGGATAGTATAGAAATATCTTCACAAGATGAAAAAAGAAAAAGATATATTGATTCAATTGATATAGATTTTTTAAATGCTATAAAAAATAATCAAAAGACAATGGAACAGCAGTATATTGCCTGTAAGATAGCTTGTGGAGAATATACTTCAAAGGACGAAATAAACTATTTAAAATCTGCTAATATGGATTTATTAAAAAGAGCCATAGCAATTGGAAATCAAAGACGAAATCTAGAAATGAAATTGAAAATGGCTAAAAACAACCATGAAGCGGCAAAACTTATTTTTAGGTTTAGAGATATGATTAATAAGACCTGTTTGACCTTTGATAATAAAGCATTAGATGGAGGAACTATAAAGGTAATCATGAGATGTGCCATTGATAAAGTAGAGAAGAAATATTTGAATAATGATTTATATGATGATAATTTAGAATTACAAATTAATTTAATTGAATTAGGAGTTTTATAATTTCTTATAAACCAACTGAAAAGGAGAATATATATGAATATAAATGACAGCTTTGATTGTGAATCTATAATATTTGAATGTATAGAAAAATTCAAATTTTTATTTTTCCCTAACGATTGGACAAATGGCTTTATGGAGTTTTCAAAAAATGAAATTTTAGCTATAATGATTATTTATAAAAATAAGAGTATGAAAATGAGTGAAATAGCTGAATATATTAAATCTCCTTTAAATACAGCAACTGGTGTTGTTACAAGATTGGAAAAGAAAAATATAGTAGAGAGAAAAAGAGATACAGAAGATAAACGTGTTGTAAAAATAACCCTTACAGAAGAAGGCATGACAGAAGTTACAGATATTATTAACCATATAGGAGAGTTTATTAAGAAAATATATGGAGCTTTAAATCCAGAAGAAAGATGTATCTTAATATCAATTACAAATAAAATAACAGATATTTTGAAAAGTGAGAATAATCAGAATAAGCTTTACAAAGAGAAAAGATAAGAAAGATAGTGAGTGAATAAAATTAATAAAGAAACTTCTGCACTAATAGTTAGTTGAAGAAGTTTCTTTGTTTTATATATAAATATAAATTTCACCAGTTGACAGGGAAATACTTCGAGAGTAGAATTAAAATATACTTCGAGAAAGGAACTATTTTTAAAAGAAGGATAAGGGTATAGCAAGAATTATAGTTTTTACAGGAAAAGACGGAGTGGGTAAAACAAGTATTGCAGCTGCAACAGCATGTTACCAGATATTCTAAGAAATAACTGGTGCAGAATACGATGATGGAAATTTGAATATATATTTTTAGTTATGGAGGCAGATATGGAAATTAATAAGTTAGTAAATAAGCAAAAAGAATATTTTTTAAGAGGTGAAACTTTAAATATAGACAAAAGAAGAAATACACTGATTAAATTAAAAAGAATACTAAAGGAAAATGAAGAAAAGGTCATGGAATGTCTTAATAAAGATTTAAAAAAATCTCAATTTGAATCCTATATTACAGAAGTAAGTATAGTATATGATGAAATAAATAACCATATAAAAAACATATATAAGTATTCTAAAAAGGAAAGACTTAAGACTTCTATGATGTTTTTCCCATCTAAAGCATTTACTGTGAAGGAACCTTATGGAACCACTCTTATTATAGGACCTTTCAATTATCCCTTCCAGCTTATTATATTACCTCTTATTGGAGCTATTGCAGCAGGTAATACAGCAGTTATAAAGCCTTCAGAATACTGTACTCATACATCGAAATTTTTAGAAGAAATAATAAATAATAATTTTCAGGAAGAATATATTAAAGTAGTAGGTGCTGATGAAGGAAAAGAAATTGTAGAGGAATTATTAGAATGTGATTTTGATTATATTTTCTTTACAGGCAGTGTACGAGTTGGAAAAATAGTTATGGAAAAGGCAGCACAAAGACTTATTCCAACAACACTGGAGCTGGGAGGAAAGAGTCCCTGTATTGTTGATAAGGATTCTAATTTGAGTCTTGCAGCAAAAAGGATTGTGTGGGGAAAACTTTTAAACTGTGGTCAGACATGTATAGCTCCTGATTATCTTTTTGTACATAAGGATATTAAGGATGAATTATTGAATTTTATGGTAAAAGAGATACAGCTTCAGTATGGAGAAAATGCTAAAGACAGTGAAGATTATACAAGAATAATAAACAGGCAGCAAATAAATAGACTTTCCAAGTATTTAGAAGATGGAGATATTTTTTATGGAGGAAAGTTTGATGAAGAAGAATTATATTTTGAACCATGCATTTTGACCAACATAAAAGAAAACAGCAGAATATTAAATGAAGAAATTTTTGGACCAATACTTCCTGTCCTTGAATTTGAAAATATAAATCAGGTTATAGAATATGTTAATCATAAAGATAAGCCTCTTGCATTATACTATTTTAGTGAAAATAAGCAGAATATAAATTATGTTTTAAATAGAACAAGCAGTGGAGGGGCAACCATAAATGATGTTAACCTTCATGGAGGGGCAGGAACTATTCCTTTTGGAGGAGTAAATACAAGCGGAATGGGAGCATATCATGGAAAAGCTACATTTGATACATTTACCCATAAAAAAAGTGTTGTTGTAAGGGGAACTTTTATGGAACTGCCATTTAGATTTGCACCTTTTAAAGACAGAATAAATCTTTTAAAAAAGATTATGAAGTAAAAGTAAAATTTGGACTATTGCTTATAATTTTAATGCAATAGTCTTATTTTTATGTTTTGTAATAATATTGGTTCCATGTAAAATGGCGTTAGTATTGTAATAGTAAAGTCATTGATATCTTAATATCTTAGTGATAGTATAGTAAATGTGAATTTTAGTTAAGAAAATTCAATTTAAAGAAAATATAAATTTTATATAAGGGATGGGAACAACCTATGATTAATATTATAAAGGAAAAGTTTAAGAAACATGATTATAAAATTGCACTAATATTATTGTTTTTGTCACCAATAATTTCTTTTGGTATGGTTGAAATGCTTCAGGATGGCAATATGTTTTTGTTAAATATTAATGCATTATTAACTAATATATTTATGTATATTTTAATATATGCTTCAATTTTTGCACTGATAAAAAGTGTTAAATATACTACCATATTGGGAAATTTATTGTTTCTGATTATAGGAATCGGAAATCATTTTGTTTTAGAATTTCGTAATAGTCCAATACTGCCCTCAGATATGGCATCTCTTAAAACAGCCAAAAGTGTTGCTGGAAATTATACCTATAATTTTGCTGAACCTAAAATTATACTATCAATTATAATAATATTATGTGTAATATTATGTGCTTTATGTACTAAGAATTATATTTTGAAAAATACATTAAAGAAAAATCTCATTATATTTGGTTCTTTAATAATTGTAGTATTTGTATCAGGATTTACTGTGTATAAAACAGACTTTTTAAAGAAGATAGGTATTACAGTTAACTTGTGGGAGCAAAACGTTGGATATAGAGAAAACGGATTTTTAACCAGTTTTATAAATAACAGCAAGTTTTTAATTATTGAAAAGCCAGTAGGATATAATGTGGAAACTCTTGGGGATGTGGTATTTGGCAGTGATGATAAATCCGTGGAGGCTATGATTCCATTAAAATCAGATCAGAAAAAACCTAATATTATTGCAATTATGGATGAAGCTTTTGCAGATTTACAGGTGATTTCAAAATTTGAAACCAATGAAGACTATATGCCTTTTATTAGAAATATGCAGGAAAACACCATAAGAGGAAATATGCTTATGTCTGTATTTGGTGGGAATACTTGTAATTCTGAGTTTGAATTTTTAACAGGAAACTCAATGGCCTTTCTGCCTTCGGGAAGTATTCCTTATCAGCAGTATGTAAAAAGACCCATAGGAAATCTTACATCAGTATTAAATGAACAAGGATATACAAGTACTGCTGTTCACCCTTATCCAGGAACAGGATGGAATAGAAATGGTGTATATGAAAATTTAGGCTTTAGTGATTTTTTAACAATTGATGATTTTAAAGATCCTTTAGTTTATAGGTGTTATATAAGTGATGAAAGCAGCTTTAATAAGGTTAAGGAAGTTTATGAAAAAAATAAAGGTAAAGGGCCTCAATTTATATTTAATGTTACAATTCAAAACCATGGCGGATACAATTTTGGTGAAGATGTATTTGAAAATACCATTCATATAGATGATATGGAAAATACAAAACAGGCAGATCAATATTTAAGCCTTATTAAACATACAGATGAAGCATTTAAAGATTTAATAGAATATTTTGAGGAGCAGGATGAACCTACTATTATAGTGTTTTTTGGAGATCATCAGCCTGGAATAGAACAAAAGTTTTATGAAGAAATGTTTAAAAGGGAAGGCACATCATTATTTAATTTATCTCTAGATGAAATGCAGACTAAATTCATAGTACCTTTTAGAATATGGGCTAATTATGATATAGAGGAACAGGATATGGGGCTTATAAGTGCAAATTATCTTTCATCCATAGTTCTTAAAAATGCAGGACTTGAAATGCCTGAATATAATCACTTTTTGCTTAAGCTTATGGAGCAGATTCCAGCCATGAATGTTAATGGATACATGGGAAATGATGGTAAATATTATGAATATACTGAAGAGAATCAATATACAAAGTACATAAATGATTACAAAAATTATCAGTATAATCATTTATTTGATAAGAGTAATGAAAATAAAGAGAAATACAAAGTAAATTAAATATGTAGTGTAGAGGAGAACTATGGCATTAAAAATTAAATTATACTTTGAGAAAGGATAAAAATATATGGAAGAATTAATATTAAATATTAAAAAAATAACTGCTGATAAAATATTAAAAATAGTTATAAGTAATAAAGTGGAAAAACAATATAAATATAATAAAATAATTATTCTCTTAAAAGAAAAAAATGATTCTGAATATTATCAGATTGAAAGATATACGGATAAGCAGGTTTTTCATGAAAATATTTCTAAAGAAGTGCTGAATGATAAACTTTTAGAAATAATTAGCGGCAATTATAAGCAGGTTAATGGATGGTCACAACATTACACTTATGATCTTAAAATTTCTAAAAAAGGTAAAGTCAATTTAAAAAGAAACAAAGGTGATAATAGAGCTGTAGAAAAAAAGAGTCATAATAATGAAAAAAATTATATTTTAAAAGAAGGAACTATAATACAGCCTCTTATTGATCTTGGTGTATTTACCAAGGAAGGCAAAGTGGTTCGTTCCATGTATGATAAATATAAGCAGATAAACAGATTTGTTGAGATTATTGATGATGAAATAAAGGATAAAAATTGTACTGAACTTACCATATTGGACTTTGGATGTGGAAAATCTTATCTTACATTTGTTATTTACTATTATTTCACTAAAATTAGAAACATAAGGGTTAAAATGATAGGGTTAGATTTAAAGGAAGATGTTATAAGTAAATGTAATAAAATTGCTGAGTCTTATAATTATGATAATCTTCACTTTGAATTAGGGGATATAAATGGTTTTAAATATAATGATAAAGTAGATATGGTAATTACACTTCATGCATGTGATACAGCAACAGACTATGCCTTGTTTAATGCTATAAAGTGGAATGTGAAAAATATATTTTCAGTTCCATGCTGTCAGCATGAATTAAATAGTCAGATGGAGAGCAAAAACCTGTCTATAGTAACTAAATATGGAATAATAAAAGAAAGAATTGGGGCACTGCTGACAGATAGTATAAGAGGAAGTTTATTGGAATGTGCAGGATATAAGACTCAGATACTGGAATTTATAGATATTGAACATTCTCCTAAAAACATTTTAATAAGGGCTGAAAAGTGTAATATTTCAAAACAAAAGAGAAATAAGGCGTTAAAAGAGGTTGAAAATATTATGGAAGAATTTAATGTAAAGCCAACTTTGTATAAACTTCTTAAAGAAAACAGTTATTTAGATTGAAAAATTCATAATTTTATATAAGTTATAGATATTTTTTTTTTGACTCATTATAGGAAGATTGTCAATTAAATGTTATAATACTATTATAGAGTAAGTTTATTATACATAAAGGGGTAGATGTTAGTATGGAAAATAAAAATGATATATTATTAGAATCTGGAACTGGAGAATTAGAAATAATTGAATTTGTTGCCAATGGAAATACTTATGCAATTAATGTAGTTAAGGTAAAGGAAGTAATTGAAATGCCAGAAAACGGTCTTACCAAGCTTCCAGACCCAAAGCCTGAAATAGCAGGTTTAATATTATGTAGAGAAGAAATTCTTACTTTGGTAGATTTAAAATATATCTTAACTAAGCAAAAAACTAAAAATATAGGTAAAAAGGTAATTATATGTGAATTTAACAAGATTAAAGTTGCATTTAATATTGATGATATAGTAGCAGTACATCGTATTAAATGGAATGAAATAAGAAAGCCTGATGATTTATCAGAAAATTCATTATCTGTTGGTAATATTCTTTTAGGAGAAAAAGTTCTAATTATGCTTGACTTCGAAAAAATAGTTACAGATATTTGTCCAAGTTCAGGAATTAGTGAAGACAGGCTGGTAAGTGTAGATTATAAAGATAGATCAAATATAAAAGTTATGCTTGCAGATGATTCAGCATTAATAAGAAGGCTTTTAAAAGATACTTTAACAAAAGCAGGTTTTAAGAATATGCGAATATTTGATGATGGACAGCAGGCTTTAGATTATCTTACAGGTCTTAAAGGAATAAAAGGAGATAAATTTACTGAAGATGTACAATTATTAATAACAGATATTGAAATGCCAAGAATGGATGGACTTACTTTAACAAGAAAAATTAAGGAAGATAATATTTTAAGAAAGCTTCCTGTAATTATATTTTCATCACTAATAACTGATGAGTTAAGACACAAAGGTGAATCAGTTGGTGCAAATGCTCAACTTAGTAAACCTGAAGTAGAAGGGCTTGTTGAAACTATAGACAGACTATTAGAGCAATAATATAATTATGAGTATGAAGTGATGGATGACTTAGCTGTCATCTATTGCTTTATTTTTTACCTTATTATAAGAATATATTACATAGTTTTTTTTAGAAAGAATAAATTAAAAATAGAAAACATATTATAGATTAAGAGTAACTTAATGGAGGAAAAAGCGATGAAATATGTTCTTGGTAAATTTGAAGATACTATAAGATATAAGAAGCTTTACTTTTTTATTATATTGATTATGTTTTGTGTTGGAATTTCTTTTGGTTTATACATTGTAAAGTATATGGGGCAGAATGATAAAAATGATATGGTAAATTATTTTAATGATTTTGTAAAAACCATATTAGGACAAGATATAAATTATGGAGAACTATTAAAATTATCTGTAAAGAAAAACTTAAGTCTCATAATTATAATAGTTGTATTAAGTTTTATATCCATAGGAAGCCCCTTTATTTTATGTATGGATTTAGTAAAGGGCTTTATTTTAGGGTATACATTTTCATTTGTTTTATATGCATATAAAAGCAGGGGGCTGCTTTTAGCTGTTGCATCAGTTGTGCCACAAAACTTATTTTATATTCCATGCTTTATTATATTAAGTGTCATATGTCTTGATATATCAAATGAAAGGTTTAAATCACGGTTTTTTAAAATTAAAAATAAAAAAAGTTTAAGTAATAGGGAATTATTTGGTATACTTTTTATAATTATTATATTATTTTTTATAGGTATTTTAATTGAGACCTATGCAACACCTGGTATAATAAAAATGATAGTTAAATAATAATTAAACAGAAGACAATATCTAAATAAGGACTGGTAGATGGATTTTTATTAATAAGTATAGGAGAGAAGAATGTTAGATAATATAAATAATTATAGAAATTATTTGCTTGAAAGTGGGAAAAGTGAAAACACTATATATGCCTATGTAACTGATGTAACTTTATATCTTAAGTTTTTAAACAGAAAGAAACTGGACTTATATAAAAGTGATAATCTCACTATTATGTCATATATACAAAATCTTTTAAATCTTGGCAAATCTGAACGTTCAATAAGCAGAATAGTCATAAGTCTTAGAAATTTTTATAATTATTTAAAAAAAGAAAGACTTATAAAAGAAGTTCCCAAGATAGAATATAAAAGTACCAAAAATTTAAGAAAGCTTCCACAGATTTTAACCATTGAAGAAGTAGACAGAATAATAAGAATAGTAGAAAAAGATTCACCTAAAGGTCTTAGAGATAATGCACTTCTTGAACTTATGTATGCTACAGGGATGAAAGTATCAGAACTTATAGGAATAAAAGTTTATGACCTTAATCTTGAATTAAATTTTGTAAGATGTACTGACAATAAAAATTATGAAAGACTCATACCCATTGGCAGAAGTGCATGTAAGGCATTGACAGAATACTTAGGAGTAAGATACAAAATTGCTGATTGTGGTGTTGATAATCTTTTTGTGAATTTAAATGGGCAGAAACTTACAAGACAAGGTATCTGGAGAATTGTAAAGGAATATTCCAGAAAAGCAGGAATAGATAAAGATGTTAATTTAAATACATTCAGACATTCTTTTGCTGTTCATTTATTGCAGAATGGAGCAAATGTACGAGCAGTACAGAAATTGCTGGGTAATCAGGTTTTAACATATATGGATACTTACTATGAAATTATAAATAATGATAAAATTAACTATATCTATATGCATACACACCCTAGAGCCTGAATTTTAGGAGGATTATAAAAAATATATAAAATCAATATTTTAAATTTTCCACCCTTTTGCCACCACTTTTTTGAGTTGGTGGCAAATTTTGTTAGAAGTGAAGTTTGTTAAATCTTTATATATTGTCCTCATTTTTAAGGGCTAAAAGCTTTTTGTTTTTATATGGATGAAATGATTATTATATGAATTAATGGCATAAAAATAATAAAATATTACTTTCATGATTTGGTAACAATAATTCTGAAAGGAGGAAATGTCATGGTTTATAAAGAAAAAATAATAAGTTTTTTATTGGCATTAATAACTACATTATCAATATTCTTAAATGATTCAATGACTGTCTTTGGAGCAGATAATAAAGAAAGCAATAATACCAGCATAGAAGCCCGTTCAGCTTTACTAATGGAGCCTGTCAGCGGAAAAATAATATATGAAAAAAATATTGATGAACAATTTGCACCTGCATCTGTAACTAAAATAATGACTATGCTTATAACAATAGAAAATATAGATAATGGTAAAATAGCTTTAAGTGATAAGGTTACATGCAGTGAAAATGCAAAAAAAATGGGTGGAAGTACTATGCTTCTTGATACGGGAGAAATACGTACTGTTGAAGAATTACTAAAAGGTGTGGCTATTGCTTCTGGCAATGACGCAGCAGTAGCTTTGGCAGAATACATAGGAGGAACAGAAGAAGACTTTGTTGTTTTAATGAATGGAAGAGCCAAGGAATTAGGCATGACAAAGACTGTTTTTAAAAACTGTAATGGACTTCCAGCAGAAGGGCATGTTTCTACAGCAAGGGATATAGCTGCCATGTCCAGAGAATTATTAAAACATCCGACTATATTGAAATATACAGGAACATATATGGACTCCATATCAGAAGGACGTAAAAGTCCAATAGAATTAGTAAACCATAATAAGCTTGTAAGGTTTTTTGAAGGCTGTGATGGTTTAAAGACTGGATTTACAAATGAAGCTAAATATTGTATAAGTGCAACTGCCATAAGAAATAATGTAAGAATGCTTTCTGTAATAATGGGAGCACCTACATATAAAATTCGTAATCGTGATGCAGGAGTACTATTAAATTATGGATTTTCAAAATATTCAGGGAAAACTTTGGTTGCAAAAGATGAAGCAGTTGAAAAAGTACCAATGGATAAAAATGGTGATAGATTTTTCCTTGCAATGGCAGCTGAAGATTTAAATGTGGTAATGCCAAAGGGCAATGAAGGAGAAGTTACTCAAAAAGTCATATTGAATAATGAAGAAGCAAAAGAATATAAGCAGGGAGAAACTGTTGGAAAAGTTGAAGTGTATCTAGATAATGAAAAAGTTGGTGAAGTAAAAGTATATTGTGATAGAAACATTAAACGTGGAAACTTCATATCAAACATTAAATATAATATAAAAAATTTATTTCATAAGGGAATTTAAATTTCCAGTCATATAATAAACTGCTGTAAGAAATTAATACAGCAGTTTATTTTAAGGTTCTATTATATTTTTAATCTTGTTAATTAATTAATTAATTGTTATTATATAAAGTATGAATAAGAAAATATAATAGGGAAGGGATATGTATGGAGCTTCCAAAAATAAAAATAAATGATTTTGAAGGACCCTTTGATTTGCTTCTTCATTTAATAAGAAAAAATCAAATGGATATTTATAATGTAAAGCTGTATTCTATAACTAATCAATACTTAAATTATCTTAATTCAATGAAAGAAATGGATCTTGAAATAACATCAGAATTTATAGTAGTTGCTGCAACATTAATAGAAATAAAGTCAAAGCATCTTCTTCCTAAAGTTAAAACAAATGAAGAAGAAGATGAAGATGATGAAAAATCTTTAGTTGAAAAACTTATTTTATATAGAAAAATAAAAGGAGTATCATCATATTTTAAGGATAAGTATATTAATACTGGTGAAGTGTTTAGTAAAAAACCTGAAATTATTGAAGAGAAAAAAGAAAGTACCAATAATAATGATATTTTTAAAAATTTAAATCTTCTTGATTTATATAACATATATAACAATTTGTTGGAAATATATAACAATAAGCAAAATAAAAACAATGTAATACAGAGAAAGATTTACGTTGATAAATATAAAATTGAAGATAAGCTGGATTACATAGTTAAACAAATAAACACAGGAAATATAAAAACCTTTAATGAGCTTATTGAACATAGTCAATGTAAAATGGAAACTGTAGTAACTTTTTTAGCGTTGCTTGAAATGATTAAGCAGAGAATGATAAAGGTGTATCAGGCTCAGAATTTTGGTAACATATTAATAGAGAGGCGAGAAGAAAATGAGGAAGAACAAAGCCATACAGATTCCATTTATGGATAAGGAAAAAAAGATTTTTTTAAAATCGGTTATAGAATCACTTCTATTTGCAAGTGGAAATCCGCTTACTTTAAATGAAATTTGTAATTATGTTGAAGAAAAAAGCAAAATTGTTGAGGTAATACTTCAGGAAATGATAGAAGAATATGAAACATCTAGCAGAGGTATAAAGCTTATAATGATAAAGGGAAGCTATACTCTTGTTACTAAACCTGAAAATAGTGATTATATTCAAAAACTTTTAAAGAAAAATAAGAGACAGTCTTTGTCTCAGGCATCAATTGAAAGTCTTGCAATAATTGCATATAAACAGCCTATTACAAGAATTGATATAGATGAAATAAGAGGTGTAAAATCTGAAAGTGCAATACAAAGACTGGTGGAAAGGGAACTTATAAAAGAAGTTGGAAGACTGGAAGTGCCAGGAAGGCCAATATTGTATGGAACTACAGATGAGTTTTTAAAGCAGTTTGAATTAAAGGATTTAAATGAACTTCCATCCTTGGATTTATTTGAAAGCGAACCAGAAGATAAAAATAAAGAGTAGTCAAATTAAAACAAAGAAGACTTTGGCAGCAAAATTTTGCTGCCAAAGTCTTCTTTGTTTTAATTTGAAAGTTTTAATAGATTTTCAAGCTGTTCAAATACTTTTACATCATAATCTTGATGAAGATTTACTTCAATTACATCATATAATTTTTCAACCTGTTTTATAATTTGATCTAAAACATCATCATTTTTTACAAGAAGAAACATTTTACTTGATGTTCCATCTCCAACACGAGCACATAGGATTCCTTCAAGATTAAAGGCACGTCTTGCAAATAAACCTGTAATGTGGCTCATGACACCAGGGTGATTTCTTACTAAAACTTCCAAAAGATAATATTCTGTATTAATCATTGAAATTACCACTTCCTATCATTTCTATATTAGCTTTTCCTGGTTCTACCATTGGAAGGACTTTTTCAACCTCATCTATTGGTATATTTATAAAATATGGACCAGAAGTGCTTAAAATTTCTTCTAATGTTTCCATAGGATTTTCAGCTTCACCTAAATCTATGGATGGTATACCAAAACCTTGAGCAACTAGGGATAAATTAGGATTAGATATAAACTTTGAAGCAATATAGTGTTTGTTGTAAAATAATTCCTGTTGCTGGCGAACTAAACCTAAATGATGATTTGTAAATACAATAACTTTTACATTAAGTTCATAATCTTTTAAAGTAGCCAGTTCCTGTATATTCATAAGAATAGAACCATCTCCGCTGAAACATAATATGTTTTTATCTCTGTTTACAAGGGCAGCACCAATTGCAGCAGGCAGACCAAATCCCATTGTGCCAAGTCCTCCAGAGGTTGCAAGAGTTTTTGGAAGGTTAAAAGGATATCTCTGGGCAACCCACATTTGATGTTCTCCAACATCGGTTGTTACAATGGTATCATCAGGCATTTTTTGTCCTATAAAAGGAATTATATTTGCTGGATGAAGAACATTTTCATATGATGGAAGAGGATATTTTACTTTAAAAGTTGAAATTCTTTCTGTCCAGTGGTGTCTGCGTTTTTCTTCGATTAATGGAAGAAGAGCGGTTAAAAATTCTTTTACATCTGCAACCATGGAAAGGGAAGTATCCTTAACTTTATTGATTTCAGATGGGTCAATATCAATATGAATAATTTGTGCATGGGGACAGAATTTGTTTATATTTCCTGTAGCTCTGTCATCAAACCTGTTGCCAAGAGCAAGAATTAAATCTGCTTCATTAAGAAGGTAATTTGTATATGGTGCTCCATGCATTCCAAGCATTCCTAAATTTAAAGGGGCATCATAAGGCATGGCAGAAAGAGCCATCAATGATAATGCAACTGGAATATTTGATTTTGAAGAAAGTTTAAATAGTTCTTCTGTAGCATTACCATTTATAATACCTCCGCCAGCATATATTATTGGTCTTTTACACTCATTTATAAGTTCTGCAATACATGCAAGCATTGATTTTTTAATGGAATGTTCTTTTGGAATTGAGCTTGAAGTATTATGAGTTAAAAAATATTCATCACAATCAATTACTGCTGTCTGTATATTCTTTGGAATATCTATAAGTACAGGACCTGGTCTTCCTTCAGAAGCAATTTTAAAAGCTTCAGGAATAATTGTTAAAAGTTCATATGGATCTCTTACAAGAAAATTATGTTTTGTAATTGGTATAGTTAAACCATATGCATCAACTTCCTGGAAGGCGTCAGTACCTACAGCATCTAAAGGAACTTGTCCAGTTATGGCTATAAGTGGGATGGAATCAAGTTTTGCATCAGCAATAGCAGTTAAAAGGTTGGTTGCACCAGGACCGCTTGTTGCAAAACACACTCCTGTTTTATTTGTTGTTCTAGAAATTCCTTGAGCAATGAAAGCTGCTCCCTGCTCATGGCGAGCAAGAATATGGGTTATTTTTTTGCTCTTATATAAAGCATCGTAAATAGGAAGATTAAAGCCTCCTGGAATACCAGCAACATATTCAACCCCTTGATTTTCTAGAATTTTAATTAAAATTTCAGCTCCGCTATATTTCATATAAGTCACTCCTTTGAAAATATGTTTAAATTAAAGTAGAGCAGTTAATAGGAATAGGGCATATTTTTAAGAAAAACAATAGTGGATAAAATAAAAAAACCTCATCCTTAAACTGAATAGGACGAAGAATAATCACCGCGGTACCACCTAAATTTGCATAAACATATACACACTTTTATTATAATACAGATATAACATCAATATTACTGCCTTTATAACGATAGGCATTCCGTTTAAGTCTACTTTCCATAAGGATTTCTTTTAAAAACTCCAAGGCTACATTCAATATAAACTTCATGAGAATTTACACCAGCCATTCTCTCTCTAGGATTCCGATTATATTTACTATTCCTTATCTTTGTTGTTATAAATATGTGTTTTATATTATTATATTAAAAAATGTTTTATATTGTCAATAGACAACTTAAAAATGAAAAAAATATTGCAAAAAAACATCAGCCATGAAATAAGGAGAGCTGCAATAATAGATTGAATCTATGTACCAAAATTAAATTTTATTTAGAGCAGCTCTATATCATGAAAGTATTCTAAATGTAATTTTTTATGCTGACGATTTTATTATTTTTAATATAAACTCTAGGTATTCTGTCCTTAATCATACATAAAACTTCATAATTTATGGTTCCTAAAATTTCAGCAATATCATCAGCATCAAATTTTAAATTATTATTTTCACCTAAAAGTATTACTTCATCATTAACAGAAACATCACCACAATCTGTCACATCAATCATAAATTGATCCATGCATACATTACCGATTACAGGTGCAAATTTTCCATTTACAATAACTTTTCCTCGATTTGAAAGCATACGGGAATAGCCATCAGCATATCCTATGGGAATTGTAGCAACTTTTGTTTTTCTTGAGGTTATAAATTTTCGATTATAACTTATGCCGCATCCAGAATCAAGTTCTTTAACATGAGCAATTCTTGCTTTTAATGTAAGAGCGGGTTTTAATTTAAGTTTTTCATGTTTTACTTCCTTTGAAGGATAATATCCATAAAGAATAATTCCAGCTCGAACACAGTCAAGATAAGTTTCAGGCATATCTATTATTGCACCGCTATTGCTTGTGTGTTTAATTGGTATATCTATATTTATTTTTTTTAATTCTTCATTGAATTTTATAAATTTATCAAACTGCATTTTTGTATAGGATTTATCAGTTTCATCTGCAGATGAAAAATGTGTAAATATTCCAACAACCTCAAGACCTTTTAAGGAACAAATTTCTGCAATTTCCTTTAAACTTTGCTTATTGGGAAGGAATCCAATTCTTCCCATACCAGTATCTAAGGCTATGTGGATTTTGGCTTTTTTATGCATATTTAAAGCAATACAGGATAATTCTTTGGCATAAGATAAGTCATAAACAGTCTGCTCAATATTATAATTTATTAAGTCCTCTCCAAGAGAAAGGGGGGTAAATCCAAGAATCATTATGGGGGATTTTATGTTATTTTTTCTAAGTTCTATACCCTCACTTAAAACTGCAATTGCAAGCCTTGTTGCACCATTTTCCAATAAAGTTTTTGAAACATCAATGGCACCATGACCATAGCAGCTGGCTTTAACTACAGCTATTATATTTTCTGTATTTGCAAGTTTTTTTATATTTTGCATATTATATGCTATATTATCTAGGTTTATTTCTGCATAAGCAGCTCTAAAAATATTTTCCATTTACATATTCGCCTCTCTGATATAATATTTAATACATTAACATAATTCTATTTCATATATAAAAAAATAAAAAGAACCACATTATTTTACTTTAAAAAAAATAGTGGTACTGTCTATTTTTTTTGACATTAATATATTGACATTTTTGCCGATTATTTCAATTCCTTTCCTGATTTCCTCATCACTTACTTTAGAAAAACCAATTCTAAATGTATCTTTATTAAGAGTTTTAAGGGTGGAATCTGCATAAAAAATATCACCTGGCATAAAAATAACATTATCTTTATAACATAAATCAAGAAGTTTTCGAGAATTTATATTGTTTTTTAATTTAATAAAAACATGAAGGCCGCCTTCGCCAGTAACATATTCATATGGTACATATTCTTTAATCATTTCCATGACAAGGTTAAATTTTTCTTTATAATATTTACGAACATTTTTTATATGTTTATTAAAAGCACCATTTTTTAAGTAATAGTAAAATATGCTTTGATCTAAAAAAGAAGAGTGTATATTGGTACCTCTTTTAACACTTTCAAAAATATCTACCAGTTTACGATCAGCTAAAATCCATCCAATTCTAAGACCAGGAAATAAAATTTTTGATAGACTTCCTATGTAAATAACTCCATTTCCTGCAGTGTCTAATGAAGCAATAGGTTCTATAGGGGAACTTGAATATAGAAGTTCTTCATTAAAACCATCTTCTATAATGGGAACAGAGTATTTTTTGAAAATATTATAGATTTCTTTACGTCTTTTTGCTTTTGTTACAATACCAGTAGGGTTATTATAGGAAGGAATAAGATAGCCTAATTTTATTTTATTGTTTTTTAAAGCATGTTCAAGCTCTTTTAAATCCATTCCATCTGAGCTTAATTTAATTTGTAGTATTTTTAGACCCAATGCCTTCATTATTTTTATAGCTGTATTGTGTGTAGGACTTTCACAAATAATAATGTCATTTTTTTGGGTAAGGGAACTCAAAATTATATGGAGTGCTTCTGTAAAGCCGTTTGTAATTAATATATCTTTGTTTTTAACAGAAACATTTTTGTCCTCCATATACCTTGACAAATAATTAATTAAGGGCTTATATCCTTTAGCATATCCATAATTTATAAGATTTACACCTTCAATAGAAAATGAATCAAGAAAGCTTCGTTTAAAATCATCCAGGTTAAAAAGAGAACTTTCTGGTGCAATGGATTTAAAAGAAATCATACCTTTTTTATATGGAAGTTCATTTTTTATTATATCCAGATTTTTTAATGTGAAAGCATAGTCGTTTATTAAAGAGTGGTAGTTTATATAATAACCATTTTCTTTTGTCTTAATATCAGCTATTACAAAAGTTCCAATTCCACGTCTGGTAGCAATTATATTTTCACTTTCTAATTCTTCATAAGCAGCAATGACAGAATTTCTGCTTACATTTAGAAGTTTGCTGCTTTCACGAGTTGATGGCAGTTTGCTGTTCTTTTTTAAATCTCCTCTTTTTATACTTTCTAAAATATGGTTTTTTATCTGTAAATAAATTGGAGCATCTTTATTAATTTTTAAATTAGAAAAAATCAATAGGTTCACCTCATTTTCTGTTACAGACTCATTATAACAAGGTGAATAGTAATAATACAAATGTTTTATGACAAAGCTGGATATGGTGTATAAATATTAGTTTATAAGGTTTCAGCCAACATGCATATTTATTTTAAATTTCTTCTTACAGTTTGTTAAATAATAATAATATCCATTTATCCAGTAAGCTGCCAAGTGACTTTTGTATTGAAAAACATGCTTTAAAAAAGTATCAAAAGTGTTTGAATTCACTAATACTTTTATAATATCTTTTGGATAAGGAGTTTGCTTTATAAAAACTTTTCTTGGGTCAATAATTTTAATTTTTTCTTCAGAGTTTATAAATATATGAGTATTTCTTACATTGATTCGTGTGAATTTTAAAGAATAGAATTCCTCTATTAGGTCAATTATTTCACAGGAAACATTAAAGGATAAACCATTTTTCTGTATATATTTTTTTAAAGTGATTCCTTCAACATATTCCCTTAATATAATGTTATTTGTAGTAAACAATATTTTAGGAAAAAATCTGCTTCCTTCAGCACGTTCTAAAAGTTCGGCTTCAGTTTTTGCTTTAGAAGCTTTAAAGAAAATTTTTAAAGCATATCCTTCTGGGGTAAGATAAACTTCACCTTCTTTTCCTTTTCCAAGAAATGTGCATAATTTTTTATTTAAAATGTATCTCATTGCAGTTCCTAATAAAATTTCTTTATATACTATATGCATTAAATTAAAAAAAATCTACTTACAATGGGGAGACTGACATAATTTTTATGACAGCTTATAAAATTGATGAAAGAAAATTTATTTAAGTTGACATGTATAAAATAGAATGACATGGGAAAAATTACAATATATACTTTTGAAGGTGGTGCATTGAAATTTGTTTAATGTGAGAGACAAAGTGTTTTATCCAGCACATGGAGTAGGTATTATTGATAGCATAGAAGAAAGAAACATAAATGGAATAAGTAAATTTTATTATGTTTTTCATCTTATAAATAATCCAATGAATGTCAGGGTGCCAGTAGAAAGAGCTTCTTTTAATAATATGCGCCATATATGTACTGTTGATGAAATGAACCATAAATTAAATTGTATATATAGCCATAAGGAATCAGAACAAATATTAGACTGCAATTATAAAATTCGTAAAGAAAAATTTATAAATAAAATTTTAAATGGAACTGTAGAAGATTATTTGAATGTTATAAAAACTTTAACAAAATTAAAACAACATCATAATCTGAATTCTAATGAGTATGAAATATTATACAAAGCAAAAAAAATAATATGTGAAGAAATAAGTGCTTCTATGAATATATCCAATAATGAAGCAGATGAGCTTTTGAATAAAGTGATTAACAAAGAACTGGAGAACCTCAAATTATGTAAAGAAAAATCAACATGATTTCAAAAATAATGTTGATTTTTCTGCTTATACTGCAATTTCCAGTCTTAGTTCATTTTTTTGCTGAATTTATGTCGTAATAATTAAATTTTTATGATTTTTTACAAGATTTTCTGCATAAATCATAAATGTGTCCACACTAATAGGGGTATCATTTTCCAGCCACCATCTTATTACTGAAATTATGGCTCCTGCATAAAATTCAGCTATAATTGGAATGGGAACTGATAATTTGATGCCTCTTTTTGATGAGTTTTCCATATTAAGAATCAAATCTTCAATTATAAATTGATGAAATATAGTTGTTATTGAGTTTGAATTATTTTTTAATAATGCATAAAAATGATTTTTATTATTTTCAGCAGTAATAAATAGAAGTATGCTTCGAACAACATTTAGATAATACTGACATAAATCAGATTCAGAATCTTTTTCTAGGGTAGATTCCTTAAACATATTTTGAAACCTTTTTATGCAGAATTTTAAAAGTTCATATTTATCTTCAAAATGTTTGTAGAAGGTTGTTCTATGAATCATTGCTTTTTCACATATATCCGTAACAGCTATATCATCAAAATTTTTTTCGGCAAGTAGTGATAGTAATGCATCAAATAATAATTTATAGGTTCTTCGTATTCGTAAATCTTCTTTCTTTTCAGATTCTTTCATAAGTAATCATTTCCTTTCAAAAGGTCTTTATGCAAATAATCAATTTGTTCTATGATGTAATATTAATGCAAAGTTTATAGTATATATACAAATATTTTAAAAATGTAGATTAAACTACAAATGGTTAAAATTGTGTCTTGTACACTTTATAATATAAGTATAAATTATTAATATACAAATGTAAAGTTTTTATACAGATTATGGTTTAATATACAAGTGTAGATTTGACAGAAGGAGGCTAAATTTAAGTATGAAGAAGTTATCTATTTTATTTTTAATTGTATGTTTAATTCTTACAGGATGTGGAAACAAGAAACAAGAGGTGGTACAAAGTGAAAGAAAAGTAGTTACGCAACTGATAGGGACAAGTAATGCAGCCAATACCATTTCTCTAAGTGGAAATATTACTCCTATAGAAACCATTAAACTATCTTTTGAGATTCCAGGAAATATTACAGCAATAAATGTGGAAGAAGGAGATACTGTCATAAGTGGTCAGATTATTTCAACTTTAAATCAAAAAGATTATAAGCTTAAGGTTGATGCTGCTAAAGCTCAATATGATGCAGCAAAAAAACAAATTGATAATGAAATTCCTGCAAAAATATCGCAAGCTCAGTCTGCTTTGGATTTAACACAAGCAACATATGATAGATTACAGGCACTTTATGATGTGGGGGGGATTTCACAGTCTCAAATGGATGAAATTACAACTAAGCTTAATGTGGATAAAGAAACATTGAATACAGCAGTTATTGCAAAAGATGTGGCAGAAACTAATTTGAATCAGGCTAAAGCAGCTTTGGATGCAGCAAATTCCAATATAGACAGTACAACTCTTAGAAGTCCTGTAGATGGAGTTATATTAAAAAAATTATTTGAATCAGGTGAAAATATTGATGCAGGATATCCTGTTGTTGCCATAGGCACTGTTGATAAGGTTTATATTGAAGTTGGTGTACCTGATGAATATATAAGTAAGATACAAAAAGGTATGGCAGTTAATGCTTTAGTATATGGATTAAATGAGAAGGTTACTGGAACAGTTGAAGAAATAGGACAACTCTCAGATACAGCAACAAGAACTTTTTCAGTAAAAATTCTTGTTGATAACAGCAATTATAAGTTGAAAGCTGGAATGACTTGTAGAGCAGATATAAAAATAGAATCTAATGAAAAGATATTTGTACCTATTTCAAGCATTATTCACTTATCAAGGGGAGAAGTTGTATTTGTTTATGATGAAGAAAGTAAAACAGTAAAACAAAAAAATATAAAGACAGGAGGAATTACTGGAGAACAAATAGAAGTAACAGAAGGATTGAAAAATGGAGATATTCTTGTTACTGATGGTCAGTTTGTACTTCATGATGGTGATAAAGTTGTAGAAAAGGAGAGAGTGTAGATGATTAAATGGAGTGTAAAGCATAAAAGTATTGTGGCATTGTTATCATTAATTATTCTATTTTTTGGCTTTTTCCTTTATATAGATATGGAACGAAAGGAAAACCCAGTTATTGAATCACCAGTTGCTACAATTCAGGTTATTTATGGTGGAGCAAGTCCAGAAGATATAGAAAAACTTGTTATAAAACCCATAGAAGATAAAGTAAATGAAATGTCCCAAATAAAGCATCTTGAAAGTTTCTGTATAGACAGTTGTGGAATTATAAAGGTGAAATTGAAGGATATGAGTGATGGGGATGTTGAAAAAGCATGGGATGACATGAAAGAAAAAGTAGATAGTGTATCTGCTGAACTTCCAGCAGATGCACAGGATCCTGTTATAGAAACTGACTTTACAAGCTGTTATGGTGATGTCATAGGTTTATATTCTGATGATTATACTTATGAAGATTTAAAGAATGTAGCTAAAAAGCTTCAAAATTCAATTAAAAATATTGATGGAATTGAAGCAGTTGACATTGAGGGACAAGTGGATCAGGAAATAGATATTAATCTTGATCTTCAGAAAATGCAGCAGTACAATATTTCAGCTAATGATGTAGGAACATATCTTGCAGCAAGAAATGTAAATATTCCAGGTGGTAATCTGGAATTAGGTCGAATAAAGGTTCCGGTACAGATTTCAGGAGAATATGGAGATATTGAACAAATAAAAAATACAATAATAAATGTATCTACTGAAAATGGTACAACTGTATATTTAAAGGATATTGCCACAGTTGAAAAGGCTGAATCAAGTAAAGATGTTTTAGCAAATGTAAATGGAAAAAAAGCTCTTTTAGTTGGAGTTAAATTCATGCAAGGCAAAAATGTTTTAGGCATTGATAAAAAGCTGGATGATGCTTTAAAAAAGTTTAAAGAAAATGATTTATATGCAAATATGAGTATGATAGAACTTACAAATGAAGCTGATTTTGTTTCAGATTCCATAAGTCTTTTTGAAGACAATCTTGTATCAGCAGTAATTCTTGTTCTTGTAGTTGTTTTAATAGCAATGGGGTTAAGAAGTGCAGTAATAGTTTCAGTGCCAATCCCATTAATAATGGCTGTAGTATTTATATCAATGAAGCTTATGAATATTCCGCTGCATCAAGTATCTATTGCATCTTTAATTATTGCATTGAGTCTTTTGGTTGCAAATGGAATAGTTGCAAATGATAGTATATATTTATATTTGGAAAAAGGTTCAGACAGGCTAACAGCATGTACAAAAGGAATTGATGAAGTTAAGATTTCCATATTAACTTCAACTCTTACTACAGTTGCATCATTCCTTCCTCTTGCAATGATGCAGGGATCAGCAGGTAAATTTGTAAAATCTCTTCCAATACTTGTTTGTATAACTCTTTTAGGCTCTTATATTACTTCACTTACAGTAGTACCAGCCATGGGACACAAATTTTTGAAGGTTCAAGATAAGAGAAAAAGTGAAAATAGTATTAAAATTAAAATAATTGAAAAGTTAAAACTAGATAAAGTTGGACATGAATTATCTGAATTATATGGAAAAACATTAAAGGCTGGTCTAAAGACTCCAAGAATTGTATTAGCCTTATTTGTTGGGATTTTTATATTAAGTTTATTTGTAATACCAAGTTTAGATGTACAGTTATTTCCACCAGTAGAGAGAAACCAGTACTTAATAAATATGACAATTAAAGATGGCAGTACAACTGAAGAAACTTATAATAAAGCTCTGGAAGTAGGAAAAATTCTTGAAAAAGATAAAAATATAAAAAATTATTCTTTTAAAGCTGGAGAGGGGTATATGAAATATTATACTACTTTTAATCCTACATCTCAGGCATCTAATAAAGCTCAGTTTATGGTAAATGGACCTCAAAGTGAAATAGGTAATATACAGAAAACAATTGAAGAAAATGTTCCAGGTGTAGTTATAAATATGCAAAAATTAGAAATTGGTATTCCTTCAGATTATCCTATTGAGATACGTATAAGCGGAGATGATATAACTGAACTTAGAACAATATCAGAGGATATAAAAAATCAAATAAAGGATATAGAAGGGACTCAAAATATTGAAGATAATTATGGTTATGAATCATACAAATTAAAAGTTAATGTTAATGAAGAAAAGGCCAATATGGTTGGAATAACTAATTATGATATTGCAAAAACTGTAAGAATGGTTGTTAATGGGCTTGAAATAACCAAATTGAAACAGGAAGATATAGAAGAGGATTCATTACCAATGATTATGAGAATTTCAGATGAGGATAAAAGTAAAAAAGAAATATTAGATAAAGTATATGTGACAAGCCAGGCAACAGATGCCAATGTGCCTTTAACACAAATTGCAAATATAAGTACTGAAAGTTCTTTAAATAAAATAGTGAGAAGAAATGGACAAAGAACTATAAGTGTTGGCACATATATACAGCATGGCTATAATACAAACAATGTATTAAAGATTGTTGAGGAAAAACTTGCAAATTACAAACTTCCTGATGGATATACTTTAGAAATTGGAGGAGAAAAGGAAGAACAGTCAAGTACATTTACATCAATGATAGTACCTTCTATACTTGCAGTAGTAATAATTTATTTAATATTAGTTTTTCAATTCGGACATCTTAGAGAACCTTTAATAATAATGGGGACAATTCCACTATCTTTTATAGGTATCATATGGGGACTAAAGATAACCGGATATCCAATTGGATTTATGGCATTACTTGGTGCTATAAGTCTTATGGGAGTTGTTGTTAATAATGGTATAGTTCTTTTAGATTATATTAAACTTATGATGAACCAGTTTAACAATATAAATGATGCCATAGTTGAAGCTTGTAAAACAAGAATAAGACCAATAATGATAGGAATGGTGACAACTGTTATATCCCTTATTCCTTTGGCAGTATCTGGAGGGGATTTGTGGGCTCCTATGGCAAATGCCATAATATTTGGAATGCTCATTTCATCAATATTAACACTTCTTGTAATACCCTGCTGTTATGTGCTCATTGAAGGACAGAGAGTAAGAGAAGAAAAATTAAAAAATAGCTTAAAACAAAGAACCATAAAAGAAAGTGTTAAAGAAATGAACATTAAAGAATTGGAAGAAAGCAATAGTGCAGAAAAGGAGGACTAGAGATTATGAAAAAAAATATTAATAGACTTGTAGCTTTGGGAATAGCTTTAAATATAATGGGATCAGGCTGCATAAGTGCTTATGGAATTGAAAAAAATGAAAAAGTTTTGGCTACAGTTTCACAGTCCTATGAAGCTATTGAAAATAAACCTATTATTACATGTGATACATTAATAGAAAGGGCTATAGAAAATAGTAATAGTTTAAAATTGAAAAGCATTGAAATTACTATGTATAAGCAGAAAATAGATACCCAGGAACAGCTTAATGATGAGATAAGTGTTGTTTCATCAAGTTCTGATTATTCAGAATATTTTCTTGAAAGAACAGGAGATTATTATCTTGATAGTTATGAAATAAATATTCAGGCAGCAAAACAGGATAAAAAATTTATGCAGGATAAAATTGCAAGAGACATTAGGGATATGTATGAAGATATTGTTATTAGGGAAATAGAAATAAAAAAGATTAAAAGACAGATAGAAGTGCAAAACAATACTGCAATGTATGCAGAAATTAATGTAAACACTGGGTATGGAACAGAAAACACAAAACTTGCATCTGATATAGCAGTAAAAAAACTTAAAAATGACCTAAGTGTCAAAGAAAATCTTCTTAAAAATAAGAAGGATTATTTAGGAGTACTTACAGATAGTGATTTAAGCAAATACAGATTTGATTATTCCTTATTATATGTACCTGTAACTATAAATGGAAACAGTGATGATTATTTTGAAGAAAAAATAAATCAGTATTTCAATTATAAAGATAAGTTATTAGATTTAAGTGAAGATTATGCAGAGGATCTTGATGATAATATAGAGGATTCACCAAGTGAGCCTAAAAAGCCATCAGCTGATTCATTAATAGTATATGACGGAGATGGGAATATTGATGTTAATGGTACAAATACAGCCATATCTGATGCAGCGGAAAAATATACAAAAGAATTAACTAAATATATTCAGGAACTTAATTCCTATTTAAAATATGAGGATATAAAATATGAAGTTGCTTCTAATAAAGTAAGGCTGGAAGATAGCAGAAAGCTTATGAAAAACAGCCTTGATGAAGCTTATTCTACATTGAAGGATGTTGAAAATCAAATAAATCTTATGAATGACCAATTTAAATATGTTAATAATAACTTAATGTATGGAAGGGTTCAATGTGACATTGGAATGATGACAGTAAATGATTATAATAATAATGTTATATCTGCTGAAGATCTTGAAATTGGTTTAAGAAAATTGGTAAATGGATATAATAAGTTAAAGGATACTGTAGAAAAACCATGGTGTGTAATTGATGAAAAATAGTTTATAATTTAAGCTGGTACAATAGAAATAGTGTACTGGCTTTTTTATTAGAAAAATATTATGATTTATAAATAATGCAAAATAATCTGTAATAAAAATTAATATGAAACAACAAAAATTCATATTAATTTTTGCTGTTTTTAAAGTTAATTGTATAAAATTTGATAAGGCAAAAAAGTATCTGTTGGTAATTGGCGTCGACATTTATGGTAAAAAAATACATGTACACAGTAAATAGAATAAAAAAATAATTGATAAAATAATATATGTATTATAAAATATAGTAAATAATTACCAAATGTGAGGAGTGATAACAGATGAAAAACTTATTAAATAAAATTATCATGTTTAAAAAAGATTTCTTTGTGTTAAGAAAAAACAAAGAATTAATGGCAGATAAAATTATGGATTATAGTCCTTCTTTAAAAGAGGGAATTTTAAAATATAAAAATATATGTTTAAAATTTCTCATTGCTGCAATTATAGGAATTTTAATGAATAGATATATAATAATTTCAGTAACATGTTTTGCAGCATCAATATATTTTATAGTTCTTATGATTAAATATACAAAATACAGCATGGTAAATAAAATAATAAATAAGTTAGCAAATGATATCACATTTAGAGGAATATATGATAAGGAAAAAATTGATTATATGTTGTATTCTTATAAAAATCAATTTGGACAGGAATCTTTTCAATATGAAGAATTGCATAACATAATAATAAGATATGAAAAATTTGTATTAAAACTTGGATATATTATAAGGGATATTGAAATAGAAAGCTTTAGAAAATATAAGGAAAATAAATTATTAAGAAAATATACTTTAAATAAACCAGATTTAGATAATTGTGAAAAAAATAAAGACAAGAAGAATGAAGTTAGTGATACGAAAATAAAGATAGTAGAGAATAAGAATTCATCAGACGGCATTATATACAGCGAGGAAGATGGTAAAATAAGAAAAGCAAAGAAAGTTGTTGATTTCTTTGAGGAAAATGATAGTACTGATACAGTTATATTGAAAAATACAGATAATAGAAAGAACATGACCATATTTCTTTATAAGAAAAGTGGCGAACTGCAAAATAATGTATTATAAGATGCTGCTGTCATATTTTTAATAAGTATGACGGTTGTTTTTTTGTATAATTTATAATAAAATCTAATAGTTAAATATAAACAGTGATATAATTAATGTTATAAACTTACTAAGGAAATGTTTGGAGGAAATTATGAAAAATCAAATAATGATTATAGGTATTGCAGGAGGAACTGGTTCAGGAAAAACTACTCTTTCTCAAAAAATAAAAGATTTTTTTGAAGACAAAGTGGAGATTTTATGTCATGATTACTATTATAAGTCAAATAGCCATATACCCTTTGAAGAAAGGAAAAAATTAAACTATGATCATCCTAATTCATTTGATACAGAACTTTTAATAGAACATTTAAAACAACTGAAAGAGGGGAAGGCAATAACACATCCTGTATATTCTTTTGTAGAGCATACACGGCTTGATGAAACAGTGGAGATTAAGCCTAAAAAAGTTATCATTATTGAAGGGATTTTAATATTTGAAAATAAAGAATTATGTGATTTAATGGATATTAAGGTCTTTGTTGATACTGATGCTGATGTAAGAATAATAAGAAGGTTATTAAGGGATGTAAAGGAAAGAGGAAGAAGTCTTGATTCAGTAATAAATCAGTATTTAGGAACTGTAAAGCCTATGCATGAAGAATTTGTAGAACCTAGTAAAAAGATGGCTGATATTATAATTCCTGAAGGAGGAGCTAATATTGTAGCATTAAATATGCTTTTAGAGCAGATTAAAAATTTTATCAATGAAATTTAATTGAAAAATTGGGAATAATTCATGAAAAGAGAGAAGTTTTAAGGAGATATTATGAAAATAAATTGGAATAATAAGTATACAACAATTGCAGTATATAGTTTTTTAGTAGCTTGTGCTGTAATTATGTTTTATCTGGGAATATCAGAATTAGGTGTGCTATTTAATAAGATAAGTGGAGTTCTAGGAATATTGCAGCCCTTTATAATGGGATTCTGTATAGCATATTTACTTAATTTCATTTTAAAATTTTATGAAAGTAAAATGAATAGTATAAAGGTGTATAGTAATTTAACTTTAAAGAGAAGACGAACAGTATCCATAATATTTACATATATGACTGCTTCTTTGGTAGTAATGCTTTTTATAAAATTTGTGCTGCCCCAGCTTATTGATAGTATAGTAGGTCTCATTAATGATGTACCATTATACATAAGTGAAACCAATAAAGTAGCTGCAAGGATTCTTGGTGAATTAAACATTGATGAAAAGTATTTGGCTAAAATAAGTCATAATTTTAATGAGTTGGTTAATTATTCTATAAGAGCAGCTACAAATTTGCTTCCTCTTTTGGCAAATTTATTAACTACCATAGCATCAAGTATTTGGAACATAATTCTTGGAATAATAATATCAATATATATGCTTATGGATAAGGAAAGGTTTTGTGCATTAAGCAAAAAAATAATATATGCAATTTTTCCAAAAGAATTTTCAGAAAAAGTATTAAAAATTACTCAATTAAGCAATTGTACATTTGGCAAATTCCTTATGGGTAAAATTGTGGATTCTTTCATAATAGGATTACTAACATTTGTGGTATTAGCCCTTTGTAATATTCCATATACCATACTGGTGGCAGTTATAGTTGGAATGACTAATATAATACCATTTTTTGGACCATTTATAGGGGCTGTTCCCTGTTTTATAATTATTTTATTTGTTTCGCCTATCAAAGCAATATGGTTTTTAGCAATTATACTAATAATTCAGCAGATAGATGGGAATATAATAGGTCCTAAAATATTAGGAGATTCAATTGGAATTTCTGCTTTTTGGATTCTATTTTCAATTATTGTAGCAGGAAAATTCTTAGGTATTGTTGGTATGATAATTGGTGTACCTTTATTTGCTGTATTTTATACACTTATTAAAGAATTTATTGAAGGACTTCTTAAGAAAAAAAATATGAATGTAAACACAGAAGAATATATGTAAAATAATGGAACTAATATATTGATTTTTTAATAGTATAAATTGGAAAATTAATATGTTAGTCCTTAATTTTTTATAAAGTTAAAAAATTAGAGAGGATTAGGTTGATTTATCTAGTTCTTTAAATTATAATTATTTGTGTAAATATTTTGAAGGGGGATAAAGTTTAATGAAAAAATTCACAAAAGTATTAGCTAGTGTTATAGCAACAATGTTAATGTTTACAATGATGATTGGATGTGGCGGACCTAAGGTGACTCCACCAGAAAGTGCAAAAATTGTACTTGATATATTATTAAAAGGTGATAATTCACAAATTGCTACTGTTGGAATTACACAGGAGGAATTTGATGAAGCAAGAGAAACACTTGAAACTGGAATGGAAACTTCTTTAGGACAAGCTGGTGGAAGCTTTCTTTCAGAAGAAAGTAAGAAAGCATTACTAGAAGGAATTTTAGAAGGAATGTCTAAAATGGAATATACAACTGAATTGGTTTCAGAAGAAAAGGAAACTGCCATAGTAAAAGTTAAAATTAAATCATTTGATATGACAGCAATACAAAATCAATTACAAACAGATGTAACTAACTATGTACAAGAAAATCCAACAGTTACTCAAAAGGAATTAATGGATTATACTTTTAAGAAGGAAGCTGAATTATTAAAAGCAGGTACTTTCAAATCTGAACCAACAGAAATTAACATAACATTAACTAGTGATGGAAAAGTATGGACTCCAAATGAAAGTGATTTTACAGCTATAGGAAATTCTCTTTTAGCTAAATAATTTGTAGCTAATAAAAATAGAAGCAGTTTGTTTATACGAACTGCTTCTATTTTTATTAGTTATAAATTCCTTTTGGACTTATTACTTTTGGATTATATCCCTTATCTTTTAATGCTTTGATTATTTGTTTTTTATGTTCATTTCCAAATGTTTCAAGAGTAATATCAAGTGCAACAGCACTATTTCTGTTTATGTTGACAAACTGGTTATGCTCAAGTTTTACTATATTTCCTTGAGCTTCAGCAATTACTTTGGATACATTGGTTAATTCACCAGGTTTGTCAGGAAGAAGAACTGAAAGTGAGCAGATACGTTCTCTTTCAATTAAGCCAT
>CAZPRO010000015.1:0-33073 GCA_964588775.1 uncultured Clostridium sp.
ATGGAACAGAAACTATTCATAAGGTAGATAAGATAGTAGGGCCAGGTAATATATTTGTTGCAACAGCTAAAAAATTAGTTTATGGAGAAGTGGATATTGATATGTTTGCTGGACCAAGTGAAATTCTTGTAGTTGCTGATGAGAAGAGCAATCCAGCTCATGTTGCTGCTGATTTGATGAGTCAGGCAGAACATGATAGACTTGCTTCTGCCATATTAGTAACAACATCTAAAGAATTGTGTTGTAAAGTTGAAGAAGAACTTAACAAACAGGCAAGTAATTTAGAAAGAGAAGAAATTATAAGGGAATCCTTAAATAATTATGGTAAAGCAATAATCTGTTCATCTATAGAAGAATGCATAGAAATTTCTAATTCAGTTGCACCTGAACATTTAGAACTTATGGTAGATGAACCTATGTCATATCTTGGTCTTGTAAGAAATGCAGGTTCAGTATTTTTAGGACGCTATTGTCCAGAACCAGTAGGAGATTATTTTGGAGGCACAAACCACGTACTTCCAACAAGTGGAACAGCAAGGTTCTTTTCACCATTATCAGTTGATAGCTTTGTAAAAAAGTCATCATTCATTCATTATTCCAAAGAAGCCATAATAGAAAATGGACAAAAAATAATAAATTTTGCCAACAAAGAAGGATTAACAGCTCACGCAAATTCAGTTAAGGTAAGACTTATAGATGAGTGTAATTAATGAATATATGAATATTGAAAATCAGTATAAGATAAATCTTGACAGTAATGAGATTTATCTTAGCATTGATGATAATATTCTAATGAAATTAAAATCATGTCTTACTAAAATAGACCTTCACAGATATCCAACTAATGATATGATAGAAATAAAGAAACTATATAGTAGTTATTGTGGATGTAACAAGGAAAATTTAATTGTAGGAAATGGTTCAGATGAAGCATTAGATCTTGTCATAAGCAGTAATATAAGGCAAGGAAAAAAGGTATTGAGTTTAAATCCTGACTTTGTAATGTATGATTTTTATGTAACACGTTATGGTGGAAGCTTGGTAAAATATAACATTGACTTAAATAAGAAATTTAATATGGATGAATTTATAACCTATGGAAAAGAAAATAATGTTGATATGATAGTTTTTTCTAATCCTAACAATCCTACAGGAATCAACTTCTCTGTTGATGACATAATAAAACTTTTAGAAGGATTTAAAGAATGTGTAGTTGTAATTGATGAAGCATATTATGAATTTAATAAGGATACAGTAATACCTTATGTAAATAAATACACAAATTTATATGTTACAAGAACCTTGTCTAAAGCATGGGGACTTGCAGCTTTAAGAATGGGTTTTCTAATAAGTTGTGAAGAAAATATTAAAAAAGTGTTAAAGGTGAAGGTACCTTATACAGTAAGCTCTTATTCTCAAAATCTTGCAGAAGTAGTGCTTAAATATCCTAAACGGGTTGTAGATAATTCTGAAAAGATAATTGAAAGCAGAGAAGATTTATATAAGGATTTGAAGGAAATAGAAAAAAATGCTGCTATGAAAATAACATTCTATCCCTCTAAGGGCAATTTTATTTATGGTGAAACAGAACATAAGGATGCATTAAAAAGTGGTCTTATGAAAAATGGAATAGCCATAAGATATTTTGATGGAAATTCTTTTAGAATTACTGTGGGTTCGCCTATGGAAAATTCAAAAGTGATTGAAACAATAAAAAGTATATTTGTTTATTAATTTTTAGCAAAGGAAAGTGATACTTTGGAAAGAGTGGCAAGGGTACAGCGAAACACTAATGAAACTAAATTAGATATACAGATAAATCTAAATGGTACAGGGAAGACTTCTATTAATACAGGAATTGGTTTTTTTGACCATATGCTTAATTTGTTGGCATTTCATGGCAACATGGATTTAGAGGTAAAAGCAGAAGGGGATTTATATGTGTGCGATCATCATACAATAGAAGACATAGGTATTGCCATTGGACAGGCATTTAAAAAGGCTATTGGAGATAAAAATGGAATAAATAGATATGGAACTTTTTACATTCCAATGGATGAAACTCTTGCATTTGCATCTTTGGATATAAGTAATAGACCTTATCTTGTATTTGATTGCAAATTTAATCGTGAAAAGGTTGGAGAAATGTCTACAGAAATGGTAATAGAGTTTTTTAGGGCATTTGCATTTAATGCAGGAATTACACTTCATTTAAAAGTATTATATGGTGAAAATGATCATCACAAAATAGAAGGATTATTTAAGGCTTGTGGACGGGCTTTGAAAGAGGCTAAATTTATAAATCCCAATAATGGTATTCCGTCAACAAAAGGGACTTTAAATAAGTAAGAAGTAAAAGCTTATTATTACCTACAGTAAATATATGAAAAAACTATGTTTTTTATTCATAATTTTAATTCCTGATTATTTAATTAAAATGGGGGTGTGTATATGATAGTTATAATAGATTATGGCATGGGAAATTTAAAAAGTGTAAGAAATGCGTTAAATTATCTGGGGTTTGAAAATAAAGTATCATCTAAAGAAGAAGATATAGAAAATGCAGATGCTTTAATATTACCTGGTGTAGGAGCATTTCCAGATGCAATGGAAACAATTGAAAAGCTTGGTTTAGATGAAATTATAAAAAAGCAGGTAAAACAAGGAAAAAAACTTTTAGGAATTTGTCTTGGAATGCAGATGCTTTTTGAAAAGGGTTATGAAGGTATTGAAAAAAAGGGCCTTGGACTTATAAAAGGCAACATTGTGAAGATGAAAGAAGATAGACAGAATAATATAAAAATACCTCATATAGGATGGAATAATCTTAAATATAATAGAAAAGATGAAATCTTTAAAGGTATTGATGAAGAAAAATATGTTTATTATGTTCATTCCTATTTTGCAAGTGATTATAATGATGAAGATTTAATTGCATATAGTGAATATGGTGAAAATAAGATTCCAGGAATGGTAAGACATAAAAATGTATTTGGCGCTCAGTTTCATCCAGAGAAAAGCGGCAGTGTAGGACTTAATATACTTAAAAATTTTGGGGAGTTGATTAAATGATAATTTTACCAGCTATAGACATTATTGACGGCAAGCCAGTGAGATTATATCAGGGAGATTATAATAAGAAAGAAATTGTTGCATCTGATGTTTTGGAAACTGCAAAGTCTTTTGAAGAAAAGGGTGCAGAATATGTTCATCTTGTAGACCTTGATGGTGCTAAATCTGGAAGTAATGAAAATCATGAATTAGTAATTAAAGTTGCAAAAGAACTTAATATACCTGTAGAACTTGGTGGAGGAATAAGATCTTTTGAAACTATAAAATATTTACTTGATAATGGAGTTTCAAGAGTTATTCTTGGAACTATTGCCATGGAAGATGAAGAATTATTAAAAAAGGCAGTAAATACATATGGGGAAAAAATATCAGTAGGAATTGACTGCAAAAATGGTAAAGTATATGGAAGAGGATGGCTTGAAGGAAGTAATCTTGATTATATAGACTTTGCAAAGAAAATGGAAAGTATAGGTGTTAAGAATATAATTGTTACTGATATTAGCAAAGATGGAACTCTTGAAGGACCTAATGTAGAAATGTTAAAGGAATTAAAGAAAAATGTTAATATAGATATTACTGCATCAGGTGGAATAAGAGATATAGATAATATAAAAGATTTATTAGAAGCAGATTTATATGGGGCAATAACAGGAAAAGCAATTTATGCTGGAACTTTATCCCTTGAAGAAGCAATAAAAATAAGCAAAAAGTAATTTGTATAGGAAGGAGGAATTTTTATGCACACAAAAAGAATAATTCCATGTCTTGATGTAAAAGAAGGCCGTGTTGTTAAGGGAATAAATTTTGAAGGACTTAAAGATGTGGGAGATCCTGTAAGTTTAGCAGAGTATTATAACAAACAGGGAGCAGATGAACTTGTCTTTCTTGATATAACAGCAACACATGAAAAACGTGGAATAATGGAAAAAGTAGTTGAGCAAGTTGCAGAAAAAATATTTATTCCTTTTACTGTGGGAGGAGGCCTTAAAACTTTAGAAGATATAAAAAGAATTTTAAGAGCTGGAGCGGATAAAGTGAGTTTAAATTCAGCAGCAGTACGTGATAAAAATCTTATACGAGAAGGAGCTTATTATTTTGGGAATCAGTGTATAGTTCTTGCTGCTGATGCAAGAAAAAGACCAGACAACACTGGTTGGAATGTGGTTATCAATGGTGGAAGAATAGATACAGGAATGGATCTTTTAAAATGGATTGAAGAAGCCACAAAGCTTGGAGCAGGTGAAATACTTCTTACATCTATGGATACTGATGGTACGAAGAAAGGCTTTGATTTAGAGCTTACTAAAGCAGTAAGTGATATTACTAATGTTCCTGTAATTGCATCTGGAGGATGTGGATGTCTTCAGGATTTTTATGATGTTTTTAAAACTAATATTGCAGATGCGGCACTTGCTGCTTCATTGTTCCATTATGGAGAACTTACAGTAGGTGAAGTAAAAGAATACCTTGATGGCAAAGGAATTTCTGTTAGAAAATAGAATGAAAAATAAATCAAATAACTAGTTAAATGTAATAACTTATAAGAAAGGAAAAGTTATGAATATTGATGAAAGAGTAAACAGCGTTGATTTTGAAAAAGGTAATGGATTAGTGCCTGCAATAGTTCAAGATTATAACACAAAAGAAGTTCTTATGCTTGCTTATATGAACAAAGAAAGTTTAAAAAAGACCTTAGAGGGTGACACAACATGGTTTTACAGCAGAAGCAGAAATGAACTTTGGAACAAAGGTGCAACATCAGGTCATTTTCAATATATAAAAGAAATAAAAATTGACTGTGATAATGATACAATACTTGTTTTAGTTGAGCAGACAGGGGCAGCATGTCATACAGGAAATAAATCCTGTTTTTATAGAGATTTATAATAGTAGTGGAGGAATGAAAATGGATAAGGAAAATTTGGATGCTTTATATGAAGTTGTATTAGATAGAAAGAAAAATGGAGAAGAAGGATCTTATACAAAATATTTATTTGATAAGGGTATTGATAAAATATTAAAAAAAGTTGGAGAAGAATGTACAGAAGTTATTATTGCAAGTAAAAATGACAACAAAGAAGAGATTGTAGGTGAAATATGTGATTTAGCATATCATGTATTAGTTTTAATGGCAGAACTTAATGTGCCTATGGATGACATAAAAGCAGAATTAGGTAAAAGAAGAGCTAAAATTAATAATTTTAAAGGTGAGAGAAAAGAAATAACTAATGTGTAGAAGTAACATGTGTACTGAAACAGAGTATATTTTTAAAACCATAACAGATAAAGATGAATTATGGGATAAAGTAATTAGTTTTGCACAAAAATGTTCATGGAGAGCAGGAAAATCTCTTGCAGAAAAAATGAAAAATAAGCTGTTTAAAAACTGGGAAAGAATAATTGTAGTTACTTACAATAATAATATAGCAGCTTTTTGTACAGTCACAGAAAAAGATAGTATTAAGGAGCTTGAATATACTCCATATATAGGATATTTATTTATTGATGAATCTTATAGAGGACAATATTTAAGTGAAAAAATAATTAAATATGCCAGTGAATATGTAAAAAGCATTGGCTTTAATAAAGTATATATTATTAGTGGCGAAATTGGATTATATGAAAAGTATGGATTTATAAAGATTGATGAGAAAGAAATTAAGGGAAGTATAGAACAGATATTCATAAAAAATCTTTAGGAAAATGATGTATATGTGAAAAAAGCATATACATCATTTTTTATGGAAATTATTCCTTTATGGCTGCACAATAGTTTACATTATCAAAAGCACTCATAGGATGAAGTGGATTATGTTTATTGTACTCTGAAAAATATTTGTCTGTTATTTCAGTTGGAGTAAGATGTTTATAAATAGAAAAACCACATTCTGAAAGTATATTTGTCATATCTTTAAAAGAATAACTTGCAAGCATTGATTCATCTGCACCTTTTGCAAGCATGGATTGTTTTTTTGCACGTTCTCCAGCATGTTCAGTGTAAGAGTTTTCATCTGGATAATCAAAAATAATTAATGATTTTTTAGAAATTATTGAATTTATTGAAGAAAGCATATTTTTAAAAGAATCAACTGAAAGATAATAGGATAATCCTAATAAACTGCAGAAAGAAATCTTTGATTTATCAAAAAAATTATTAGTAGTTAAAGATAAAAACCAGTTATTTTGTGTAAAGTCAGCTTCAATATAATGAGTATTATTTGGAATTTTAATATTAGATTTTTCTAATCTTTGCTTTTTATCTAAAGCGGTTAATGGATGATCGATTTCAAAAAATTGAATATTATTTGAGTTTTTTAATTGTTTGTAAGCAGATGTGTCATAGCCGGCAGCAAAAATTAAATACTGAATGTCTTTGTAAGAAATGTATGAATTAAATAAATCTTCGCAAAAAGCTGCTCTGCCTAAAGGGCTTGGAGAAAGATAGTTGTCTACAACATATCGCAATGCTTGTTCTTGAGATCCAGAAAAATCAGGTTTAAAAAAATTAATCCCTTTGGACATATTATGAGATATCATATTATATTCTTCATCTGAAATAAGGGAAGACGCAATACTGTCATTGAAAATCCTAACAGTATTATTTTTAAAATGATATGCTCTTGAAAATGCACTAACTAGTGCAGTCATACTTTTATTATTCATATAAAATCACCTCTATATATTTAATACACCTAAGCTAAAATAAGTACTAGACTTGAAATTTTTGCTGTTTTGTGGTAATATAAATATAGAAAAAATGAAAAAATCATTTTTTTAGAAGTTCATTTCTAAGAAAATGATTTTTTTATTTTTATAGATATAGTATTTCACTACATATTTTGTTTATACTATAGTTGTGTGTGAAAATTATTATCACAAATTATATTAAAAATAATAGAGGAATAAAACATGATAGAAATAAAAAAAGAAGAATTACTAAAAGATACAGTAGATTATGAAGATTATGATATAAATATATGTAACATTTCTTATGAAGAATTAAAAAGAGAAGGCTTAATTAAATGTGGAGGATGTAGTAATTGCAAATGCACCAAAGAAAAATGTATAGATTGTAGAAAAAAGAATGAAAAATAGTTTTGCAATTAGTAAAAAAATATATTTTGTATGGATTTTAGTTTTGCAATAAGATATAATAATTATGTTTGATTATAAAATAGATTGTGAGGTTAATATTTTTGGGTAAGCCAAGTATTTTTAGTAGTAAATATGAAAAAAAGATGAAAAAAAGAAGAAGAAATATAACAATTCTATCTTTAATTATCATATTGACAGTTGTATTAGCAGGTGCTGAACTTATTCATAATCCTATAAATTTTTCGAAAATTAAACAAAACCTTCAGGCATGGGTTGAAAGTGATATAGAAAATGAGAATCCAGTTAACAATGAGAAGGAAGCAGTTGAAGAAAATGAAAAGGCAGAAATTGAACCAGTAAATACTGAAGAACCAAAAGAGAGTACAATTGATATAGTTTTAAGTAGTGGAACTGTAGCAAAGGCAAAGTATAAAATAGAAAATAGCATAACTCAGTTTACAGAAGTGATAGGTCTTGATGAGAGTGTGGATTATGATATAAGCCCATCAAAGAGCAAAATAGTAATATGTGATACAAATGGTGTTATGACTGTATATAATATTGATGGAACAAGTAAGGATATTTCAAAAGATACTTATATATCTTCTCAGGGAACTGCATTTTTAAGAACAGATGTAATGGCGGCTAATCCACAATATATATGGAACAGATATGCAAAATTTATAGATGAAGATAAAGTAATATTTATAACTAACAGACCCTATTTTGGAACAGATCCATTGGATCAATATTTATGGATTACCAATATAAGCGATGGGACTGATAGTGTATTATGGAGTATACATGGAAGCAGTGTTACACTAAATAAAAGTGATGGAGAAAAAATAAGCACAGTAATAGATGGTGTAACTTATATGATAGATGCTGATGGAAATTATACAAATTAATAAAAATCATTTTTATATATGATTTTTATTAAATATTTGATAAAAATTACATGTTTATGGTATAATGACTTAGTTATATTATAAGATATATACAAATTTAGGAGGAAAGAATAAAAATGAAAGCTAATATGGAGAAAATAGAAAAAAATTTAGTAAAATTAGAAATAACTGTAGATGCAGCAGACTTTGATGCTGCTTTAAAGAAAGCATATAATAAGAATAAAAACAAGTTTTCCATTCCTGGATTCAGAAAAGGTAAAGTACCAATGTCTATGGTAAAGAAATTTTATGGAGTAGAAGCTTTATATGAAGATGCTATTAATTTTTCAATTGATGAATCATATGGAAAAGCTATAACAGATGAAAAAATAAGACCAGTTGATTATCCAAAGATAGATGTAAAAGAAATTGGAGAAGGAAAAGATTTTGTTTATACTGCAGAAGTGGTTACTTATCCTGAAGTAGAATTAGGACAATATAAAGAATTAGATGTAAAAAAACCTGAGTATACAGTTGAAGACAGTGAAGTTGAAAAGCAAATTCAAGATATGAGAGCTAAGAATGCAAGAGTTGAAGTTAAAGAAGAAGGAAGTGCAGTTGAAAAAGGAGATATAGCTGTTATTGACTTTAAAGGTTATGTAGATGATACTGCATTTGAAGGTGGAGAAGGTAAAGATTATTCATTAGAAATTGGTTCAGGTACTTTCATAGACAATTTTGAAGAACAATTAATTGGTTTAAAAGTGGGAGATAAAAAGGACGTTAATGTTAAGTTCCCAGAAGACTATGGAAAAGATGATTTAAATGGAAAAGCAGCAAAATTTGAAGTTGAAGTTAAAGAAATAAAAGTAAAGGAATTACCTGAATTAGATGATGAGTTTGCTAAAGATGTGGCAGCAGTTGAAAGTTTAGATGAATTAAAGAAGAATTTAAAAGATACTTTAATTAAGAGTAATGAAGAAAAAGCTGAAAGAGAATTTGAAGAAAATGTGATTACAGCTGTTATTGAAAATGCAACAATGGATGTTCCAGAAGTAATGATTTCAAAAGAAATTGATGCAATGTTAAGAGATTTAGAAGGAAGATTAAAATATCAAGGTTTAAATCTTGAGCAGTATATGCAGTACACAGGAAATACAATAGAAAATATGAGAGAGTTCATGAAAGAAAATGCTGAAAGAAAAGTTAAAGCAGATTTAGTTCTTGAAGCAGTTGCTAAAGCTGAAGATATAAAAGCTACAGATGATCAAATAAATGAAAGAGCTTTAGAATTAGCTAAAATGTATGGACAAAAGGATCCAGAAAAAATGGCTGAAATGTTAGTTAAAGCACAAAAACCTATTCTTGAACAAGAAATAGTTATAGAAAATACATTGAAATTTATAAAAGAAGCTTGCAAATAGTATAAATAAGGTTTAAAATTATATATTAAGTTAAATGAAATAATTGCCAGAAAAAAATTCTGGCAATTATTTCAATAACAATTAACAAATGTAAAAAAAATATATATAATTATAAGTACAGTGTGAAGTTATAATATTAAATGAGAAAAGGAGGATTTAAATGAGTTTAGTACCAATGGTCGTTGAACAAACCAGTAGAGGTGAACGTTCATATGATATATTTTCAAGATTATTAAAAGATAGAATAATTATGCTAAGTGGTGAAATAAATGATGATGTGGCTAATTTAATTGTAGCACAATTAATATTTTTAGAAAGTGAAGATCCTGATAAAGATATTTATCTTTATATAAATAGTCCAGGTGGTTCTATAACTGCTGGTATGGCAATATATGATACAATGGAATATATTAAATGTGATGTAAGCACTATATGTATTGGAATGGCAGCATCAATGGCATCATTTTTACTAATGTGTGGAGCTAAAGGAAAAAGATATGCTCTTCCAAATTCAGAAGTTATGATTCATCAGCCTCTTGGAGGATTCCAAGGTCAGGCTACTGATTTTGAAATTCATGCTAAGAGAATTTTAAAAATGAAAGAAAAATTAAATAAAATATATAGTGAAAATACTGGCAAACCATTAGAAGTTATAGCTGCTGATGTGGAAAGAGATAATTTTATGAGTGCTAATGAAGCTAAAGAGTATGGTTTAGTTGATGAAGTTATTAAAAAACATAAGGTAGAAAATAAAGAAGACTAATATTCCATGTGAATAAGCGAGGTGAAGTCATGGCAAAATATGAAGAAAAGAAACAATTAAAATGCTCATTTTGTGGTAAAACTCAAGAGCAAGTAAAGAGACTAATTGCAGGTCCTGGTGTGTATATCTGTGATGAATGTATAGATTTATGTTCTGAAATTATAGCAGATGAATTTCAAGAAACAACAGATTTTGATCCTAAAAGTCTTCCAAAGCCAGCAGAAATTAAGGAATATCTTGATTCATATGTAGTTGGTCAGGAAAGAGCTAAGAAGTCATTGGCTGTTGCTGTTTATAATCATTATAAAAGAATAAATTCAACAACATCTGAGAATGATGTTGAATTATCAAAAAGTAATATTCTTTTGCTTGGACCTACAGGAAGTGGAAAAACATTATTAGCTCAAACTCTGGCTAGATTTTTAAATGTTCCTTTTGCTATTGCAGATGCTACAACATTAACAGAAGCAGGATATGTTGGAGAAGATGTTGAAAATATTCTTTTAAAATTAATTCAAAATGCAGATTATGATGTTGAAAAGGCAGAAAGAGGAATTATTTATATTGATGAAATTGATAAGATTGCAAGAAAATCAGAAAATCCATCAATAACTAGAGATGTATCTGGTGAAGGTGTTCAGCAGGCATTATTAAAAATTCTTGAAGGTACAGTTGCTTCTGTTCCACCACAAGGAGGAAGAAAGCATCCTCATCAGGAATTTATTCAGATAAATACTTCAAACATATTATTTATTTGTGGTGGAGCCTTTGATGGTATTGATAAAATAATTGGAAATAGAACAAGAAAGAGTTCTATGGGATTTGGTGCAGAAATTCAGTCTAAGCAGGAAAAAGATATTGGAAGTATTTTGAAAGAAATAATGCCAGCTGATTTGTTGAAATTTGGACTTATTCCTGAATTTGTAGGAAGACTTCCTATCTTGGTAACATTAGAGTCCTTAGATAGAGAAGCACTAATTGAAATATTAACAAAACCTAAAAATGCCCTTGTTAAACAATATAAGAAGCTGTTTGAACTTGATGATGTAAAGCTTGAATTTAGTGAAGAATCATTAAATGCAATAGCTGATGAAGCAATTGCAAGAGAAACTGGAGCAAGAGGTCTTAGAGCTATTATAGAAGATGTAATGAACGAAATAATGTATGATATTCCTTCTGATAAGACAATAACAAAGGTAACTATTGAAAAAGAAACCATTAAGGATAAAAAGGAACCCGTTGTAGAAAGACTTAAAGAAGGTGAAGTAAGACCTGCTCTTATAAAGCAAAGAACTAAAAAGACAATTGAAACAGCATAAATTTATAGAAACAACCTGAAGCTTTTCAGGTTGTTTTGTATTTGTTTAACATATTTATATTTAGAAAATTTAATAGTAAAATAATAGAATATTTATAGAAAAAATTACACATAATACAATTAAATAATTGCAAAAGGAGGAATAAAACTACAAAGATGTAGTTTTATATTTAAAATATGAGTGAATTTATTTTGATTTTTCAATTTGTTTTGATTGTAATAATGATATGTGTAATTGCAAATAGTAAAAGTAATGAAAAGTCAGTACCTAAGATGAATAAGAGCAGTGTATACATAGGTAGTTGTCATAAAGAACTTGAAGCTCTGAATAAGATGAGAAAAATAAAATTAAGTGAACCTCTTACTGAAAAAAGCAGACCTATAGATTTTGAAGAAATAATTGGTCAGGAGAAAGGAATTAAAGCATTAAAAGCTGCTTTATGCGGACCTAATCCACAACATGTAATAATATATGGACCGCCAGGGGTTGGTAAGACTGCAGCAGCACGCCTTGTACTAGAATATGCTAAAAAGAGTTCAATATCTCCCTTTAATGCACATTCTAAATTTATTGAATTGGATGCAACCACATTACGATTTGATGAAAGGGGTATTGCAGATCCTTTGATAGGCTCAGTTCATGATCCCATTTATCAAGGAGCTGGTTCTCTTGGTATAGCAGGAGTTCCACAACCTAAACCAGGAGCAGTAAGCAAGGCTCATGGAGGAGTATTGTTTTTAGATGAAATTGGGGAGCTTCACCCAATAGAATTGAATAAATTATTAAAAGTTTTAGAGGATAGAAAAGTATTTTTGGATAGTGCTTATTATAATGGTGATGATTGTAGAACACCTCAGTATATTAAGGATATATTTGAAAATGGTCTTCCAGCTGATTTTAGATTAATAGGTGCAACAACACGTTCACCAGAAGAAATAGTACCAGCAATACGATCAAGGTGTGTGGAAATTTTCTTTAGAGCACTAATGCCAGAAGAAATTGAAGTCATAGCCCAAAACTGCGTTAAAAAAGTAGGATTAAGCATAGAAGAGGCTGCTGTAAAAGAAGTAAGTCGATATTGTACTAATGGGCGTGAAGTTATAAACTTAATTCAGCTTGCATCAGGAATTGCCATAAATGAAGAAAGAAAACATATAAAACTTAATGATATAAAATGGGTTTTAGAAAATGGTCAATATAATAGAATTGTTGAAAACAAAATAGCTTCAGTTTCTAAAGTTGGATTTGTTAATGGGCTTGCTGTATATGGAGCTAATATTGGTATTCTTATGCCTCTTGAAGCAAGTGCTAAAAGGGTACATAATCGCAGGGGAGAATTAAAGATAACAGGCATAGTTGAAGAAGAAGAAATAACAAATAATAATAAAAAAATTAAAATGAAAAGTACAGCATACTCATCAGTACAAAATGTTTTAACTGTACTGGATAATTTATTTAATCTTAATACAGAGAAATATGATATACATATTAATATATCTGGAGGAATACCAGTTGATGGTCCGTCAGCTGGAATAACTATTGCAACTGCAGTTTATAGTGCTATAATGAAGGTAAGAATAGATAGATTTGTAGCAATGACAGGTGAAATAAGTATTCTTGGTAATGTGAAAGCAATTGGAGGAGTAAAAGCAAAAATTAATGCTGCAATAAAAGCTGGTGCTAAAAAAGTAATTATACCTTCTGATAATTATGATGAATCCCTTGAGGCTTTTGATGATATTGAAATTATTTATGTGAATAAATTTAAAGAAGTTATAGATAATTCTTTAGAAAAAGAAAAAAATACCACAAACAAAGGTATTTTAAGTGCTGAAGGAAATAATAATTTGGAGAATTAAAATAAATGTAGTAAAATGAATATAGAGGGTTAGTTAAAAAAACTAGCCCTCTAGGTATAAGAAAATACTAACTATATGCAAAAAAAATTAGCATATTATTGTTTTCTTGAAAAAAGTTATAATTATGTGTATACTAATTAAGTCTAAATAAATTAAGGAAAGTATGAATGGGGGAAGGTACTATGGAGAGTATATATACAATTCCGTTGATTCCATTAAGAGGATTGACTATTTTTCCTAATGTAGTAGTACACTTTGATGTTGGCAGAACAAAATCTGTTGCTGCTGTTGAAGAAGCTATGTTAGAGAATCAGGAAGTTTTTCTTGCAGCACAAAAGGATTCAGCAGTTGAGGAACCTAACAAAGATGAAATTTACTCTGTTGGTACTATTTGCAAGATAAAACAAATTTTAAAGATGAGTGATAATTCTATAAGAGTTCTTGTAGAAGGTATAAAAAAGGCTAAGATTATTGAATATATAGATGAAGAAGAATATTTTAAAGTTTCATTAGAGGATTTTATAGATAATCCTATTGATGAAACTGAACTTGAAGCATATATAAAGCTTCTAAAAAAAGAATTCTTAAAACTTGTAAAATTAACAAATGAATCATATTTTGAACCTATAAGTTCCATTGATCCATTGGAAAAACCAATTGAATTTATAGATATGATTTGTGCATATGCCATTACAGATGAAAAATTAAAACAGGAAATTCTTGAATGTATGGATGTTGCAGTTAGAATAGAAAAAGTGATGAATAGATTAAAAATTGAAATATCAATTGCATCTATTCAAAATAAACTTGAAGGAAAGGTAAAAAGCAAAGTAACTAAAGAACAAAAAGAATACTATTTAAGGGAGCAAATGAAAGCCATTGCTGAAGAATTAGGTGATGATCCTGAAGAAATTGATGAAATAGAGAATTATAACAAAAAAATAGAAAAATTAAATGTTTCTAAAGAAATTAAAGAAAAGATGTTACATGAAGTATCAAGGTTGAAAACTATGAGTTCGTCATCTTCTGAAGCTAATGTTATAAGAACCTATTTAGACTGGTTTTTTGATATTCCATGGGGAAAATATACTAAAGAAGCAATAGATATAAAAAAGGTGCGAAAAGTATTAGATAGTGAGCATTATGGATTGGATGATGTAAAAGACAGAGTTATTGAATATTTGGCAGTTAAAGCATTTAGTAAGTCCCAAAAGGGTCCTATTCTTTGCTTGGTAGGTCCTCCTGGAGTAGGTAAAACATCAATTGCAAGGTCTATAGCAAAAGCCATAAATAGAAATTATACAAGAATTTCTTTAGGTGGAATGCGTGATGAGGCAGAAATACGGGGGCATAGAAAAACATATGTTGGAGCTATTCCTGGTAGAATTGTGTATTCTTTGAAAGAAGCAAAAAGTATGAATCCATTAATACTTTTTGATGAAATTGATAAAATAAATTCAGATTATAAAGGTGATCCTTCTGATGCTTTATTAGAAATACTTGATAATGAGCAGAATAAAGATTTTAGAGATACGTATATGGAAGTGCCTATTAATTTGTCAAAAGCAATGTTTATAGCAACAGCAAATACTTTAGATACTATTCCAAGACCTTTGTTAGATAGAATGGAAGTAATTGAAGTTAGTGGATATACATATGAAGAAAAATTTAATATTGCCAAGAAGCATCTAATTAAAAAGATTTTTGGCGATTTAGATATTGATAGTAAAGTAATAGATATAAAAGATGCAGCAATAAGAGAAGTAATTGAAGGCTATACTAGAGAATCAGGTGTGCGTGGATTAGAAAGAAAGCTTACATCTCTTGTAAGAAAAGCATTAGCAGAAATGTTGAAGGAAAATAAAGAAAAGATATCAATAACCAAAAAGAAAGTAACTGAACTTTTAGGTCAGCGCATATTTGACTTTGATAAAGCTGATAAAATTGATAAAATTGGAGTAGTTAATGGAATGGCATGGACAGCATATGGTGGAGATACATTATCAGTTGAAGCAATGGTTATGAGTGGAAATGGAAAATTAGAGCTTACTGGTAAATTAGGTGATGTTATGGTTGAATCAGCCAAAACCGCATACAGTTATGTACGTGCTAATGCATCAAAATTTGGAATAAAAGATTCATTTTATAAGGAAAAAGATGTTCATATTCATGCACCAGAAGGTGCTGTTCCTAAAGATGGTCCATCTGCAGGTGTTACTATGGTAACAGCATTAGTATCTGCATTATCAGGAAAAAAAGTTAGACATAATGTTGCAATGACTGGTGAAGTTACTTTAACAGGCAGAGTTTTGCCTATTGGTGGATTAAAGGAAAAATCTCTTGCAGCATATCGTGCAGGCCTTGATACAATAATAATTCCAAAAGAAAATGAAAAAGATATTGAAAAAATACCTGACTCAGTAAGAAATAATCTACATATTATTTCTGCAAAGGAAGTTAATGACGTATTGAAGAATGCTTTAGTTGGAGTGGATATTAATGAAAATTAAAAAATCAGAATTTATTACATCAGCAGTAAAAAGAAATCAATATCCCAATGATAATAGAAATGAAATTGCTTTTGTTGGTCGTTCAAATGTTGGAAAGAGCTCAATTATAAATGCATTGACAAACAGAAAGAAGTTAGCAAAGGTAAGTCAGACGCCAGGAAAAACAAGATTGGTTAATTTTTTTCTTATAAATGACGATTTTTATCTTGTTGATTTGCCAGGCTATGGGTATGCTAAAGTATCTAAAAGCGAAAAAGAATCATGGGGAAAAGTAATTGAAACTTATTTAACAGGCAGGGATGTATTAAAAAGAATAGTGCTATTAGTAGATTCAAGACATAAACCTACAAGTGATGATATAATGATGTATAATTGGATTAAGCATTTTGGATATGATACAGTAATCATTGCAACCAAAAGTGATAAGTTAAAGAATTCTGAATTTAAGAAGAATGAAAAAATAATTCGAGATACATTAAAAATAAGTGATGAAGATGAATTGTATTTTTATTCATCTCTTAATAAAAAAAATACAGATGAATTAATAGACAATATATTTGCAAAGTACACAAAACAAGAATAGATAAATAAATTAATTAAATAGAAATGTACAATTTATAGTAAAAACTTTAAAAGGAAGGTTGAAAAAACTTTTCTATGCCGGATTTTTGCTGTATGTTGTACATTTTTTGTTTTTCTTTAGGAAATTATACTGGCAGAAAATTTGTGAATAACTTTTGAAATTAGCAGAGACATATAGTATGTAAAGTGGATTTTTGTAGATTTTATTTATTGCAAAATTATAGTGCCTTTATAAAAAAAATGTGTCAAAAAAGGAAGGATGGAATAGTATATAGTATAAATATAAAATTTTTCCAAGGAGGAATAACTATGGAGATGACAGATATCCTTAATGGCTTAAATTCATGTGACGATATTGGAAATGAAAACTCTGGAAGTGATTGTAGCAATACAGGAAATAGTAATAATTGCTGTTGTAATAATAATGCAGGAATTTCTCCAGCTATTTTTGGTGGTGGATGTGGATTAAATGCATGGATATGGATTTTATTAATTCTATTTTATTGTGGATGTGGAAATGGATTTTTAGGTGGAAATAATAACAATAATAATAACTGTTGCTGCAAAAACAACTGCTGTTGCAAAAATAACTGTTGTAAAAATAACTGTTGCTGCAACAATAACAACAATAGAAATGGATCATGGTGGGGTAATGGTTTCTTAGGAAATTGTAGTGCTTATCTATTCTTATTAGTAATTCTATTCTTATGTAATGGATGGAATGGAGGCGGCTTCGGAGGCTTTGGCGGATGTGGCTGTGGTGGATTTAATGGTGGTTATGGACAATATGCCAATGGATTAGCTAATGCAGCTAATTTTGCTTATTAATATTCTTAACTTTTAGGAAGGAGAGATAATTATGTCTAAAAAGAAGAATAAATGTTGTTGTGAAAATGCCTGCACTTGTTGTGAACCTTGCTGCTGCTGCAACAATAATAATAACTATAATAGCGGATTATTAAATGGCTGTGGTGTAGCACCTATAATCTTCTTGCTGATAGCTTGTGGTTCGGGCTTGTTAAATTGTTCATCATCCTATTTAATTATATTATTATTTATACTATTTGGTGGATGTTTCTTTAATATGGGAAATAACAATTCAAATAGCTGCTGCGGATAGGATGATAGATGGAGGACTATGTCCTCCAAAAAAAAATTATAATAACATATTTATAGTTTAAAGCATATATTAATACATATGAGGTAAGTTATTAATGGGAGGAGAATATGGCTAAACATAGGCGTAAGAATCATGGCTCGGTTTCTAATAATATGTCAAATAATGTTAATATACCTAATAATAATCCTTTTGGAATAGATCCTTTTCAGCTTATGAGTCTTCTTGGCGGGAATATAGATATAAGCAGTATAGGAAATATGTTATCGTCAATGAATACAAATGGATTTAATTTAGGAAACTTAGAAGGTTTAGCCAATATGGCAGGCATTAATTTGAATAATATGAATAATTTTAACAATATGAGTAGTAATAACATTGATACAGCAACAGATACAATGGTTCAGAATGAAGATTTAAAGCATGACATAGATGATTTAGATTTAACAATAGATTTAAATAAGAAGGAAGCTGGTAAAAAGAAAGTTGATAAAAGGAAAGAAAAAAAATTAGAAGATAATGATGAAAACTTGATTTTTTTAAAACAACTTCAGATTTATATACATCCAGAGAAAAGAGAATTTATAGAAAGAATAATAAAAGCATATTGTGAAGGAAAAATATAAGATAAAATAATTTTATATGTATATAAAATCAAAAAATGTTAATAATAATAATGTAGTGGAGATAACTTCTCCTTACATGCTCTAATTAAATAAAAATTTAATTAAGCAACCCCCCATCCCCCTTTAGGCCGCAAAATATTGCGGCCTTATTTATATTATAAAAATTAAATTTAAAATATGCATTTATATAAATTTTAAACATATAAAAAATAATTTCATAACAATATATGGTTATAAATATTTTTTATTTAATATTTATAGATTCTATTTTATAAGTTTGTTCATATTTTATAAGATTTATCTGCATAATTTTTTCTTCATTAATAGTATTTTCGCTTTTTAAAGAAGATTTATTAAAAGATAAGCGGCATTTAATATTTTTGGGGTTGTTATAATTATCCCATGCATAATCATAGAAAAATGCATTTTGAAAAGAGTAAGACATATTATCCTTATCAAGATTCCAGAGAAGAGATAAATCTGAACTAGCAATGTTTTCTGTAAAAATATCTGGTAATTCATCCATAACATAAGGCAGTTCAATAATATTAATAAAATGTATTATGGTATTTAAAGATGGAATTGAATTAGAAGGTTCAGAAACATCTATGATTTCATTGTTAATAAGCATAATACTTTGTTGTGAGCTTATGCCATATTTTGAATCTAAAAAAAACAATTGTGGTGTCTTGCTATTTCTGCTATTTAGAATTCCTACTATATTTTTTTGGTGTATTTCCATTATTAAAGGTTTTGAATCAGAAAAGCAGAATAAATATGATGTATTTATATTTTTTTTACTTCCTGTTAATATGATTTCAGGAATTTTATCTCTGGAAATATCATTAATAAAAAGAAAGGGTTCCAAATTGTAATTTGAAGTGAATAATATTTTATCATCTGTATAATGAGAAAGATGATAGTCTTCGTTGGAACATTTAATTCTAAAATCTATTTTATTTTGCCCATTTATGATTTGTAATTCATCATGTCTGCCATCACCATCAAAATCATATTGGGACATATCACATGTATTAGAAAAGAAAGTTTGGAAAGATTCAAAATTTTTTTTTGACAATAGAAAGATAATAAAGAATAATAATAGGATAAAACTAACAAATATAAATTTATATAGGATGGATTTTTTTATTATTAATAATTTCATTATGTATCACCTCTATTTAATATATGATTACATTAATAGATAGTAGAATAAAAAAACTGCAATATTAAAATATTGCAGAAGAATTATTTGCATCTAGAACAGTAACCATAAAAATAGATTTGGTTAGAAATTATTAAATAATTTGAATTTTCCTTAGCTTCTTTAGTAATGTTATCTAAGGAAATATTAAATATATCATCTACTTTACCACATTTTAAACATTGGATATGTGGGTGGGGTGTTACATTTCCGTCATAACGGAAATTTCCTTCACCAACATTAATTTCTTGAATAAGATTTACGCTGGATAATGTCTTTAGTGCTTTATAAACAGTAGCTAAGCTCATGGTTGGATACTGTTCATGTATGGCTGCATATATTGTTTCTGCTGAAGGATGTATTTTGGTATTTATAAGATAGTTATATACAGCGAGTCTTTGTGGGGTAAGTTTTAATTTTTTTGATTTAAATGTAGAAACTATACTCTTTTCCATAATACATTACCTCTCATCCTTTATGTTATATAAAAATTATAATATACAAAATAAGTATTAGTCAATCTAAACAATTAACAATATTAATAAATAATTATTATTAATTAGTCATTGAAAAAATGTATATATAAAAAGAAAAATGTTGATTTATGTGATAATTTTGCAATAGGAAAAGGTTTGTTTATATTATTATATCATTTTACTTTACAATTTATTAATGATGTAATATAATGAGTCATATAAAAATGGTAGAAATAAGAAAAGGGTGGGAGTATGAGTAAGTGTCCATTTTGGTCAACTAAGAGAAGGAAGGTTGAATGTGATAAAGAGTGTCCAATGCTTAATACAGAATCATGTGGTGATGATGATAGATGTGTGTTTTGTGAATGCTCAACTGATGATGGTATGAATATTGATTTGCAGGCATTAATGAAAGAAGAATATTCTTTTATGAATGTTTCAACTTATTAATAAAAGGGGCTGTATAAAATTAGCCCCTTTTTCTATTCTTCTTCAAAAGTATCAGTGTACTTATGAAGTAATGTTTGCTTTAATGTCCATAAATTATGAGATAAATCAATATAGTAAGTATGAGGATTTTCAAATCTTAATACTTCTGGCCATAATCTTTCAGTTTGCTTTTTTGAGAATTCTCTTATTTCTAATACACTAGGTGATTGGTAAACACATTTTCCCTTTTCAAAAATTTGTTTTTGTAAATCTTCAATATAGTAGTTTTTAAATGTTTTCCTTTTCCAAGTATAGATAGGATTAAATAGAGTTAAAGGTTTATCTGTATCTATTTTTTCATCTCTTAAAGCAATCAAATCTGCTAAAGCTTTATCAGTTTTTTTATCATAAATCCTTAGGATTTTTTTAAATCCAGGATTAGTGATTTTTTCATCATTTTCACTGATTTTAATTTTGGGAATAACTGTGCCATTTTCTCCATCAAGAGCCACAAGTTTATATACGCCGCCAAATACTGGTTCTGATTTAGCTGTTATAAGTCTTTCTCCAACACCAAGAGAATCAATACATGCTCCCTGATCTAATACATCTTTTATTATATGTTCATCAAGAGAATTGGAAATTACAATTTTACAGTCTTCATATCCTGCTTCATCTAGCATTTCACGGGTTTTCTTTGTAAGATATGTAATATCACCAGAGTCTATTCTTACTCCTTTTGGTCTTTTTCCCAATGGTTTTAAAACTTCATTAAAGGCTTTTATTGCATTTGGAATACCTGACTTTATTACATTATAAGTATCTATTAGAAGTACGGCATCATCTGGATAAATTTCACACCATGCTTTAAAGGCATCATATTCAGTATCAAATAGCTGAACCCAGCTGTGAGCCATTGTTCCAACTGCTGGTATATTAAACATTCTATCAGAAATAGTACATGCAGTTGAAGAACAGCCTCCAATAATAGCTGCTCTTGCACCATAAATGGCACCATCATAGCCTTGAGCACGTCTTGAACCAAATTCCATAACAGGACGTCCTTCAGCAGCACGGCATATTCTATTTGCCTTAGTGGCAATTAATGTCTGATGATTTATTGAAAGCAGAACCATTGTTTCAACAAATTGAGCCTGAATAACTGGTCCTCTTACTGTTATTAAAGGTTCGTTTGGAAAAACTGGATTGCCTTCAGGAACAGCCCATACATCGCATTGAAATTTGAAGTTTCTTAAATAATTCAAAAATTCTTCTGAAAATATTCTTTTTGATTTTAAATATTCAATATCATCATCAGTAAATACAAGATTATTCAGATATTCAATAAGCTGATCAACGCCAGCCATAATACAGTATCCACCGCCATCTGGTACACGTCTGAAGAACATATCAAAATAGGCTGTTTTGTCTTTTAAACCTTCATTAAAATAACCATTGCCCATTGTTAATTCGTAAAAGTCAACAAGCATGGTTAAATTTCTTTCGTTTTTAACATTAAATTTTGTAGTATTCATAAAAAACTCCCTATATAAAATGAATAATCATTTTAAGATTCAATATAAAACTATTGTACAACTATGTTATGTACATTACAATAGATTTTGAGTTAAAAAACAATACATATGTACAAAAGAAGGGGTGTTAAAAGTATACAAAATCTTCTTGAAACTTTGTTTATAATTTTATTTTATGGCAATAACTTAAATTATATACATATGTTAAAATAAAAAATAGAGGTGTAAAATGGGGTATAATCTTGATAAATATCAAAAAAATGCAGTACAGACGAAAGATAGAAATGCACTTATTGTAGCTGCACCAGGTTCTGGAAAAACAACTGTAATAATAAACAGAGTAAATTATCTGGTTAAGGAAAAAAACATTCTAAATAAAAATATAATTGTTATAACATTTACCAAAGCAGCAGCAGTCAATATGAAAATGAGATATTTTAAAGCTTTTAATACAACTTCTGCACCGTTTTTTGGAACCTTTCATGGATTGTTTTATAAAATTCTTTCTGCCTGTGGAAAACAGATAGATATTATAGATGGAGGCATAGTTCGTAAAATAGTCAATAATGTGCTTTTGAAGCATTTTGATGATGTAAGTGAAGAAAAGATTAAGGAAGCTGTAAATAATATATCCCTATTTAAAACTGCAAGAATTCCATTAAATGAATATAGACCATCTTTTTCTAAAAATATATTTGAAGAAATATTAAATGCTTATGAAAAATATAAAGAAGAAAATAGAAAATATGATTTTGATGATTTATGTATAGAAGTTCTTGGAATATTAAAAAATGATGAAAGAATGTTAAATGGGTATAGAAGACTTTTTAAATATATTCTTGTTGATGAATTTCAGGACTGTGATGAAATGCAGCTGGAGTTTTTGAAACTTATGAATAAAGACAGTACAAATTCGCTTTTTGCTGTAGGAGATGAAGATCAGTGCATATATTCATTTAGAGGATCTAAACCTGAATATATGGTTTCCTTTGGTGAAATATTTGAAGATGGAAAGAAACATTATTTATCTTTAAATTATAGAAGCAGACATAATATAGTTGAAAGCTCAAAGCAGGTAATTGGGTTTAATATAAATAGAAATAAAAAATGTATAGAAGCTTTTAAAAGAGATGAAGGAGTTATAAAATGGTTTAACAGCTATAATGAAAAAATACAATGCGAAAATATAGTGAATATAATAGAAGAAAATAAGAAAAAAGGGATTTCATATGAAAGTAATGTAGTGCTTTACAGAACTAATATAGAATCTATGGCAGTTATTGATGTTTTATCTAAAAAGCATATTCCTTTTAATATTCTTGATAGAGAATACAATTTCTTTGAGCATTTTATATGCAGGGATATAATAAGCTACTTAAAATTAAGTATTAATAATTATGATAAAGAGAGTTTTGTGAGCATAATAAATAAACCATTCAGATATATTGGAAAATCTAATATAGGATATATAAAAAATTTTAAAGTTTATAAAACTCCCTTTGAAATTTTAATAGATAAGGACGATGTACCACCTTTTCAAAAGAAGAAGATAGATGATTTTAGAAAGGATATTAATTATCTGAATAAAACATCGCTAAGTGGTGCAATTGCTTATATAATTATGGATTTGGGATATATTGATTACTTGAGGGAATATGCTCAAAAATTCGGTTATAACTTGGAGGATTTGGAAGATATAATAGAAGAGTTTAAACTGACTGCAGAAGGCTTTAAAACTATATCAGAATTTTTAAGGCATATTGAAGAAATTAAAAAAAATATTGAGGAAAGCAAAAAGAAAGAACAAGGTGAAGGAGTGATTTTAAGTACTATACATGGTGTAAAAGGCATGGAATTTAAAAATGTCTATATAATGAACTGCATAGAAGATACAATTCCTCATTCTTCAAATGAAAATATGGAAGAGGAAAGGCGTTTATTTTATGTAGGAATAACAAGAGCAATTGATGAACTTTATTTGTTTACTCCAAGAAGCAGACGTGGAGCATTTAGAGATGTTTCAAGATTTATTGTAGAAGGTAAGTTTAATCTGCTGCCACCAGATACTTATGGATATGAAAAAGGCAGTGCTGTAAAGCATAAAATTTATGAAAATGGAGTTATTGAACAGCTTGAAGGTGATAAAGTAAAGATTAAATTTAAAGATGGTATTGTTAGAAGTTTTAGTCTTAAGGTACTTGTGGATAATGAACTCATTGAAAGAAAAAATATATGAAATTGTGTTTATAAAGTAATGGACATATTAAGTCTGACTCAGTAAAATATTATAAAAATGCATTAAGGGACTATTAACAAGAAAAGGGAAAATAGTATGTTAGATATTAATGAAAAAATAATTCAGCCTGATTATTTCAAAAAGTTTAAATGTATTCACAGCAAATGTGAAGAAAACTGTTGTTCACGATGGCTGGTATTTTTAGATGAGGAAACTTATAAAAAATATGGAAAAATCAAAAATAAAAAGATTCGAAAAAAAATATTAACTAATATTGAAATTAATAAAAAATGTTCTTTTAAACAGGTTGATTATGCAGCAATAAGACCAAAATTCAATTATTTATGTCCATTTCTAACCAGAGAAAAAAAGTGCTTTATACATGGAACATTAGGAGAAGAATATTTAGGTGCAGTATGTAATTTATATCCAAGATATATTAATAAGCTTGATAATACTTATGAAAGAGGGCTGGACTGTTCTTGTATAGAAGCAGCAAGGCTGGTTCTTTTTAAAGAAGAGGGAATTAAGTTTGAAGAGAGTAGCGAAAAATTAAAAGGAAGCTATTTCTTTGTAAAAGAAATCCAAACAGAAGAATGTAAAAGGACTTATGAAAGCAGAGCATTTATTAAAGAAATACGAAGTAAAAGTATAGATATTGTTCAAAATAGAAATATTGATTTAAGCAGCAGATTATTAATGCTGGGAGATTTTTTGGAAGAGACAAGAGAATACATTTGTTATGATTATGAAAATGTAACAAAGTTTATAGAAAAATATAATATACAAGACAAAGAATACAGATTTATAAGGAAAGAGAAAAATTATTGGAATCAGTTAGAATTCTATATTAAGATGGTAAATAAATCAAAATATTGTGGCTTATTATCCTATAGTTCAAGCAAATATTTTAAAAACAATATGAAAAAAATAATTAAGAAAGCACAGAAAAATCCTTATGAATATATTAATGCATATGTACAATGTGAAGAAAATGTAATTAATAAATATACATATATTTTTGAAAATTATATTGTTAATGAAATATTTATTAATTTCTTTCCCTTTTCTAAAAATAATATTATGTATAATGACTATTTAATGCTGCTTTTCAAATATGCATTTATAAAATTTTATATAACAGGTATGTTGGTTTTAAAAAATAATATTTCAGCAAATGACATTTTATGGAGTATACAATCCTTTGAAAAGAAGGTAGGTCATGATTCGGAATATTTAGAATGGGTACGACTTTATCTTATTGAAAACCAAATGGACAATTGGTATTTTGCAGCAATGCTATTGTAATAGTATGTGAAGGATTATATTGATTTTCTTATAGATACAATGTTAATATAGTAATATAATTATTACAAGGAAAGGTGATATTTGTGAACAGTATTGAGGACATTAAAATTGATGCATTAAAAAGCAATGAGTATTATAGCCAAGCTTTAAAGAAGGTTAAGGATAATATAAAAAGTAAAATTTTGTCAATGCAGACTAAAGAAGAGAAACTCATGTATATTCAGGAAGAAAAAGCAAGATATATGCTTCTTAGGGATATTAATAATTCATATATGGGTATAACACTTGTAGTTGCTGTATGCAGTCTGCTGTCAGTCATTCTATTAAATTTATTAAAAGACAATATTATATTCTTGGTTTTATGGATTTTAGCCATAACAATATTATTGGGAGCGGTTATAACATCAATTATGCTTAATATTAATGGCAAAAAAATTAAGTATACTATTTTTATTATGGCTTATGAAGAAATTGAAAACAGATTAAAAAATGGAACAGATATATCTGGAACAGAAGCAGCAATGGCAAAAAGAATAGATACATTAAAAGATTCTATGGATGTTATAGAGGAACAGCTTAAAATGATTTATGTACTTCAAAAGGAAAGCAGAAAGAAAAAATAGGACAGTCCTTAAGGACTGTCCTATTTTTAAATAAAATTTAGTATAAGTGATTTTTGATTGCTTCTTCTAGAGTTATGTTATTTTTTCTTATATCATAGCTGTTTTTTAAATTGTTATAGAGTGCAATAATGCAGTCTTTATCAAGCATTGGATTATCTGCTATAAGCATTTCAAGACAGTTTCTTTCTCGAGTAATGCAGTATTGATTAACAAGATAATCATGAGCTATGATAAGAAGCTTCCAAGTATCTGTATTAACAAGTTTGATAACACGGTTGCGTTTTAAGACATTATCTATCTGCCTAAAAAGACATTCATATTCACTATCACAGCATATTCCAGCATTTATAAATTGGTATTCATTAGGGGCAGAAAGTATTTTATCTCTATATTGAGTTAAAAACTTAAGTCCGTTTTCAAGCATTTTAGATGAACACTGCAAATTTATGGTACCTTTTATTAAATCACTAGGCACATCTTTTTTTAAAGAAGAATAGTCAAAGGTTAAAATGTCATTTGAATTATCTTCAATAAAATCAATCCAATCTATATTTGTTATCATGGTAAACATTTTCAACACCTCCCATAACCCTATGATTATATTTTAGTATAATTACATATATTTTAAAATGAATTTTTATAAATTATAATAAAAATTTAATAATTTGTAAGAGCTTAGTCAATTAAAAACAAAAAAGTAAGGAACTAAGTCATTGTATGTGAATATTTTATAAGATATAATTTAAAGTAAGGTTTATAAAAAAGGTTGGGATATATATGGACTATAATAATTTTAATGCAAAAGATATAATTTTTTCATTGGATATAGGTACTCGTTCTATTATAGGAACAGTAGGAATAGTGAAAGAAAAGAAATATCAGGTTATTTGTGAAAAATATTTAGAACATGAAGAAAGAGCCATGATTGATGGACAAATTCATGATGTAAATTTAGTTGCACAGGTTGTTAATAAGGTAAAAACTGCAATAGAAGAAGAAATAGGGATTACTCTTACAGAAGTATCAATTGCAGCAGCAGGAAGATTTTTAAGAACAATTGAATCAAAAGCAGAGATTGATATAAGTGACAATGATGATGAAGTCAACAAGGAAATGATAAGAACACTAGAACTTAGTGCAGTGAAGCATGCAGAAGAAGAAATAAATAAAACTGCTCAAGGAAAGCTTTATTGTGTTGGGTATTCAGTAAAGAATTATTATTTGAATAAATATCTTATAGCTAATCTTCTGGGGCAAAAAGGTGAATCAATAGAAGTAGAGGTTATTGCTACATTTCTTCCACGTTCAGTAGTGGATTCTTTATATTCAGTTATGAACAAAGTGAATCTTAGAGTAATAAATCTTACCTTAGAACCAATAGCAGCAATGGAAGCAGCTATTCCTAAGAAATTAAGGCTTTTAAATATAGCTCTTGTTGATATTGGTGCAGGAACTTCAGATATTGCAATAAGTTCAAAAGAAACCATAAGTGCATATGGCATGGTTCCCATTGCAGGAGATGAAATAACAGAAGCTATAGTTCAGGAATTTCTTGTGGATTTTAACACAGCTGAGGAAATAAAGAGACAGTGCTTGGAAAAATCAGAAATAACTTATACTGATATTATGGGATTGGAAAATAATATATCTTCAGAAGTTGTATTAAAATCAATAGAAAGTGTGGTAAAAAAACTTTCTTCAGAAATAAGCACAAAAATTGTGGAACTTAATGGAAATAAATCACCCAGTGCTGTTTTCTTAGTGGGAGGAGGAGCACATACGCCGGGGCTTATAAAGGAAATGAGTGGTGATTTAAATATGCCTGAACAGAGAATTGGTATCAAAGACAGAAATGCTGTTATTGAGTGTGTAAGTGACAACAGTCTACTTGGTTCAGCTGGAGTAACTGTTCTTGGTATAGCTTTAAGTGCTATGAGAACTCTAGGAAATGATTTTATTGATGTAACATTGAATTCTGATCCTGTTACATTATTTAATTCACATAAGCATACAGTTATGGATGTTGTTCTTCAGGCAGGAATTAATCCTAATTTATTCATGGCAAAGAATGGAAAAAGTGTACGGTTTACCTATAATGGCTGTAAGAGAATTGTATTTGGAGATTATGGTAAAAACGCAGTTATAAAAGTAAATGAAATAGAAGCTACACTGGAAACAGAAGTAAGTGCTAATGATAAGGTTGTAATAGAATATGCTCAAAATGGTAATGATGCACAGCCAAAGCTTGCAGATAATATTAAAGATATAAATTCCATTTCATTGTTTGTAAATGATGAAATCTTAAATATTATACCTGTTATACTTGTAAATGGAGAAGAGCAGAATATAGAGTATATAATTAAAAATGGTGATGCGGTTGAAGTATTTTTACCATGTAAAGTAAGGGATTTTAAGAAGTATGTACTTAAAAAAGAAGTTAAGATATTTGTAAATGAAGAACCAGTAGAAGATGAGTATGTTTTTCATGAAGGTCAGAATATAGTTTATAGGGAAGAAAATTTAATGGATACTGTTTTTAAAGAAGATGACAGGGAAGAAGAAAATGTATCATCACCTGAAGATAAGAATCTGAACAACCATACTGAAATTGAAACAGTACCAGAAAAAGTGGATTTTTATAATAAAGGAGAAGGAAAATCTGAAAAAGAATTAACATTAGAAGAGAATCTTGCAGCAAAAACTCCTAAAGAGGATACTAATCTGGTTAATATGGTGGCAGACCATGAAGGAATTACTGTTATAGTTAATGATGAAGAAGTAAAAATGGCTGAAAAGGACTCCTATGTGCTGGTTGATATATTTAATTATATAGATTTTGACTTAACTGTGCCAAAGGGCAGTATAAATATTGTAGTAAATGGACAAAACACATCTGCATACACATCTGCAATTAAAGATGGCGATGTAATAAAGGTATTTTGGTCATAATATAGAAAGAGAGGAAAAAGTATGATGGATTTTAGACAAGAAGCAGAAGAAATAAAAGAAGAATTAATTAAATATAGACGAGATTTTCATATGCATCCGGAATTGGGATTTGAAGAAGTAAGAACAAGCCAAATAATAAAAGAATTTTTAAAAGAAAATAGTATAAAATATGTAGAAACTGCAAAAACAGGTGTATGTGGAATAATTACAGGTGAAAAGGAAGGAGAAGGAAAGGTAGTTGCCTTAAGAGGAGATATTGATGCTCTCCCTATATTAGAAATGAATCAATGTTCCTATAAATCACAAAATGAGGGTAAAATGCATGCCTGTGGTCATGATTCACATACAGCAATGCTTATGGGAGCTGCAAAACTTTTAAATAATAATAAAGATAAGTTTTCAGGAACTGTTAAATTATTTTTTGAACCAGCAGAAGAGACAACAGGCGGAGCTGTAGAAATGATAAAGGAAGGTGTTTTGGAAAATCCAAGTGTTGATGCTGTTTTTGGACTGCATGTTGATGAAGAAGTTCAGTGTGGAAAAATAAAAATAAAAAAGGGAGTTGTTAATGCAGCATCTAATCCATATAAAATAAAAATAACAGGCCAGGGAGGTCATGGAGCGGCACCACATACAACCATTGATCCGGTTGTTATTGCAAGCCACATTGTAATCGCACTTCAGACAATAGTAAGTCGGGAAATTGCACCTGTTAATCCAGCAGTAGTTACTGTAGGAATGATACATGCAGGCAGAGGAGAAAATATTATTCCTAAGGAAGCAGAAATTCAAGGAACCATAAGAACAATGACAAAAGAAGATAGAGAATTTGCTGTAAGAAGACTTACTGAAATAGCTAAAGGCATTGCTGAAGTTTCAAGGGCACAGGCAGAGGTAAATGTGAGGGAAAGTTATCCTTGTCTTTACAATGATGATTCATGTGTTGACATAGTAGTAGAAAGTGCAGAAGTAGCCATAGGAAAGGAAAATGTATTAGAGCAGAAAGCACCTAAGATGGGGGTTGAAAGCTTTGCATATTTTGCAAATGAAAGACCTGCAGCATTTTATTTTTTAGGTTCTGGAAACAAAGAAAAACATACAGATGAACCTGCACATAGTGATTTATTTAATATTGATGAAGACTGTCTTACAATAGGAGCAGCTATTCAGGCGGGAGCAGCATTCAGATTTTTAACTAAAAATAATTAAGTGGTTTTACATTGAAATAAAGTGAGTTTTAGAATATAATCGTTAAGATAAACGCATTAAAAAGATGGAGTGATAATATTTGAGAATAGAAATTGGACCAAATGAGGCAGGACAAAGATTAGATAAATTTTTAAGAAAGTTCTTAAAAGATGTACCCCTTAGTGCAATTTTTAAAGCTCTGCGTAAAAAAGACATAAAGGTTAATGGAAGAAAGCAGAGTGAAAAATACTTTCTTGAAGAAGGCGATATAGTAGAAATAAAGTACATAGTAAGTAATCAGGAACAAAATAGAAAAGTCAAATATAAAAAGGTGGATACAAAGGATATAAAAATATGTTTTGAAGATGATAATCTTTTAATAATTGAAAAATGGCCAGGAGTATTAGTGCATTCTGATAGCAATGAAAGCACTGTTCCAACTTTAACTGATTATGCTCTGTCATATTTAGAAGAAAAGGGAGCTTATAATCCTAAAAAAGAAATTACTTTTACACCAGCTGCCTGCAACAGACTAGATAGAAATACATCTGGTATGGTTATATTCGGAAAAAGCTTTGATGGTTTAAAATGCATAAATGAAGCCATAAGGGAAGATGAAATAAGAAAATATTATTATGCTCTTGTTAAAGGGAAAATTTCAGATGGGTGTTATGAAGCTTATATATTAAAGAATCCGGAAACTAATATTTCTAAGATTTATGATGAATTCAAAGAAGGCTCAAAAAAGATCATGACAGAAGTTAAGGTCATAGAAAGTAATGGGGCATATTCCTTTTTAGAAATTCATTTAATTACAGGAAGAAGTCATCAAATAAGAGCTCACCTTTCATATATGGGCTGTCCTATAATTGGAGATAATAAGTATGGAGATAGAAAATTAAATTCCTTTTTTGAAAATAAGTATGGTTTAAATTATCAATATTTATATGCATATAAGCTTAATTTTAGAAATGTAAAAGATAAATTAAATTATCTTAAAAATAAAACAGTAGCAGCTAAACTTCCGCCTTTATTAAAGAAGATAAAGAATGATGTGTTTAAAGTTTCTATTTAATAGTGGAGGGAAATTATGAAAGAAAGCTCATCTAACAGAGGATTTTTAATTCTTTCTGCAGCAGGTATAATAACAAAGATAATATCAGTTTTTTATATTCCGCTGCTTCAGAGAATAATAGGTCTCTCTGGTTATGGAATATATCAAAATTGTTATGAGGTTTTTTTGTTTGCGTATGCAGTAACAAATCTGGGAACTCAACCTGCTATTGCAAAGGTGGTAGCAGAATATACTGCAAGAGAAAGACCAGAAGATGCTGTACGTACCCTTAGAATTTCAAGAAGTCTTTTGGCTCTTATAAGCGGAATTATTTCCATAGGTCTTATGGCAGGTGCTTTTCTTATAGGGAAGGGAATAAAAAACCCAGATGCTGCATATGGTATTCTTATGCTTGCACCAAGTATATTTGTTACTACTATATTGTCTTCATACAGAGGATATTTTCAAGGTAGAAACAGTATGACTGCAATTGCAGTTTCACAGGTGGTTGAGCAGATAATTAATATAGGAGTAAGTTTATTATGTGCTTATCTGCTTATAAAAATAAGTATTCCATATGGTGCAGCTGGAGGAACAATTGGTACTTCAGTAGGTGCTCTCCTTGCACTAGGATATATTATAGTTGCATTTAGAAGGGAAGATTTTGAAGAAGATGCATGCAGAAGTCAGGTAAAGAAGAAAATAAGATCTAAAAGAATAATTAGAAAGTTAATAAAATATGGTCTGCCAATAACCTTAAGTTCTGGACTTCAGAACTTTGGAAGTCTTGTTGATATGATAAATGTAAATGCAAGACTTGCTTATGCAGGATTTTCAATGGAGAAGTCTCAGGAACTTTACGGAGTATTAGGAAGATATAAAACACTGTTAAATGTTCCATTAATAATAATTACTGCACTTGGAGCAACTGTTCTTCCAGCAGTTTCAGCAGCAGTAGCTGTAAAAAATAGAAAAGAAGTAAGACAGAAAACAAGTTTTGCTTTCAGAATGGTTTTTCTAATAACAATTCCAGCAGCAGTGGGATTGTCATGTCTTTCGAAGGAGATATTTGTTCTTCTTTATGGAAGTGAGGAAGGGTATAATTTAATGATGATAGGAGCAATTGTACTTGTATTTATGGCTGTTGCTCAGATTCAGACAGTTCTTCTTCAGAGTATGAATAAACTTTATTATGTTCTTACAACATTTATAATAGGTCTTGTATTTAAAATTGGAGCAAATTTTATATTAGTAGGAATGCCTAAAATAAATATTATGGGAGTAGTGGCAGGTAATTTTTTATGGTTCTTTATACCATGTATATTAAATATATCTGCTTTAAGAAAGGTATTAAAGGTAAGAATTAATTTAATAAAAAATGCATTTAAGCCTTTAATCGCATCAATAGCAATGGCTCTTGTAATTTATTTTGCTAAAAAACCAATAGATATTATCCTTGATTTATTAAATTATAATTACATATTATACTTAGTTACTACAATAATATTAATAGTTTTGGGTGCATTGGTTTATGTCTATGTTTTATCATTAATAAATGGATTAAAGAAAAAGGATATGGACAGCATTTCTCCAAGAATATATAGAATGCTTCCTAGGTTTATAAGAGAAAATATGGAGTAATAGCTATTAAAGTTTACAGTTTTATCAATATAATATATTAAATTTAGTGTGAATATTATAAAAAATTTGAAATCTAATTTGAAAATAGAAGCAGCTTGTGTTAAAGAACATAAGCTGCTTATTTGTTCGCCCAGCATGTTTGCTGAGCCGGCAGGCTGCAAGAAGCCTGCATCGCC
>CAZPRO010000016.1:0-30637 GCA_964588775.1 uncultured Clostridium sp.
TTATAAGCTTCACTTCTTTGAAGTTTTCTTCAACTTCTTCTATTGTTCCATCTTCTGAATGATTATCTACAAGTATAACCTCAAGATTATCATAATCTATTTCACGTATTTTTTTTAATGATTCACATATATCCTTTTTTCTGTTCCAGCATATTGATACTATACTTACTAAAGGTTCTGTCATATTTATCCCCCTTGTATGCTTTTTATATTTTTATTACACAGCATATTTTTATGCTTTATTCTTCCAAAAATCCAATGTATTCTTCCCTTATTTTAAACTCATGATTTGCAACCCATACATTTAGTAATCTTTCAGACAAAAATCCAAAAACTCTTCTTTGATAATTATCATAATCTGATATATCTATTCTCCTTTCAAGTTCAAATAATATATCAAAAAGCCACTGACAATATTCATCAAATATATTTTTTCTTGTTATAATCATGTTTGCAAGGTATGCACTATGACCACTCATAACATGATTAAAAGCTTTTAAATATTCCGGATACTTTTCCTCTATAATATTCTTAACTTCTATCATATCTTTTTCTTTATGATACTTCTTATACTGCTCATATACAGTTTCTTTCCATAAAACTTTCTTAGGCAGAATCATGTCATAACTTTGCAGTATACTTTCAATGTAGTTTTTATTCAAAAATAATCCTTCTTTTATGAAATATCTTCTATAATGACATATGCCAATATTATCTATATCAACATTTTTCCATAACCAATAAACTCCTGTAAGTTCACAAAAGTTTGCATTTTTAGCTGATATGTTATCACCAGTATTATCTCCTCCAAATCCCAAATCCTCTTTTCCTTCTTTTCCCACGTGAATTTTTTCATATAACTCATCTTTAGGGGAAATATATCTTTTATGTGACATAATATAAATCTTACTGTTCATCTTTATTATTCATCCTTTTTTGAATATATTCTTCCATCATAAGCAGCTCTTGTGAATCAGGATATATTTTTATGTATTTATCAGCAAGAGTTTCTGCTATATGAAATTTTTCTTCTTCTATATACAATAGTAATATCTCTTGTATTATATCAATTGAATTTAAAATTCTATATTCATACTCATAATCATTTATCTCTAATATTCTGCTTCTTTCATAAAAAACTCCCAGATGCTCCTTTTCACTATAGCTTTCCTTTGGAATATTATATAAAATAACATCTGCCAGTTCTAAACATCCAACTAAAAAATTTATTCTATCTTCTTCCCTTATTTTTTCTATTTGTCCAAGCAAATTAATCAATCCATAATGAGTTGTTATATCATCATTTATTGTATAGATATTATTATATACAGCCTTATAAACAGGTACTATGTTTTCCCCATTAGAATAATCCAGACAATCTAATAATATGTCTTGTGAAATTTCATCTTCTACATTTTGCCTGCTAAAATTTCTATTATTGATTAGAGTCATACCAGCATCTAATGCTGACTGTATATTTAGTCCATTAATCATTTTGAAAAATATGCTTACATCAATTGAACAGCTTTCTACACCCATTTTTTTCTCCCTATATTCCACTTATTTATATAATAATTTATCGGATAATTGACCGTTTTCTTTAATTATAATAAAATAAGGGCTGCCATATATTAAAGATTAAATAATTCAACAGCTTAATTTAATATTTTCTCAATTACAATCTTTAATAGGACAGTCCCTTGCTTATTATATTTTTAATTATTATTAATTTTTTCTTTGACTTTATTTATAAAATCAACATGGATATTTAAAAGTTCAGCAATATAATTTTCATCCATTCCTCTGTGTAACATATTTTTAATTACTTCTTCTACAGCTTGTTCTTTTCCTTTCTCTATTCCTTGTTCTATTCCCTGCTTAATACCTTGCTCTATTCCCTGTTGAATTCCTTGCTGAATTCCCTGCTCCAATCCCTTTATTTGAGCAGTCTTCATTTCTGCAACATAATCTCGTATTCTTTTAAGTTCATTTTCATACATTTCTCTTTCTTCACTATCTAAATACATAACATCTAATTTTTCAATAGCTTTCTTTATAGATGCATCTTCTGCAAGTTCAACTGGAATTTTGTTTTTTTCAAGTTCATAAGCTCTGTTTAAAAATATAGTCCATCTATCTAAAGCAGTTTTTACATCTTTAAAATCCTTATGAAATTTATTTAATTCAATAAAATGCATTTCAAAATAATTAGAAAGTTCCTTTTTGCTTTTTTCATTAAATACCTTATACACATTATGAAAATCTTCTTCATCAAGATAATTAAAATCTAATATATTTATAGATATGGTTTTCTTTAATTTATCATAATCATATTCACCCTGCATTTGATCTGCATATACTCTTGCCCAATAATAAAACGCCCTCTTTTCATAAAATACCTGCTCAGAAAGCTGCATTTCTATATCATACCATACACCTTTTTCATCTACAGCCTTAATATCAAGAATACTCATTTTATCTTTTTTATAATTTGCTATGTTATAGGGATTCTTTAAAATTATATCCTTAACCTGCTGCTCCTCGGATAATATGGAATTAATAAATGCCATAAGAATATCTTTGTTTTCTTCACTTCCAAATAATTTCTTAAATGCAAAATCCACCTTGGGATTAATTTTAGCCATATTTTCCACCACCATTTTTTCTCCAATTCTTTATCTTTAGTTAAAATCAAATCTATTATATTAAACTCTTTAATTAAATTCAATAAAAAATACTACTGCCTAAAAATTAATATATTCCAAACTATAGCATAACATTTCTTATTACAGGATATAAAATGTTACGCAGCATGTTTTCTATGTCTTTCAAACTCTTTAATCTTTTTAAATCCTCATTATCATATATACAATTAAAATACACATCAACATACATATGATTTATTTCCTTTAAACCATCTATAAGTTCTGTAATATGACTGCATGTTTCAATTATCAATCCATCTTGTGACTTTTTAAATTGATTACATGATATTACTTTTACATTATCTAAACCTTTGACAGATTCTTTATCTTCTGAAATAATTTCAATATCTATTTTCTCATTTATAAACTTTATTTTTTCTATTAAATCCGCAGTATGAAGTACATTAGTATTATGGATTATGGCCACTTTATTATATTTTGAAATAAAACTGTGTAGTTTATCTTCAATTATATCTGATGGCATTATTTTATTATCTTTAGCTTTTCCTGATATTCCATATAAAGCATCAAAAACTGCCTGAAGAATAGTAGATGCAGAATTATATTTCTTATTATAATTACACATACATATGCTTTGTGATATTTCATTAAATAATTTTTCTGCAAAAATGCTTTTTTGTTCCTTATTGCAATGCTTCATAAAAAATCTTACACGGTTTCTCCAAAAATAATATGTACCAAAGGTATTAATCTTCTGCTTAACTCCCATCTTATGCCATGCTTTGCTTCCTGAATAGGCAATTACCTTATAACCATTTTGCTTAAATAAATATCCCCACTCAATGTCATCCCAGTATATAAAGTTTTCTTCCGGCATAAGTCCTGCCTTTAATACTGCTTCTTTTCTTACAATTACAGCACATGCTGGAACATAATCACATTCTTTTATAAAAGGAATATTGTCATTATCCACATACCCTTTATAGTATGGCTTTATATTAAAATTATGAAAATCTATATCTGCTCCAAATTCCTGAATCTGAGTTGGATTATCCATAGAATATAGTTTAAATCCTAACATTCCAACATCATTATTTTCTTCTAAATACTCTATTGCCTTTTCTATTGATTTTTCTTCTACCATGGCATCATTATCAAGAAGCATAATGTATTTATAACTTCCTTTTAAAGCTTCTCTAAGACCTGTGTTAAAGCCGCCGCTTCCACCCAGGTTTTCTTTGTTTTCAATAAGTGTTAGCTCATCTTCTTTAAAATTTTTCTTAACCTGTGCTACTGAATCATCAGAAGATGCATTGTCTACTACATATAAATCATAATTATTATATGTTGAATTTTTTACTGCTTTAATGCATTTTATTAGGTATTTGCTTTTGTTGAAATTACATATTATTATAGCTAATTTATTTATATTAATCACACCTTATTTGCTTTTTATTTCATATTTATATGTTATTTCTTTAATAACAAAAACTCAAGTCATAACCCTAACCTACAGACCAGTTAAGGATATATTATTTGGGAAGAGTGCTACAATGCATTTCTCAGTTTATTAAGTGTTACACTTTTGGATTGCATTTCGTTACAGTTTTATTTTACATTAAACACCTTTAACAATATTTTACTTTTCTTCCCATCTGTAAACACTTTCTTTGATTTGCTTTACTATACTATCTATCTGAGTCTACACTTCTATACTAACACCACAATCCATCCATTTTTTATGCTAAACTTTTATCCATAAAAACTCACTCTCTCAATTGTTTCTAGCAACTTGAACACTTATATTATAATCGAAAGAGCGAGTTTTCTTTTGGTATAATCATATTTGCTAACCACCACATAACAATTGGATTCATATTTTGCATTTGCTCAACAGACTATAATAGTAAAATAAACTTCTAAATATATGGAGCTCATTTCATATACACATTTACAAATTATACTTTTCTTTTAAATCTTTTACTGTTCCTATATTTTCTTTTAAACCAACTATAATTTTATCTTTACTTTCTATTATATAAATATTATTCAAGCCATCAATTACAATCTGCTTTCCAGAAGATATAACAATATTATTAGCACCATCAATATATGATGTCTTTCCTAATGACACATTACTATTTTCATCTTTTGATGTATATCTTTCTACAGCCTGCCATGTTCCAATATCATCCCATCCAATATCACTTGGTATAACATAAATATTATCATCTTTTTCTAAAATTGCATAATCAATTGATATTTTATCTGTTTTTTTATAATTCTCATCTATTATTTCTCTTATTTCTTCTTCTTTACACCCTATAATATTCTTTAATGCTTCAAAAGTATTAGGAATAAATAGTTTTGCTTTATTTAATATAGCTTGTATATTAAATATAAACATTCCAGCATTCCATAAATAATTACCACAACTTAAATATTCTTTTGCTTTTTGTATATTAGGCTTTTCAGTAAAATTTTGAACCTTATGTATCTTATATTCATTAATATCACCATTAATCTTTATATATCCATAACCACACTCTGGCCTATTAGGCTTTATTCCTAAGGTAATTATAGCATCACAATTATTCTTTAAAAATTCCTCACCTCTTTTTAAGATATCTATAAACATGCCTTCATTAGTTATTAAGTGATCTGATGGTAACACTATTAAATCCGCATCTTTATAATATCTTGAAATAATCAAAGAAGAAAATACAATACATGGTGCTGTATTCCTGGACTCCGGTTCTTTAATTATATTACTATATTTAATGTTTGGAAGTTGTTCTTTTACTAAGTCAACATATTTTTCACCTGTACATATAAAAATTCTTTCTTTAGGAACTAGTTTCTTTATTCTTTTATACGTCATTTGAAGCATTGTATCTTCACCAACTAGATTCAAAAATTGCTTAGGTTTTTCATCTGTTGATATCGGCCAAAATCTAGTACCTTTTCCCCCAGCCATTATTAATGCACATAACATAATTATTCACCTCACACCTCTACTAATTTGATAATTTTTCAAAATATCTCTTTTATAAAAACTCACCATTTAATTTGTTTATTTAATATTTTAGTAAATTTTCTTGAACCATTTTCATTTAAATGAGATACATCATAAAAATCATCATCTTTAAACAAGTCACTCTCAAAATAATCCATCACTTCAAAATCATAAAATTTTTTGATATAATTTATATTTTCATAAAACTCAGATTTTAATCTTTTATCAAAGTATTTAGAATAATATTTTGATACGGGACATACTATTATAATTGGTTTTATATTATTTTCTTTTAATAATTGTAAATATTCTTTTAAAATTTCTATATTTTCTCTTACTGTTTCAGGATAATTCTTATTACAATCAATTAACGCTTGTCTTTTTCCAACTTCTTCATTTATTACATTCTTAATATTTGTATTTTCAATATGCCAATCAAATATTGCCATATCTTTATCATCAAATTTAAAAATATTTTTTCCTATAATATTTTCTTTATTTCTCCGATTAACTAACTCTTCAACATTAGTACAATGATGCTTACATTTAAACGCCTCATAATAAAGTACCACATTTGTTTTCATTGATGATAATGACATATCATATTCAAAAGAATAATAACTTAAGCCAATTAACAGATATTTTAATTTAGGATAATCATCTTTAAAATTTTCAAGAATATATTTTATTGTATGATAATCATAATACAAATCTTGACTTGCATTAGCTAAACTATGAGTTTTATGATTTAATATTTTTACATCAATTGCATTAACCATATATGATATTCCTGTTGCTATTGCTTCTACCTGTTCACTAATAGTACTCATATAATAAATTCTTTTTGCAACATGATTGTAATAAAGACCAAAGTACATATAAAATTCTAATATTTTAGATTCTTCTACTCCAAGATTAATTAATTGAGTATAAATTTCATTATTATATTGACTAGCTATTACAACATAATCATAATCCATATTTTTTATTTCATTAGGATTCTTTATCTCTCTATTATTGTTAATTTTCCCCCACTTTTTCTTATTGTTATCTAAATAACAAATTATATTTGTATTTGTATTTAATCCACTTTCAACTATTTTACAGCTACTTCCAGTTCCAAATATAATAATATTATACATATAATCTAACAATCTCCTTATATCCATATGTTATCAATAATCATACTTTTAAGAAATATTTATATAGTACATAAATAATCTTTTATGTTTACCAAATTTAATTTTTGTAAGTTTTTTATTACTTCTTCTTTTCCTGGTTCTGTTGCAACAAATATATATTCAAATTTTATACTCATTATATCTTCTGCATTATATATTTTTACTTCATCAATATTCCCCTTTTTATATTTATCTATAAAACCAATACATTTTGATTTAGGTAAAATCTCTTCTATTATTTCTTTTGTGATTCTTCCACCATTTCCGGCTCCCCATATTAAATACTCAAATTTTGTCTCAACATGGTTAGTGAATACATCTAATATCTTTACTTTAATTCCATCTTTAATTCCTAAATAACTATTTTTATTTTCAATACTACTTTTAGATTGATCATTTACTCTAAAATAAATTAATTTTTCATGTAATTTTACAATCTTTCCACCATTTTTTAGAATCCTTAACCATAATTCTAAATCTTCAGCTCTATTTTCTTTATATTTCCCAACTCTTACAATGGTTTCTTTCTTCATAATTACTGATGAGTGTGCAAAACAATACCAATATGTTAATAAACCTTCTCTAAAATTATCATTAATATCCTTATTTAAATATTTTTCAATCAATGAATTGCTAGTTATATTACCAATAACATTAACACAACTTCCTATAACATCAAATTTTAAATTTTTCTGTAAAAATTCCATCTGTTTTTCAAATCTATTAATCTCACATATATCATCTGCATCCATTCTTGCAATATATGGCGAGTTAGCTAACTCAATACCTTCATTTAAAGTATTAACTAAGCCTTTATTCTGACGAGAAACTAGAATTATTCTGTCATCTATTTTTTCATAATTTCTAATAATATCTAAAGATTTGTCTGTGGAACCATCATTGATTATTATAAATTCAAAATTGCTATATGTTTGATTTAAAACACTCTCTATACTTTCTTTTAAGTATTTCTCTGCATTATAAACTGGCATAATTACACTAAGTTTTGTCATTATAGTCACTCCCATATACTTGTCCTTTAATTATATAGCATTAAAATATGTAGTCTAATATGCATTTCATTTTAATTTTCCAATCTAATTTTTCTTCTGCATATTGTCGCATATCTTTCACATAATCTTTATTAGATGTTAATTCTTTGTAAAAGTTTATTAAAGCTCTAATGTCTATTGGTGTTTCATCATCACTAACTTGGAATGAATATTTAAATTGTTCAAAATCTATATCATAACCTGAATATATGAATGGTAATCCTAATGAACAATACTCTCTATTTTTTAATGATGATCCATCATTCATATTAATCCTGCTTCTAGCTAGAGCACCTATACCAACATTAGCCTTCTTATACATTTCTAAAAGTCCATCACCAGTTTTATATCCTGCAAATATAACTTCATCTTGCAAATTTAATTTTTTTGTTAAATCAATTAGTCTAGGTAATTCATCACCAACACCAACAATAATAAACTTTACTTTATTATGATTATCTTTTGTGTAGTATTCCTTTATTCCCTTAATCACTCTGTCATATCCATGCCAAACTGATATATTAGCAACTCCAATCATAGTAAATACGTCCTTTTCTGGACATCTATCTACTACATCTATGCTTTTAATATTTATTCCATTTCCTATATATAAATTATGTATTCCATAAGCATCTTTAACATCATTATATGTAACTGCTAAGTCAGCATATTTTTTTATAAATTTCCTAAAATATTTATCAATATTAAGAATTCTTTGATTTTTAATTTCTTTGTCATATGGTAAAGTTGGAAATTCTATAATAATTTTGATACTTCCATTTACTCTTTTTATTTCTTCTAAAAACTTTATAAAAAAATAATCTGTAGGTATATGTCTAATAAAAATAAAATCATAATTATTTCTGTTTATATATTGAATTATAAATTTATATTTATCATCTTTATTCAAATAAATTTTGGAATCGGTATAATCTAGAGACTTTACAATCATATATATATCATTTATATAAAACATATCTATTGAAATATTGTTTTCTCTAACCCCATCACACATCCAATTTACTTTTTTTTGTATTCCAATTAATTTTTTATTACCAAAATCAAAATCTGCTATATATAATCCTTTCATAAGCTCTCCTCAAATATAATATTTACAATATCATCTATTCCTAATATATTAATATTTTTTTCTTTATATATATTTAATAAATCATCTTTTATAGCATCTTTTGCATATACTGGTGTTATGATTATCAAATCTACTGATATATTTATATCTAATTCTTTACACATAATACTATTAAAATTTTCTACTTTATAAGTATCAAGTGAATTGTCAACTGTAAATACAATATTTATTTTATTTTCTAAATCTTTATATAATATTTCTCCTAACGTTCCCATACCATATATCACTATATTATTCAAATTATTTCTTTTTAAATAACAATTTATTTCCTTATTATTACTTTTATTTATTAACCATTTTGATAAAATACTATAATATATTTTAAACGGAATTAAATTATTTTCTAACTCTATAACTGTATCTTCATATATATTTTTATCAATATAATCCATACATATTTCTCACTTTCTAAAAATATTTGTCTTTTTAAGTTTATTATAAGGATAGTATAATATGTATATTAAAACTATTATAATTAGACATACACATCTTTTCAATTCATATTCAATTTCATTAAGAATTATTCTAAATATAATATTAGCTTTTTTTAAATCAACTTTTTTTTCTCCATTATTTCTGGTAAAAAGATAGTACTTTTTACTTTTTATGCTATTAGCTATTAGAAATATTTGTTCAAAATCATAAAATGTTTCTAAAGAGCTTGGAATATATATACAATCCCATTTAATGTTACTTAATATATCCTTTAACTTTCTATTTTTTTTAAAGAATGTATAATTAAAAAAACCATCTGAATTTTCTATTAATTTAATATTTTTATATTTTTTTTTATATTCATTAACTAAACTTTCTTGTAATAAAATATATATTTTTTTCTCATTATACTTAATATTTATATGATTAATTAATTTATCAATAATATGATTATTTGCACTTCTAATAATTAATATATTTTTCATATTATACCTCGTTAATTATAGACTCAATAACTTCTCTTCCATTCATAAATTTCATATTGTTTTGATATAAATAATCTAATGTTAATTCAAAAACTTTTTTCCATCCATTCCAATTAGGTTTATCAAACGAAGAATTATGCCATAATAAAGAAAATACACCACCATATCTATTAATTACATCAATCATTTTCTTGATTTCATTAAAAGCTTCATCACAATTCATATTTCTATACTTTTCCTCTTTTAATGTACCTTCCATAACTATAAGAGGTATTTCATATATATTTAACTTTCTATGCTGTTCTAAATCAAATGGCTGATATGGATAACTTGTACCACATCTAAAACCATTATAGTCTGCATAAGATAATGTGCTATCATATAATAATCCGATGTTCTCACATATTCTCCAACTTTCTATTGGAGTAAATCTTAAAAAATGATTTCTTCCTCCATAAACATTTAATTTAAATATTTTATCTAATTTTTCCTTTTCTTTAGTTCTCATTTCTAAATTATTATGTGAATTAAAGCTATAATGATATCCTACTTCACATTCATCATACTCTAATTTTCGTATTAGTGAAATAATTCTTTCATCATTAATATCATAAAAATTTTCAAATTTACTGTTTCCACCACTCATAAAATAAAATGATGAAGATGCATTATATTTTTTCTCTATACTTCTTATATAGTCAAATGTAAAAAATGGATCATTATTGTAATCAATTAAAGCTAATGTATGTTTTATAACTTCATTAATTTTTTTTAATGTATTTCCTTTCTTTTTCAAATTTTCTATAGTATTTTTCAAAGTATATTTATATTTAAAGGGAGCATCTACATCATGAGTCAAACATGCAATTCTATCAATATTACTTTTGTCAAATATATAGCCAAGTTGCTTCAACCATTTTTTCAAAATGTCTATATATACATTTACTATAGGTATATCTAAAAAATTAAATTTATATGCTATACTTTTAACTGCTGCAAATCTACCATATATATCTTTATCAACCTCATTCCATAAAACGTATTCTTCATAACGTGTTAACATAAAAAAAATTGATTGTATTATATCAACATTAGTTACTATAGAATTCACATTTTCTACCTTATTCCACTTAGGATCTTGATCTTTATAGGTATATATTATAGGAATATTATCTAAATAACTAATTTTTTGAGGAATAGAATCTTTTTTCAAATAATTAATTCCAAACAGATTTCCTGGCTTAATATTTATTATATTATTGCCCAAAATTTGCTTTTCAGAATAATTTATAATAATTTCTGATTTATCTTCATAGCATAAATCTGCCAATTTAATATCTATCTTTAATATTTTTGATATAAACTCAAATACATATAATATTTCTGCTTTAAAACTCTTATTGTCTATGATAAGTTGAAACATATTCTCACCCTTTTATTCTTTGTCTCTCCATATATTAAAATATATTTTTTGTTTTCCACCAAAACCTCTGAAAAACTCTTCAATATTCTTATTACATGAACCTTCAAAATCAAATCTTGTTGATACTTTTGAAGAAAACTTTATTGCTTCCCACAAAGCTAAAGAAACAGCTCCTGAAGATTTTTCTTGATCACTTGCTCCTCCAAGCAAATAATATGCACTTTTTTTGTCATATACTATATATGAAACAGCATATATAGTATTTTCTGAGTCTACTACAAAAAAAGCTTTTCCCGAATTATGAGCTTTTACAATAGAATCAAATTTTTTTAAAAATTCTAATGAATAAGGCTCTGCAATCCCTTGCCTTCTAAAAGTCTGCATATTTATATTATAAAACTGTTCAATTGATAAATCATCTTTAACCACTAATTGTTTCTTATTTGCTTTATTTATGTCATACTTAATATTATATCTAAATTCACCTTTCACTATATCTAAATTAATTAATTCTTCAATCACATAAGTATATCGACAGTATTGATTATAACCTAACCACATAAATGGAAGCCAATTTGTAAAATTATAATTAAAATTAATACTATATTTTTTATCCTTAGGAATAATATTTACTAATGTTTGAATAATATCTTTTTCTTTTGATATCTTACTTACATATTTACCATCGTTAATTGGTTTAATTAAAATTCCTAATGTTTGAGTTAATCGAGGCATAGTTATGCCATCATCTCTATCTGGCAAAATCATTCCACCAATAATTTGTTCATTTTTATCAAAACAAGCATATATCTCAAATTGACAATCAACTGCTTCAAACCACCAAGTTTTATTAAATATACATCCTTGTGGAGATTCATCAACAAATTTATTCCATAATTCATACTCTTCTTCATTTAACTTCTTACACTTATATTTATCTATTGCATTTACTGTAGTTACATTATCTATAGTCGGAATATCCCTATATATCTTTAATACATCTATTCCTTCTTCCTTTAAATAAGAAATTCTTTCATATATATTATTTTGATATGTGTCTGACGATATTATTATACATTCAATTCCTTTTAATTTTATATCTTCTAAATTAAAAACCTTAAAACCATATATTTTTTTTCCTACAATTTCATTATTTCTATCTATTAAACCAACTATATTATTTTTTAAATCTTTAGGAAAGATTTCTAATAACAGTTCAGTATGCTTTCCTGTTCCATATATAGCTATTAATTTATACTTATTCTTAACCTTACTTATAATTTCATTAAACCAGTATTTTCTATCCATATTATTATTGCCTCACAAAAAATATTTAATTTTCATTAATCTGCTTTATTTTATAATAAAGTAAATATACTATATAATAAATACTTAATAAGATTAACAAAAAAAATGCTTTTATCATGTAAAAGCTATCTCCACAGTATTTGTCTAAAAAAATAAATACTTTTCTCAATTTCACTTCTTCTTGTTCCCTCAAAGAATTAAATAGCATATATTTATTTGCATTTAATGAACTTGAAATTAAAAATGTTTCATTAAAATTTTTAAAATTTATATTTGAAGAAGGAATATAAACAGTATCAAAATTTTGCTTTTTCAAATAGCCCCATAAAATCTTATCTTTTTTAATTTTTGAATAATTAAAATTCCCATCTTCTTTTTCAATATATATTATATCCTTATATTTATCTTTAAAAAAATTTACAGATCCCTTTTGTATTAACATATATAGATTAATCTTCTCACTTTTATATTTCTGATTTATATTATCTATTAAATCATTAATTACTTTTACATTAGCACTTCTAATTATTAATATTTTCTTCATTTACTTTACACACCTTTAGTTTCAGTAACTTTTTAAATTTTTCCTGTGCAAATTTCATTGCTTTTTGACTTAAATGGCACCAATCAGATGAAATATATTCTTCTTTAATTTTATAATTATCTGTAAGCTATTATTTTAATATTTTTTGCTTCATTAGGAGAATAGATTTTTATTTCTGAAGTTCTTCCTCCATTTATTATTATCTACAAACCCAATAATACTCTCCTCACTATCTATTATCTCCTTGCAAAACCACTCTTGCCTTCTCACCAGTCCGCCATATTAATATACATTTCATAAATTCACTTCTTTACATAATGACTATACTAAAGTTCATTATATACTGACAACAATTTCTGTTCAGATATTTTCCAACTATATCTATTTTTTGCTGCATAAATACCATTCTTAGAAAATTTATTATATAACTGTTCATTAGTTAATAATTCTTTTACCGCTTTCCATATACTGTACTCATCTTCAGGATTTATAATTAATCCTGAATCCGCTTCATTTACAAACTTTTTTATTGGTGGCAAGTCACTTCCAACAATAGGTAACCCATACGTCATGTATTCAAATTGTTTCATAGGAATATTCTTCTTATATTTGGGTATTGGCATTAATGTTACTAAACCAATTTTACTCTTTTGTAAATATAATGGTATTTTATCATATGATACTTCACCTGTTATAATTATATTATTTTTCAAGTTATTAGTATCTATATATTTTTTTATTTCATTCTCTAATTCAGGTTCCCGTATAGGTCCTACTAACAAACACTTTAATTCATAACCTTCATCTTTAGCAATTTTAACTGCTTTAATTATTTGCAAGATTCCTCTTACCTTAGTAATTCCACCGCAATATATTAAATCATACTTTTTTGTACTATTACCTTCTACAGAATTATTAACCATATCACTGAAATTATATACAATAGTTACTTTATTACCTACAATTTTTCTAAATCTATTATATATGCTGTCATCAGTGACTATTATTTTATCACTTTCAGATGCTTTAATCTTTTCAAGAATATCAAAATAGTAAGAATATAAATACTTATTTATTGTTTTAATACCTTTAGTTTTATTATAATCCCTTATTGCATCAGGATAGTATTCTCTACATTCATATATTATTTTTACTTGAGGCATAATTTTTTTTATTTTACTTATCATAAATATAGAATATAATCCATGCATATGTATTATGTCATATGTTTCTTTTTCTAAAATAGAAAATATATTATCAAAGCGATTTTTACAATATCCATACTCTTCATATACTTTATTAGAAAATATATTAAAATATAATTTGCTTTTTAAACATATTTTATAATACTTTATATTTTCTTTTGTAACTCCATTCTTTTTTTCATTACTTTCATCATCAATTCCTATATATGTAACATCATAATTATTTTTTACTAAAGAAACAGCTTCCCGCCAATATACTCTTCCATCATACAATGAATTTTCAGTTGCTATTATACATACTTTTTTCATTTTTATCACCACTAACAAATACTATGTTCGATACTATTTTATCTATTCTATACCAATCCAAAATACTACATATGTAACTATTATTGTTCAAGGTTTAATTTTAATCACTTTCTCCATAACTTCCTTTTACTTTTCAAATAAATTTATTCTACATTGTTTATTTATGTTATTATAAAACATAAATACATCAATATCTTTTGTTAAATAATTGCAAAGTATCTCATATAATTCTTCTTCATAACTAGCACTAGAAATTACAACACAATCAACCTTCTCAGCATTAATATTTTTAACATTTATTACCTTACAACCTCTGAATGTTTCATTTTCATATCCTCTATTGCTATCCATAAATACAATTCTACTACATATACATCCTATATTTTTCTCATAAAAATTTAGCATTTCTTCTGTATGTGAACCAATACCATAAATAACTATATTTTTTTTAGCATCATTAAATGGTATTCGCATTAGTAAATTCCTTTTTATTTTTTCTATTCTTTTATCAATACTATCAAAAAGGTCAATTAACTTCTTCTCTATCTTATTACGAATATCAGCATTAGGATATTTAATTAACACTAATATTTTCTTAAATATTATTAATTCTTGATAAGATAAATCCATTCCGAATACCTTAAAATATTTAGTCATATACTCATTTAATATTTCTGCTATGTCTTTATTAATATCTTTAGAGTTATAAAATACAAACTGTATAAGACTTACATATTCAACTAAAAAATATTTTTTTAAAGGATCTATTAATTCTTTTTCTTTCATTTCTTTCTGTACTAAAACAAAAAAATTATTCATCCATTTTTTATATGAAGGAATATATCTATTAGGATTTCCACTTATACTTCCAAACCTTATTCGATAATTATATAATATTTTATTAATTTGCATAATTCTTTTAGATCTCATAAACATTCTTGGCATAAAATCGAAATCTTCCACTTGCAAATTTTCATCAAAAAACAGATCATTTTCAATAATGAACTTTCTATTAAATAAGAAACAAAAAGCTGGCCCACCCCATATTTCATTTATAAAAAATTGTTTTCCTGTCATTACTTCATTACAAGGTACATTTTTTGTTAATACTTCTTCTCCATCTTTTTTATAATAACTAATCTTGTCCTTATCCTTTTTATCATAAAAAACTTTATATCCAAAATGTAATGCATCTAAATTATTTTCTTCTGCTGTTCTATAACAAGTATCAAGTAATTCTTTATTCATAATATCATCAGAATGAAATATATATATATATTTACCTCTTGCTATTTTTAATGCATTATTAGTTGCCTTTGAAGGTCCTCCGTTCTGCTGATTAATTACACATATATTATTATATGCTTTTTTATATTCTGCACAGATTTCATCTGATTTATCTTTAGATCCATCATTGACTAATATTATTTCATAATCATCTTTAGGCATTGTTTGAGCAAGTGCACTATCAATACATTCTTTTAAATATTCTTCCACATTGTATACTGGAATTATCACACTAATCTTCATTTCCATAACTCCATTCTATAATTATATACTTTTAAAATATTCTATTGTTTTAATTAAACCATAATCAAGACTTACTCTAGGTGCCCATTCTAATATATTTTGAGCCAATGTTATATCCGGCTTTCTTTTTTTAGGATCATCTTTAGGTAAATCCTTATATATTATTTTTGACTTAGAATTAGTTAATTCAATTACTTTTTCAGCTAATTCTTTTATAGTAAATTCACCTGGATTTCCAATATTAATCGGGCCTAATACATCATCATCAGTTTCCATCATTTTAACCATTGCATCTAATAAATCATCAACATAACAAAAGCTTCTTGTTTGTTTTCCATCACCATATATAGTTATATCTCTATTATCTAATGCCTGCATAATAAAATTAGATACTACTCGCCCATCTAAGGGATCCATTTTAGGACCATATGTATTAAATATTCTTATAACCTTTATTTTTACATTAAATTCTCTATTATAATCAAAAAAAAGTGATTCAGCACACCTTTTTCCTTCATCATAACAAGCTCTTATACCAATAGGGTTTACATTTCCTCTGTATTTTTCTGTTTGAGGATGTTCTAAAGGATCTCCATAAACTTCACTAGTACTAGACTGTAATATTTTAGCATTATTTTTTTTAGCCAATTCAAGCATATTAATAGCACCTAATACAGATGTTTTTGTCGTTTTTGTTGGTGATTTTTGATAATGCGGAGGGCTTGCAGGACATGCCAAATTATAAATTTCATCAACTTTTATGTCATAATAATCTTCTACATCATTATTTATTAATTGAAAATTTTCATTTTTAATTAATGTTTCTATATTTTCTCTTCTTCCTGTATAAAAATTATCCATGCAAATAACTTTATTTCCTTGTTTTAATAATTTGTCACATAAATTAGAACCTAGAAAACCAGCTCCTCCTGTAACTAATATTCTTTTCATATATTATTCTCTCCTATTCCAATTCCTTGATATTCAAAGCCACTTTCTTTCATCTTATTAACATCAAATTGGTTTCTTCCATCAAATATAATATTCTTTTTCATTAATTTTTTCATTAACTCTATATCTATATCTTTAAATTCTTCCCATTCTGTTACTAATATAAGAGCATCTGCATCTTCTATTGCTGCATACTTATTATCTACGTATTTAACCTTAGGATTATCATTAATATAAATTTTTATATTCTCACTTGCCTGTGGATCATAAGCTAATACTTCACATCCTTTATTTATAAGCTCATTAATAATAACAATTGAACTTGCTTCTCTAGTATCATCTGTATTAGGTTTAAAAGCTAATCCCCATAATCCTATTCTTACTTTACTTAAATCTTCACCAAATTTTTTGCATACTTTCTTCACCAAAACTTTTTTTTGTTCTTTGTTAACTTTTTCTACAGCTTTAAGTATACTTGGCTCATATTCTTTATTAATACTAATATTAATTAATGCTTCAACATCTTTTGGAAAACAACTTCCACCATACCCGCAACCAGGATTAATGAAATATTTTCCTATTCTATGATCAGTTCCAATTCCCTTTCTAACCATATTAATATTTGCACCTACTCGCTCACAAATATTGGCCATTTCATTTATAAATGATATTTTTGTAGCTAAAAAAGCATTTGCAACATATTTAGTCATTTCTGCACTTGGTACATCCATTATAATTAAGTTACTTTCATCACTTTTAACAATATTTTTGTATATATTTCTCATTACTTCCTCATCATCATAATTTTCAACTCCAACAATTACACGATCAGGCTCTAAAAAATCTTTTACTGCTGTTCCTTCTCTTAAGAACTCAGGATTAGATATTATATGAAAATCCAAATTTAAATTTCTCTTTTTTAATTCATTATTAATAATATCTTTTATTAATTTTGAAGTTCCAACAGGTACTGTAGATTTATCAACTACATACATGAATTTATCCATATACTTTCCTATGTCTGTTGCTACTTTAAATACATATTTTAAATCAGCTTGTTTACTTTCACTCATTGGCGTTCCGACTGCAATATAACATACATCAGTTTTTTCTATAGCTGTTTTTAAATCAGTTGTAAATTTCAATCTTTCATTTTCTATGTTATTTAATAATAACTCTTTTAATCCTGGTTCATATATAGGTAAAATTCCATGTATCAATTTATTTACTTTTTCTTCATCTATATCTACACAATATACTATATGTCCTTTGTCAGCCAAACATACTCCTGTTACTAATCCAACATATCCTGTTCCTATTATACTTATATTCATATCTATCTCCAATCAAACAAATAACATAAATTTATTTTTTTCATAAAACCTAAATATTTTAATTTTTTTTTCAAGAATATTTTCAACAGTTTTATACATTTCTTCTTCAAATGTGCAACTCGAAATAACCAGACAATCTAATTTACATTTGTTTATCTCATTTATATTAGTTATTTCTTGATTATGAAACATTTCTTTTTCATATCCTTTATAGCTATCAAAAAATAATATTTTTGCCCTTATATCATTAATATTTTTATTATAGAATTTAATCAGATTATCAGTATGACTTCCTAAACCATATATTCCAATTGTTTTAGTACAATCTTCAAATGGTATTTGTTTAATAATATCTTTTTCCATTTCATTTTCTAATTCTAACCACTCTAATAATACTCTTTTTACATCACACTCAAAACATTCTATAAATGAACTAATATTTCTTAATTTTCCTCTACAATATAAAATTACACCTCTTATAAGCTCTAGTTTTTCTTGTTTATCCATAATATTACCAAATGTATTAAGATACTTTCTTATATAATACTCTATTACTTCTATAAATTTCTTTTCATTAGATTTCTCCTTAATAGCCAAACCAACATTGCCATTATACCACCATTTAAGTAGTGATTTAATTCCTTTATTTAATTCTATATCATTTTTATTATATGCAGTATCGCTTTCTATAACCTCAAACATCCATTTCATACCTAGTTTATCTTCTTCAAAATTATACAAACTCCCTGTATCTGATAAGCTACTATCTTTTTTTACACTATATTCATATAATGCATCTGGTATTATCATTACTTTATTTGCCTTAAATAATATTTCAAACACAGAAAATGCTTCTACAGACGCTAACTTATATCTGAACTTAAAATTAATCTCTTCTAAAAAACTCCTTTTTAAAATCATTAACCATAATACACTAATAATTGTGGAACCATATTTCTTAGTTTGTTCCTTTATAAAATCTTTTCCTGAAAACACCCTTTTATCATCTATTAATTTTTTGGGAAATATTTCTTTTTTTCCATTCTTTGTGACTAATGTTGAAAATATCAATGCATCTAGATTATTGTTATGTGCTTTATTATATATACTAGATAATAAATTAGGCTTTAAAGTATCATCTGCATTTATAAAATATATATATTCTCCTCTAGCAATTTTCAATGCAGTATTCCATCCTATTCCAATTCCCAAATCTTGTTGATCAATCAATAATATGTTTTTATATTTTTTATAATATTGTCGAGCTATTTGCTCACTTCTATCTGTAGAACCATTATTTAAAAGTATTACTTCATACTCAGAAAAATTATTAATAAATTCTGTTTGATTAATTATTGACTCTAAACACGCTTCTAAATATTTTTCTTTATTATATATTGTAACTATTAAACTTACCTTTATCATATTATTTACCTTTTCAATTTATTTAAATATTCTTTTGCCTTAATATGTTGTCCATTACTAATGGAATCTAATTCACTAAATAGCTTTCCAGCTTTTTCAAAATTCGCTTTATCATAATTATATTTTGCAAAATGAAAAAGAGATGATAAGAAAAGATTATTATCCTCTTTCTTATTGGCTTTATTATAGTAGCGTTGAAAATACACTTCTGCCTTGTTATAGTTATCTTCTAAAATACCTATTCTAAATATATAATAGTCAACATATTCATCATCTATACTCTTTAATTTTTCTATTTCAGCAAACCTTCTATTTTTATATAGCCTATTTAAAATTTCTAACCTATCTCTAGTAAACTTCTCTTTCACATCACTTGTTTCTGATATTAATTCTTTTTCGCAAATACCTTTACACTTAATCCAATTATCAGGAAATAATTTTTCGCCGCCAGGAGCTATATTCCACATTCTCTCAGGCACTATGACTATTTTTTCTTTATTTTGATTTAACCATGCACCCCACCAACTAAAGGTACTATTAGCAATTATATTGTGCTTACACTTACTCATTAAATACATATCTTTATAACTATCTTTACCTCTATTAAAATCAATATAAACACAATTTTCTATCTTCAAATTATTTCTTGTCCATTCTAAATCATCTGAAAAAATGTAGAATTTAGGTTTTACTAATCTTTCTTTTATAATTTTTATGGCTTTATTATAATACTCTAGTGTAGCAATTCCACCAAATTTATCTTCAATGCTTAAATAGTCTCCTCTTCTTATATGTATACTAACAGATTCTTCTTTACTCATTTCTTGAGAAATTGTACAATTTTTCTTATCATTAATACTAAATTTAAAATCTGATAATATTTCATCTCTATATTTATTAAAATATTTTTCATTTTGCCAATAGCCTTTTAAATAGCCACATTTTATATCCAAAATATTTTTTTGAAATGAAAAATATTTCTTAATATTTTCATATATATAATTATCTGAAATTGTTCTATAACATTCTAATTGTGTTGCATAATCTAATTTTATATTAAATACATCTTCTAACTCAAAACCATTATGCAAATTATTTTCACTAAACCAATGAATATCAGCTTTAACCTTAATATTTTCTTTTTTCATTATCTTATATAAAGAATATTGAAACATTTGATTTCCTAATCCACCACAAAAATTTATTATAACCATATGATTCTTTCCTATCCTTTTTTATTATTAATCTTCTCACATAAAGTATTCCAATTTTAATATTCCATATTTTTTATTATTTCATATATCTGCTCAATTTCTTTCCTGCAACTATAATGATGATTTCCTATAAAGAGTCCATTTTCATGCAGATAATCTGCATTTTTTAATTTTCCAAATATCTCATAATTAAAATATTTAATAACTTCATTTCTTGTAAAGTTTCCTGCAACAATAGGTCTACATTCAACTTTCTCATTTCTTAATATATCTACTAATTCATTTCTAGTAAACTTACTTTTAGGAGATATAATTAAAGAAAAGCCAAAATATGAGCTTTCTCCTATCTCTTTTTGTATGATAACTGATTTTAATTGTGAAAATTTTTCCACAAAAAACTCTGCATTTTTTCTACGTTCATCTATTATTTTAGGAAGTTTTTTTATTTGTTCTATTCCCAATGCTCCTTCCAATTCTAAGGGTCTTAAATTATATCCAGGTAAAATAAAATTGAACATTTCATAAAAATCATCTTCTTTTTTCTGGTATATTAAACTATTTGAATCTAAATTTCTAGTCCATCCATGTGCTCTTATACAAAGCATTATATCTCGTAATTCCTTATCATCTGTAACTATAATACCTCCCTCCATTGTTGAAATATGATGGGAAAAAAACATACTAAATGTTCCCATAACTCCAATAGTGCCAAGATATTTGTCTTTATACTTAGCACCCATAGCCTCACAATTATCTTCTATTAAAATAATTTTTTTTTCTTTACATATCTCTAATATTTCATCATATTCATTAGAATTTCCTAATAAATTGACTGCAAATATTAATTTTGTTTTTTCTGTTATTGCTTTCTTTAATTCATCTATATTAAAATTCAATGTATCTAAATCAATATCAACAAATTTAACTTTTAAATTATATTGTTGAAGAGGGCTATAAGTAGTAGCCCATGACACTGCTGGTACAATTACTTCATCACCACTGCTTAAATTATATTTATTAGAATATATAAGTGCAGCTATAGCCAACAAATTGGCTGATGATCCAGAATTAACCATGACAGCATATTTGACTTTAAAATATTCTGCAAATTTTTCTTCAAACTTTTTTACTTCTTCTCCCATAGTAAAATGTCCTGAATTAACTACTTTTTTTATTGCATTATATTCTTCTTTATCCCAACTCTCAGTTGCTAACGGTAATTTAATCACTCTTAATCACATCTCCTTTAATTTTATTTTGTTTTGCTAAATTGTATAAACATTGCTCTTTGCAACACTAGGAAATACAATAAGTTTGACTATAACTAATTATCTCACTAGAAAAGAGGAACAATGAACAAAACTAAAGTAAAACATCCTCATTCCACTCTTACTAATTATATAAGCTTGTTTTTGATAAACAGGTTAATCAAAAATATTAATGAAAATCGACACATAAAAAAACTCCAAGTACCCAAATTTTGCATCATGCTTAAAAGCAATATATTCACTATAAGTTAATTAATATCTTTGATTAACCTACAAAAATCCTATTTATTACTGGCTTGTTTGCCATACAATAAATCAGTCAAACTTATATAATTTTCAAAATGCAAGTAATTCTATGAAATATAAAACTATTTTTCATAATAACCTAACATTTTTATTTCACACAATATTTTCAAGGTACCATTTATATGTCTTTCTTAAACCATCTGCTAATTCTATTTTATAAGTCCATCCTAATTCTTTACTTCTAGTTATATCTAATAATTTTTTTGGATTGCCTTCAGGCTTATCAGCATTAAATTTAATTTCTCCACTATATCCAACAATATCTTTAATTGTATATGCAAGTTCCTTAATTGAAACATCTTTCCCAGTTCCAATATTTATAAAATCAATCTTTTCATAATTATTCATTAGAAAAATACATGCATCAGCTAAATCATCAACATATAAAAATTCTCTCATTGAGTTTCCTGTTCCCCATATTTCTACATTAGAAAGATTTTTCTGCTTTGCCTCATAAAATTTTTGCATCATTGCTGGAATAACATGACTTGTTTCTAAATCAAAATTATCATTAGGTCCATATATATTAGTAGGCATACAACTAATGTAATTTGCTCCATATTGCATATTGTAATACTCACACAATTTTAACCCTGAAATTTTAGCTAATGCATATGCTTCATTTGTTGGTTCTAAATATCCAGATAATAAATCTTCTTCTTTCATAGGCTGCCTACATTTTCTTGGATATATACATGAACTTCCTAAGAACAACAATTTTTTCACATTATTTGTATATGCTGCATTTATAATATTATTTTGAATCATCAAATTTTCATATAAAAATTCAACTGGTTTTACAGAATTAGCACCTATACCACCAACTTTAGCAGCTGCTAAAAATACATACTTAGGCTTTTCTTGTTCAAAAAATTTGTTAACATCACATTGACTAACTAAATTCAATTCATTATGACTTCTAAACAATAAATTAGTATACCCTCTTTTCTTTAATTCCCTAGTAATTGCTGAACCAACAAGTCCATTATGTCCTGCAATATATATTTTATCATCAAATTTCATATAACCATCCTTATCATTTACATTTTTAAGTATTATTCTATGTTACTACCACATATTTCTTTAACATCTGCTTCAACCATCATTGCTATAAGTTGTTTGAAATTAATCTTTCGCTTCCATCCTAATTCAGCCTCTGCTTTACTACTATCTCCTAATAATACTTCAACTTCTGCTGGTCTGAAATATTTTGGATCTACTTCAACTAAAACTTTTTTAGTTTTTCTATCATACCCTTTTTCTTCAATTCCTTTTCCTTTCCACTCTATATTAATTCCAACTTCTGCAAATGCTAACTCTACAAATTCTCTTACTGTATGTGTCTCATTAGATGATAAAACATAATCTCCTGGTTTGTCCTGCTGAAGCATTCTCCACATTCCTTCAACATAATCCCCTGCAAAGCCCCAATCTCTCTTTGCATTTAAGTTTCCTAAATATAGCTTTTCCTGCTTACCTGATATTATAGATGCTACTGCTCTAGTTATTTTTCTTGTAACAAAGGTTTCTCCTCTTCTTGGTGACTCATGATTAAATAATATCCCATTACACGCAAATACTCCATATGATTCACGATAATTAACAGTTATCCAATATGAATATAATTTTGCTACTCCATATGGACTTTTAGGATAAAAAGGAGTTAATTCATTTTGTGGCACTGTATTTGGAAGACCTCCAAAAAGCTCAGAAGTTGATGCTTGATAAAATTTGCAATTTAATTCATTTTCTTTAATTGCATCAAGTAATCTCAATGTTCCAACACCTGTTGTTTCAGCTGTATACTCTGGAACCTCAAATGAAACTGCTACATGTGATTGAGCTGCCAAATTATATATCTCATTAGGCTTTATTTTTGATAACAATCTATTTAAATTACTTGAATCAGTTAAATCTCCATAATGCAAAAATAATTTTTTATTTCCTATACTTGAATCTTCAAAAATATGATCAATTCTTGTTGTACTAATTGTACTATGACGACGTATTATACCATGAACTTCATATCCCTTGTCTAATAAAAGTTCTGTTAAATATGAGCCATCTTGACCTGTTATTCCTGTAATTAAAGCTTTTTTCATTCAAATCCCCCCACTGTCTTTAAAAATCTACTAAACTCTTGTAATTTCTTGTCTTTATTAGATACTATTAAATTTAAATTTTCTATTGGCCATGAAATATTTATATCTTTATCATTCCATATAATACCATTATCATACTCATTTAAGTACTTTTCTTCACAAGTATAAGAAACAATAGCTGTTTCTGATAATGTTAAAAATCCATGTGCAAAACCTTTAGGTATATAAAATGCTTTTTTATTTTCATTTGTTAATTCACATCCACACCATTTTCCTAATGTTGGTGAGTTTTTTCTCAAATCCACTGCAACATCAAATATTTTTCCATAAGAAACTCTAACCAATTTTGCTTGTGGTTTTATTGTTTGAAAATGTAAGCCTCGTATTACTCCTCTTTTAGATGTAGATTCAAAACTTTCATATGGTGTAAAATCTATACCATTTTCTTTAAATATACCCTTTTCAAAATATTTAACAAAACTTCCTCTATCATCCTTCATTGCAAAGGGATTTATTATTATTAAATCTTCAATTTCTGTCATTTCAAATGAAAACTTTTGCATTTTATCCTCTCTCTTCCACAATCCATTTTATAGTCTTCTTAATTCCATTTTCAAAACTATTCTTTATTGAAAACCCTAATTCATCATAAATTAAATTTGTATTAAATTCATTATAACTCAAACTTACTCCATTAAATTCAATTTCACCAAAACCAATTTCTAATTCCTTATTTATACAATTTCTTATTTCACAAATAAATTCCTTCAATTTTTTAGGCTTTTTATTGCCTATATAATAATTATTATTTTTCTTTCCATATAACCCAATCATATAATATGCTTCAACGGCATCATCAATATAAATAAAATCATATAATTGCTCACATGTAGTAAATTTTGTCCTTTCACCACTAAGCATTCTTCTTAATGTTGTATTTAACAGTCTTGGTGAAACTTCTCCTGGACCATATATATTTGATATTGTAGTTTGAATAAATTCAATACCAATTTCATCTGCTAATGTTTTCCCCATATGTCTTGCTGTTAACTTAGCTATGCCATAAACATTATTAAGCCCTAAACAAGCACCTTTTTCTTGTATACATTTTGTATATTCATATTCAATTATACTTCCAGCAAAAATGAATTTTTTAATTTCTAATTTCTTAGCTAATTTAATTGCATCACATGTATATTCCACATTCTCTAACTGTAATTTGTAATCACTTCTTCTATTTCCTGTTGTTCCTGCCCATGCATAATGATAAAAAACATCAATTTTTATATCTTCAAAAATTTTTTCAGCCTCTTTATATTCATCCATCTTGCATTGAATAATAGTAATATATTTATTATTATTTATTTTACATGTAGCCTTATCTCTCACCAATGCAAAAACATGTATTTCTTTTTCTGCCAACTTATTAACTAAATTACTTCCAACAAACCCATTTGCTCCTGTAACTATAACATTTTTCACTTAAAATACTCCTTAATTGTCTTAATCATATAATTAATCATATCATCACTCATTCCAGGATAAACACCAATCCATAATGTATTGTTCATTATTCTATCTGTATTATGCAAATTACCAACTACTCTATATCCTTCACTTTTCTCTCTCATTTCATTAAAACATGGATGTTTTATCAAATTTCCAGCAAACAACATTCTTGTTTGAATATTATTTTCTTCTAAATATGATACAAAATTATCTCTTAGTTCTTTATTATTATCTTTTATGGTCATTAAAAATCCAAACCATGAAGGCTCAGAATTTTCTGCTGCTTCAGGTAATATTACTTTATCTTGAATACATTTAAGTCCTTCTCTAAGCTTAAGCCAATTCTTTTTTCTTTCTTCTGTAAACATGTTAATCTTTTTTATTTGTTCACAACCAATAGCAGCTTGCATATCAGTAATTTTTAAATTGTATCCAAAATGTGAATAAACATATTTATGATCATATCCCTTTGGTAATTCTCCATATTGACCATTAAATCTATTCTTACAAAAATTATCTACTCCAGATGGACATATACAATCTCTTCCCCAATCCCTCATAGATTTAATTATTTTATTAAGTAAAGCATTATCTGTATACACAGCACCACCTTCACCCATTGTAATATGATGTGGTGGATAAAAGCTTGATGTTCCAATATCTCCAATTGTACCAGTATACTTCCATTCTCCATCAATATAATATTTAGAACCTAGTGCATCACAATTGTCTTCAATCAACCATAACTTATGTTTATCACAAAATTCTCTAACTGCCTCAAGATTAAAAGGATTGCCTAATGTATGTGCTATCATAACAGCTTTTGTTTTTTCAGATAAAGCTTCTTCTAACATATTAACATCTATATTATACTGAGGTATTGTTATATCTATAAAAACAGGTACAGCTCCATACTGTATAATTGGAGCAATTGTTGTTGGAAATCCTGCTGCAACAGTTATAATCTCATCGCCCCTGTTGACTCTGCGTTCCTTTAATAATAGAGAAGTTAATGCAGCAAATGCTAATAAATTTGCAGAAGATCCAGAATTAACAACTGAACAATGTTTAATACCTAAAAATTCTGCAAAATCTTTTTCAAATTTATCTGAATACCTTCCCATTGTAAGCCAAAAATCTAATGAACTATCAACTAAGCTGCACACTTCTTTTTCATCAAAAACTCTTCCAGAGTAATTAATTCTATCTCCTTCTTTAAAAGACGGATCTTTTTTTAAGAATTTGTCATAATATTCTTTAACCAAATCCAGTATTTCTTTTCGTGCTTCAACTTCTGATTTATTTTTCAACATGAAAATTTCCTCCAAAATAATTTTCTATTTGTTTTTCACTAACTCCAATTATATCTTTATTATTAAAAAATGCTTTATTCCAATCTACTGTTAATTTAATGGCTTCACCTATATCAATTTGAGGTTTCCAACCTAATATAAACTTAATTTTTGAACAATCAAGTTTTAAAAAATTTGCTTCATGCTTAGAATCATTATTCCCCTTACTTTTCCATTTAACACCACCCCAAGCATTACAAAAACTCTCTACTATTTCTTTAGTAGTAATACAATCATTTTCATTAGGTCCAACATTATAGCTTCCTTGCTTATTTTTATCTTCATATTGTTTTTGAGCAATTAAAAGATAAGCTGATAAAGCCTCAAAAACATGTTGATATGGCCGGATAGAATATGGATTTCTAACAACAATATCTTCCATACTTATAGCTGCTCGTATACAATCAGGGATAATTCTATCATCTGCAAAATCTCCGCCACCAACTACATTACCAGCTCGTGCTGTAGATATAGCAGTTATACTATTACTGAAAAAGGATTTTTTATATGAACTTGTAACAAGCTCAGAACATGATTTTGAATTGGAATATGGATCAAATCCATTTAAATTTTCATTTTCTCTATATCCCCATTCCCATTCTTTATTTTCATATACCTTATCCGTTGTTATATTAACTACTGATTTTATACTATTACAATTTCTTATAGCTTCTAATAAGTTTACTGTTCCAATTACATTGGTTTCAAAAGTATATACAGGATTTTCATAAGACTCTCTTACTAAGGGCTGAGCTGCAAGATGAAATACAATTTCAGGTTTAAATTCATTAATAGCTTTATTTAATTCATCAAGATTCCTAATATCTCCAATCCTTGAATCCATTTGCTTTTCTAAGTTTAATATATTAAATAATGCAGGTTCTGTATTAGGTTCCTTTGAGAAACCACATACTTCTGCATCCGCCATAAGTAATATCTTACTAAGCCAGCTTCCTTTAAATCCAGTATGTCCTGTAACAAATACTTTTTTTCCTTTATAAAACTCAAGCATCCTATTCCCATACCTTCCATTCTGCCTTATTATTCTTCCACAATTCTTCTAATAAGTTTTTATCTCTTTGTGTATCCATACATTGCCAAAAACCTTCATGCTTATATGCACGAAGCTGACCAATTCCAGCAATACTTTCTAAAGGTCTTCTTTCTAAGATTTCTTCATCACCATTTAAATATTCAAAAATGTCAGGTTCTAACACCATAAAGCCTCCATTAATCCATCCACCATCTTCTTTAGATTTTTCAACAAATGAATTAATTATGTTACTATTCTCATTAATATCTAAAACCCCAAATCTTCCACCTGGCTGAATTGCTGTTAATGTAGCAATTTTCTTGTTTTTATGATGAAAATCAACTAACTTATTTATATCCACATTACAAACTCCATCACCATATGTAAGCATAAATGTTTCATTTCCTATATATTTTTGAACTCTCTTTAATCTACCACCAGTCATAGTATCAAGACCTGTATCTATTAAAGTTACTTTCCACGGTTCTGCAACATTATTATGCACTATCATTTTATTGTCATTTGTAAAATCAAAAGTAATATCAGAACAGTGTAAATAGTAATCTGCAAAATATTCTTTTATCATATAGCCTTTATAGCCACAACATATAATAAAATCATTAAATCCATAATATGAATATATTTTCATTATATGCCACAATATAGGATATCCACCTATTTCAATCATCGGCTTAGGTCTTAAATGAGATTCTTCTGAAATTCTTGTCCCATAGCCACCTGCAAGTATTACAACTTTCATCTCTTACACCTCAAAATTATAATTTAAAATTTATTTAAGTTTACACAAAAAATTACTACAATTAAAACATTCTAATAATATATTATAATTATTTAATTTAACAAAACCATCTTTCATTATTCTGTAAAAATTGTAATTTTTGCTTAACAAATCCCAAAAATCTTTAAAATAAGTTCTTGAATCAATATTACACCCACCAAATTCAAATTGTATATAATTAATATTCTTTTTTTCAAGCATCTCTTTTGCACCTTTAAGTACTTCAATCTCATTTCCCTCAACATCAATTTTTAAAAAATCAATATAATTTATACCATTACTTCTACAATACGAATCAAGAGTTATCAATTTAACTTTTTCCTCTCCATCATTAGGAATATTACAGTAATCTAGCTCTCTTTTATATATGCTTGATAATTGAGAATTGCCTGCAAAAGAATATAATTTAGTTTCTCTATCCATACTATTTAAACCAACATTATTTAATATAATATTATCTTTACCTTCTAAATTATCTTTTAATAATTCAAATGTAGATTTTGAAGGTTCAAAACAGTGTATATTAACATTATTAAACTCATTACAATATTTCAAAACAGCTTTAGAATAATTTCCTATATTAGCACCTACATCAAATACTATTAATTCATTTTTTTTAATTTCTTTATTGATTTCATACAAAACATTAACTTCTCCACTATTTATTACATTTCCTCCATTTCCTATATTTAATCCTGATAATGCAAGTTTATATAAATTCCAATAAAAATCCTCGTATTCAGTTTTCCCAATGTTCGCTCTTATCTCTTCAATTATTTTTTTATCTAACATTTTTCCTCCATATCAATATATTTGTTCTCCATTTACATACTTATCACTATTTTTTCTACACCACTTAAAGTCTTTTACTGTTATAAAAAAATCTAAATCTTATATTTTTCTCCTATATTTATAATAAATTACTGTATATCAACACTTATAGTTTTTTTATCAATTTTGTTAATTCTTCAACTGATAACCATTTCGTATTCTTCCCAGAATCATACTCAAACCCTTCTTCCACAGGTTTACCTCCTGGA
>CAZPRO010000017.1:0-29133 GCA_964588775.1 uncultured Clostridium sp.
GAGAATCCATAATGGCAGGTACATTTATATGGAAAAAAGAACCTTTCATGTCTGTATTATTTTATATAGGACTAATTGTACCAGTAGCAGCACCAATAGTGGTTATTTATAATCTTATTTATGTTCCTCTTGTAAATCAAATCTTTCCTACTACTTTTTTAGTGGGACTTCTTATGATGGCACTTTTAATGAGTTTTGCTCAAATGCTTCTTCGTAAAAGTACTACATGGATATTTGGCATAGTATTTTGTCTTTATTATGAAGCTGTTCTTTTATGGCAGATGCCCATAGCTGTACTTACTTTTTGGAAATCTACCTGGGGGACAAGAATGACGGTAAGTGATGTTGAAGCCCAAAAGAAAAAGGAAATGAAAGCTGCTAGAAAAGAGAAAAAAAGGGGATGAAGCAGATGAAAAGAAAAGAGTATTCTGTTCATAGAAAAAATAAAATAAAAGCAGTTAGAACTATATTTGAAATAATAGCATTAATAATAATAACTGTAACAATTATAAAAGCACTTTTTTCTTTTACAAGCTATAAGCCTTATAATGTGGCAGAATTAGGTGAAGATAAAGGTTTTATAGCTGTTTCCTATTTTGGCGTGGATAGAAATGGAAGTGATACCCTTATAAGTACAAAAAATCTTGACTGCCAGTTAAAAGCATTAAAAGACAATGGATATGTTACTATTACCCAAAGGGATATAGTGGATTATTATTTAAAAGGCAGAAAACTGCCTGAAAAAGCATTATTTTTAATGTTTGAAGATGGAAGAAATGATACAGCCATATTTACACAAAAGATTATGGAAAAATATAATTATAAAGCTACCATGTTTTCTTATGCTAAGGAAGTTAATGGAAAGAACCAAAAATTTCTAAAGGGAGATGATTTAAAAGAACTTGAAAAAAGTACATTTTGGGAGTTGGGGACAAATGGATACAGACTGGCATATATCAATGTATTTGATAAAGAAAATAATTATATAGGAAATCTTACAGGAGAAGAATTTGTAAAAAAATCATCGGAAATAGATAGAAATTATAATCATTATTTAATGGATTATATAAGGGATGAAGACAATATTCCCATAGAAAGTATTAAAGAAATGGAAGAACGGTTTTATTATGATTATAATAAATTAGAAGAAATATATAAAGAAAATTTGGGATATATTCCTCAGGCTTATGTGTTAATGCATTCAAATACAGGGAACTTTGGAAGTAACCATAATGCAAGTGAAATCAACGAAAAATGGATAAATAAATTATTTAAAATGAATTTTAACAGGGAAGGGAATTCTTTGAATAAAGCTGAAAGCTCTATTTATGATTTAACCAGAATAGAACCTCAGTCATATTGGTCCACTAACCACCTTCTAATGAGAATAAATTATGATGTTAATGGAAATATGAAGTTTGTTACAGGAGATGAAAAAAGGGCGGAAGCCTTTGAAGAAATTAATGGAAAAGCTGAATTTTCCACTAATGAAATAATACTTACATCAGAAGTACAAGGTAATGGATTGTTAAAACTAAAAAAATCAGATAATTATAAAGATATGACTCTGTCCTGTGAAATGGCTGGAAACTTAATTGGTTCTCAATCAATTTATCTTTATTCAGATGAAGGGCAGAACAATTGTCTTAAGATAAATTTTAAAAACAATATAATTACAGTTGTGGATAAAAACAATGATAAGGAAGAAATATTGTGTACATATAACATGGGTAACAATGAACAATATGATATAAAAGATGCTGGAAATATAAGCATAATGGCAGTGGTTAATGGGAATAGATTAACTTTAAAAGCTAATAATATAGTTATAGGAGAAAATATTCCAATACAGAATAAGAAAGGTTTTGTGTATCTGGAGTCAGCGTGGACAGAATATGGTTACAGCCAAAGGAATATTACAGATTATGTTTATGATGGAAGATTTAAAGATTTATATATTACAGATAATGAAGGAAAAACATTATATGATAATAGGCTTAACAGTAAAGAGAAAATCATATATGGCACTAAAGACATAATAAACAGGGTGGTTAACTGGTTTGTAGAAAATTTGTAAAGAGGATGGAGTTATACAAGGAGCATATTTATGAAAAGATTATTAAAAAATTTTTTATATCTAATCGTAGTATTTATAAGTGTATTTAATTTATATGGGTGTGGTACTGAAAGTGCCTATAATCATGAAAAGTCACATGAGGAACAAAAACTGATTGATGAAAAGATGAGAGATTTAAGTGTATGGGTTGCCTATTGGCAGCTTGATGTTAATGAAGAAATAAAAGCATTGGATACTAATCTTACAAGTGTTTCCTATTTTGAAGCATATTTTAATGGAGAAAATAATATTATTATTCCTAAAGAGCTTTTAGATTACTATGAAGCTACAAAAGATGCAGACTACCATAAATATATTACATTTGTTAATGATGTTATAATTGACAAAAACCATAAATCTTTAAAAGATGTGAACCTTTTACAAAAACTATTAGATAGTAAGGATTCTACTAAGGCACATATTGAGGAACTTATAACAATTGCAAAGCAATATGGCTTTGATGGAATAGAAATTGATTATGAACAGCTGAAAAATAATATGGATTTATGGAATAAGTTTTATGATTTTATAGAAGAACTTTATAAAAGAACAAAGGAAGAAGGTTTAAAATTAAGGGTTGTTTTGGAGCCATCTCTTCCCTATGAACAGCTTACTTTTGTGGAGGGTCCTGAATATGTTATTATGTGCTATAATCTTCATGGAAGTGCCGATAATCCAGGGGAAAAGGCAAATGAGGAATTTATTTGTGAAATTATAGATAAAACCAAAAATGTGCCAGAAAACAAAAAATTTGCAGTTGCTACTGGAGGAATTGACTGGCAGGAAGGGGAAAAGGGAAATTCTATAGATGAAAAAACGGCAATTGAACTTATTAATAAATATAATCCTAAAATAAGACGTGATGAAAAAAGCCACTGTATTGTATTTGAATATGATGATGAAAATAATTGCAGTCATGAGGTATGGTATGCAGATAAACATACTTTAAACAGATGGCTTGGTGTTATTTATGATAAAGGATACACAGGTGCCTTATGGAAACTTGGAGGAAATGCTTTTTAGTATGAACTAAAATTTACAAAGTAGGAATTATATAAGAAGTAAAAAGGGTTGTCTACAAAATAAAATTTGTATGACAACCCTTAATTATTTTTAATTATCTCTCAATTTGAAGTTTATGTTATCTCTTAATTTAAGAATATAAATATAATTATCAATATTTTTTATAATTGAATCAACTAAAATTTCATTATCAGTAACAGTAAATTTAACCTGATCTCCGTCCATTGATTTTTGATCACTTACAAGAGCAACTCTGTTATCTATAACAAGTGTAATCTTTGGTGTGTTATTTCTGGATTTTTCATTTGAATAAGTGTATAGCTTGTCTATTTGAAGTCCGTCTTTTTGATATTTATCAGGAGCTACAACAGTTACTCTTACACCTTTTTGTGAAATCTCATTAAATTCTTCAGAAAATAGGTTTATATCCATATTTGTATTCATATAGACTTCATTTTCTGCATCTAACAATAAATCTTTAACCTTATTTATCATTTCATTACCTCCATTAAAATTATCAATATTTAAAGAAACATTTTTATATGAATAATTTGAATAATTAATATCCATACCATTAGAAGAAAGCTGTTCTGTAGGAATATTATCATCATTTGCCTTTTCAGTATAAATGTTATTAGATTTTCCTTGAGAAATAGTTGAAGATTCTTGGATTTCCACAGAATTTTTGAAAGAAGAATCTGGCTGTTCTGCTTTTACTGGCTCATTAATTGGTTCTGCTTGAATTTCAGCTGTTTCAGTAGAAATTTCAGCCTGACTAGAATCTGGAGAAGAAACTGGTTCTGTTTCTTCATTTTCAATTTCTTTTGGTGAATTTTTTAATTCATCAATAAGTTTCAATACTTTTTCTAAAATACCCTTTCCATTCATGAATCCATAATCCTGCATAGACATAACGCCTATAGCAACACCATGAGAATTGCATAATTCTTTAACAGATGCCAATCTGTAATCCATTTGTGGGCTTAAAAGAATAGCATCTAATTTTTCATTAGCAACAGATGTAGGAATCAGCCCATCAGGCATTATTTTAATATCTATGTCTATTTGCTTTAAAGAAGCTGCATCTTTAATTTTGTTGATAAGTAATGAAGACAACATATTTGAAGTACAGCATAATCTTAGCCTTATCATTATATAGTTCCCTCCTAAAAAATGCTAAATTATAAATTATATTATGAATAGGTTAACATAATTAAAAATAAATGTTAAAATAAATTTATAATAACAATTATAGAGATATATTTAATTTATTTCAATATAAAATTTAAGAAAAAATAATTAGTACTACAAAAATAATTATTATAACAATATAGAAAAATGGGATAATGTTGACAAAATTATTATAATAAGTTTATTATATATTTATAAGAAATTTTAAGAAAATTTTTGTAATATGGCACAAAAATATAATTTTTGAGAATACATTTTAAAATATGAGGGGCGAAGGTAGATGGCAAAAATTGATACATTACTATCTCAAATTGAACTGAAAAGTCTTTCAGATATTCATATAACATCTGGATTACCACCTATGGCTAGGGAAGATGGAAGATTGGTAAAGGTATTTGAGGATGCAATATCCTTGGAGCTTGTTGACGAATATGTAAAGGATTTGATACCTGAAAGATATTCCATTTTTAAAGAAAAGGGAGAAGTGGATTTTAAGTATAATAGTCCTGAATTTGGAAACTTCAGAGTTAATGCCTATAAGTGCAAAGGCTCTATAGGCATAGTAATGAGAGTTATTAAATCTGCTATACCAAAGATTAGTGATATTACAAATTTACCTGTGTTAAAAAGTTTTACAACACTAAAAGATGGACTGGTATTAGTTACAGGGCCAACAGGTTCTGGTAAAAGTACAACATTGGCAGCTATGATAAATGAAATAAATAATACTCAGGAAAAGCACATAATAACATTGGAAGACCCAATAGAATATATATTTGAAACTAATAAATCCATGATTAATCAAAGAGAAGTGGGAGAAGATACTTTAAGCTATGCAAATGGCTTAAGAGCAGCATTAAGACAGGATCCTGATATTATAATGCTGGGAGAAATGAGAGATCCTGAAACAATAGAAATTGCACTAAGGGCAGCACAAACAGGACATTTGGTTTTTTCAACTCTGCATAATATGGGAGCAGTTGCCAGTATATATAGAATAGTCAATTCCTTTGACTCCAATCACCAAAATGAAGTTAAAATACAGCTTTCATCATTACTTAGGGGAGTTATTTCTCAGACACTTATTCCTAATGCCAGCGGACGTGGAAGAACTGCCGCCATGGAAGTTATGGTTTGTACACCAAGTATTAAAAACTTAATAAGGGAAGGTAACTATGAACAAATAGGAAGTTTTATTCAAATGGGAGCTAAATTTGGTATGCAGACAATAGAAGGAGATTTAAGAAGACTTGTAAATAACAATATAATTTCAAGGTTAGATTATGAAGAATGGATGAGAAACAATAAATAGTCGTTAAGATAGGAGATATTATATGGAAATTGTATTTATCACAGTTTTAGGCCTTGTTATAGGAAGTTTTCTTAATGTGTGTATATTTAGGATACCAGAGGAAGAATCCATATCATATCCTCCATCCCATTGTGGAAATTGTGGACATAAGTTATATGCTAAAGATTTAATTCCTGTATTAAGCTATATTTTTCTTGGGGGAAAATGCAGATATTGTAAGAACGCCATTTCTATACAATATCCAGTTATAGAACTATTAAATGGAATAATTTATTTATTGTTTGCTTTGAAATATGGAATGACAATAACAACCTTAAAATATTCCATTATGGCATCACTTTTAATAGTCATAGGAATAATTGATTTAAGAACACAATATGTATACAGTAATGTAATAATAACAGGAATTATATTTGCAGTAAGTTTTATTGTGGCAGAAGCTTTACTTAATAATAGTAGTGTTTTAAATTATATAGCTGGAGGAATTATAGGAGCAGCAATTATAGCTTTAATAGTCTTTCTTACTCATGGTATGGGTGAGGGAGATATTGAAATAGCCTTTGTATGTGGTTTGTTTTTAGGAATAAAGGGCATAATTCTTGCACTATTCTTAAGCATAGTAATTGGAGGCTGTATAGGGATAATAATTATTATTATGAAACTAAAAAAGTTGAAGGATAAAATTGCATTTGGACCTTCCCTTGCAATGGGAGCATTAATAACAGCTTTTGTTGGAAATGAAATACTAAATGCATATATGAGCTTATTTTGATGAGAAGCAATTAATTTGTAGAAGGTGTAGATTATGGCAGAAAGAAGAAAAAGATTAGGGGATATACTTGTAAGTGCTGAAGTAATTACTGACGAGCAGTTACAGGAAGCATTAAAAGCTCAAAAAGTATTAGGAAAAAAGCTTGGAGAGATTTTAGTTGAAAGTGGTGCAGTAAGTGAAGAACAGATAAATGATGCAATTGAAAAGCAGACTGGTATAAAGAAAGTAGACTTAAATGCCATAGAATTTGACAGAAAAGCAATTGGACTTATTTCAAAAAAGCTTTGTGATAAATATCTGCTTATTCCATTTGCATTTGAAAACAATAGGATTAAAGTTGCTTTTGTTGATCCATTAAACATATTTGCATTAGATGATGTAAGTATTGCCACTGGATTTGAAATAGAACAATATATAGCAGGTAAGGCTGATGTTTTAAAGTTTATAGAACTATATTATACAAGCCAGCAGGTAACCAATGCAGCAATGCAGTTGTCAAAGGAAGCAAGTGAAAATAAGAATGCTAATAAGAAAACCGGTGTTGAGGAAACAGAAGAAGTAAAAAATGCACCTGTTGTAAAAATGGTAGATTTCCTATTTAGAAATGCCATTGAAATGAAAGCATCAGATATTCATATAGAACCCTTTGAAACAGAAATAAGAATTAGATATAGAATTGATGGACGTCTTCAGATTGTAAACAGGCTGACTCCTGAAAGTCTTGGACCCTTGGTTACAAGAATAAAGATATTAGCAGGTCTTAATATAGCTGAAAAAAGAATACCGCAGGATGGAAGAATTGCTGTTGATATGGGAAGCGGCAGAAGTAATATTGACCTGAGAGTTTCTATACTGCCAGTTGTTTATGGCGAAAAGGTAGTTATCAGAGTTCTTAACACAGGCAATAATAATATAAAAAAGGAACAGCTTGGAATGACAGCAGAGAATATGGCCAAGCTTGATAGAATAATAAGCAATCCTCATGGAATAATACTTGTTACAGGGCCTACAGGAAGTGGTAAATCAACAAGTCTTTATGCAGTACTTACTGAACTTAATAAGGAAAATGTAAATATAATTACTGTAGAAGATCCAGTAGAATATACCTTAAATGGAGTAAATCAGGTAAGTGTAAACAATAAGGCAGGACTTACTTTTGCAAGTGGTCTTAGAAGTATATTGAGACAGGACCCTGATATAGTAATGATAGGAGAAATCAGAGATAATGAAACTGCAGAAATAGCAACAAAAGCCGCTATTACAGGTCACTTGGTTTTAAGTACACTACATACAAATGATGCACCATCTTCTGTAATCAGACTTGTAGATATGGGAATTCAGCCATATCTTGTTGCAACGTCAGTTGTAGGAATTATGGCACAGAGACTTGTTAGAAGAATATGTCCGAAGTGTGAAGAAGAATATGAAGCAAGTGAACATGAGAAAAAAATGTTAGGGCTTGATCCGAGTATTCCTATAAAGCTCAAAAGAGGAAAAGGATGCAGACTTTGTAACAATACTGGCTATAAAGGCAGAGTTGGTATATATGAAATTATGGAAGTTACAAGGGAACACCGTGAAGCCATTATAAGAGGAGAAAGTGCAGATGTTATCAAGGATATTTCACTAAAAAATGGTATGACAACCTTAGGGGATGAATGTCAAAGACTTGTTCTTGAAGGAAAAACAACCATAAGTGAAATGGCTACAATAACATTACTTAAAGAAGCATAAATAGTCAATGTATTAATATGCGGGGGGAAAGAGAATAATGGGAAGATATAGGTATAGGGCTTTAGATGCCAACAATGAAAAAATTGAAGGTAAATATGAAGCAAAATCAAAAGAACAGGTTATGAATTATATTGCAGGAAATGGAATGTATCCTCTTATGGTAGAGGAAATAATTCAAAGCAGAGATGTATCTTTTGGAAATAATAGGAGAGTTAAGGTTAAGGATATATCTGTCTTATGCAGACAGTTTTACACAATGCTTAATGCAGGGGTACCAATACTTGAATGTTTAAGTATATTAGGAACTCAAATTGAAAATAACAAACTTAGAAATGCTATAAATGAAATTGAAGCTGATGTAAATAAAGGGGCAGTTTTATCTGAATCAATAAAAAAACATCCCAAAATATTTCCAGCACTTTTCAATACTCTTGTTGCATCAGGAGAAGCAAGTGGTAAGCTTGATACTGTAATGCTTAGAATGTCAACTTATTATGAAAAACAGACAAAGACAGGCAACAAAGTAAAAAATGCCATGATATATCCTATAATATTGATAATAGTTGCATTACTAGCAGTAAATGGAATTATGATATTTGTAATGCCTACATTTATTACTTTATTTGATGACCCGGAAAGTCTTCCAGGACTTACAAAGTTTATGATTTTTTTGAGTAATATTATGGTAAAGTACTGGTATGTTATTTTGGGTGTAATGATTGCACTCATAGTTGGTACAACTTATTATCTTAAGACAGATTCTGGAAAGATGGTTGCAAGTAAAATAGCATTAAGCATGCCAGGTATAAAGAAATTAAATCAAATGTCAATAGTATCTCAATTTACAAGAACAATGGCAACCTTAATATCAAGTGGTATACCGCTTATTGAAGCCCTTGATATTTCAAAGGATGTAGTAGGAAATGTAGTAGCTAAAAATGCACTTAGTTTAGTTAATGAACAGGTGTCAAGAGGTGAAAGTTTATATTATTCCATAGAAGAAACAGGAATATTCCCTAATATGCTGTGTTCAATGGTTAAAATTGGCGAAGAAACTGGTGACCTTGATGGAATATTAAATAAAACAGCAGATTTTTATGATGAAGAATTAGATACAGTAATACAGTCAACCATAGCACTTCTTGAACCTATAATGATTCTATTTTTAGGAGTTATGGTAGGATTTATTGTAGCCTCAGTTATGCTTCCTATGTTTGATTCATTTAATCAGATGATGTAATGATATTAATGCAGCAAGGGCTGTATTTAATATAAAAAAATGTTATAAAATTATGGAGGGGTTTTCATGAAAAAAGTGTCAATGAAAAATCTAAAGAAAAAAAAGAAAGGGTTTACTTTAGTTGAACTTATAGTTGTTATTGCAATTATTGCAATACTTGCAGCAATGGCTATTCCAAAGTTAGCAGAAGCAAAGAAATCTGCAAAGGCTGCAGATGATGTGGCAGCAGCTAAAAATATTGCTACAGTTGTTGCAATGATGGATGCAAATGGTGAAACAGTACCAGGTACATCAGCAGATAAAGATTTATTAAAGAAATTAGATGGTAAAATTGTAACTAATGGTGGTAAATCTGAAGGAACTGGTGATGTTTTTACAATAACTAATGATGGTAATGGCATAAAAGTAACTTGTAGTGGATGTCAATTATATCCAGTTGATGATGCAGCTAAAAAGACATACATTTCTAAATGCAGCTAATTAATTTAAAGTGTAGGGCTTAAAGCCTTACACTTCTTTATATAAAATAGGAAGAGGGGTAGATGTGGGGATGGAGAATAGTAAAAAATTAATTCCTAGTAAATCAAATAAAAAATTAAGTTTTACTTTCAAGAAAAAAGAAAAAAATAAAAAAGAAGAAAAGAAAATAAAAAAGAATGTTGTTGCTTTTGATATTGGAAGTACTAATATAAAAATAGTTGAAGGAAGCTACAACAAGGAAAAATTAACCCTTGAAAACTGTATTACAATTACAACTCCTAAAAATTCCATGCTTGAAGGAGAAATTGCAGTAAAGGATGCTGTAATTACAATGATGGGGGCTGCTTTAAGGCAGTATAATATAGGTGCTAAAGATGCCATATGTACAACTAATCCTTCCTCATTAATAAGCAGGGAAATAGCTGTGCCTAAGGTTGAGGAAGAAGAACTTGAAACTGTTGTAAGATTTGAAATACAACAATATCTGCCAATAAATCTTGATGACTGTATTTTACAGACAACAATATTAGGCGAATTTACAGATGAATTAGATGGAAAAGAAAAATATAATGTAAGAGTTATTGTATATCAAAAGAGAGTGGCTCTTGAATATTATAAGCTATTGGAAGAATTACGTTTAAGACCATATACATTGGATGTTAATTTTAATTCAATGAATAAATTAATGAATTATGAAGGAATAAATAAGGAATTTGATAATAACAGTTCCATTGCATTAATTGACATGGGAGCGAGATTTATAGATATTAACATATATAAAGGAGAACTTTTAGATTTTACAAGAAGAGTAAAATTTGGTGGAAACGATATAGATGAAATATTAATGCAGGAAGCCAGAATTGAAGAAAACGAGGCCGTTAATATTAAACATAATAAAATTGATTTAAATGATGAAAAATTAATAACTAAATTTGAAAATAAAGTTATTCAGAATGCAGTAGATGAGCTTATAGATAAAATTGAAATGATATTGCAGTTTTATAAGAATAAAAGTGTTGATAACAATATTAAAAAAATATATATTTTTGGTGGTACATCAAAAATTAAAGGTATTGAAAAATACATGTCAGATAAGCTTAATGTACAGGTAATGAGAATAACTACTCTCTCTAAGGTTTCTTTGAAGAAGAACCTAGTAATGGAAAATAGTATTGGTGATTACTTAAATGCTATTGGTTCCATAATACGACTTTAAGGGAGGAAAATAATAATGAAAGATTTGAATTTTTTTAGTATATACCAGTCCAATGTGAAAGAAAGGAAGGACGATAATTATCCATTATATGTACTAGGAGCAGTAGTTGTATGTATTATATTGGCACATGTTGTATATACAGGAGTTAAATTTTTGTATATAAGAACAGAAACTAATAAATATATTGCAGAATTGGAAATGCCAGAAACTAAGCAGAAACTTGCAGAAGCAGAATTAATTAATGAAAAGCTTGGTCTTCTTAGAAAGTACAATGATTCAGTAGTTAAAGTTGATGCCGCAGCAAAAAAAGTTGATGTTGTCACTGATAATTTCTTAATTGACATTAGTAAAAGTGTTCCTAAGGATATGACCTTTACAAAATGGTCATCAAAGGATTATGAACTTACAATAGAAGGAACAAGCACATCAAGAGCCTCTGTTGCAGAATTTGTTCATAATATAAAGCAGTATTCATATTTTGAAACAGTACATGTTGATAAATTGGAAGTAGGGGAATTTGTAGGAGATGACCACAAATTTAAGATAACATGTGTTTGGAAAGAGGGTGAATAAAATGGCTTTAGATTTAAATATAAGTAAAAAGGAAAAGAAACTTCTTATTATTTTAGGAATAATTTTAGTTGGTGTAGTATATTATGAATTTTATAATTTGTGTACAAGCAAAATAATAAGTAATGCCACAGCTCAAAGGGATGAAGTAAAAACAAAATATGATAATGTTATTGATACAATCACTAATATGGAAAATCAGAGAAGCAAAATGATTACTCTAAAATCTAAAGTAGATGATATTTCTGGAAAATATTATCCAACAATAAGTGAAGAACATCTTATTAATGAGATTGATAAAATGCTTATAGACTGTGAAGCCATAGATGGTGGAGTGGAATTTGAACCTATAGAATGTAATGGATTGTATTCTATGAAAGAATCAAAGTTAAATCTTAATGGTGCAGAAGGCTCAATGGCTGGTGTAGCAGAAGAATATAGAAGTAAATTTGATGAAGAAAGTAAGAAAAGTAAGGAAGAAGAAAAACAGTCTTCTAGCGGAATAATAAAAGATGCTGCAGAGAGTGCGAAAGAAGAATCTGGGGAGTCTGGAGAAGATAACACAGAAGAATTTAAAGTAATTTCAATGCAGGGCTCAGTCAAATATTATGGTACTTATAGTAATTTTGTAAGATTAGTTAATATGATTAATGAGAGCGAGTATAGAATATGCCTTATTGGCTTTGGTGAAACAGATTTAAATGATGAAAATTCAGATTTTATTAAAGCATCTATAGGCATTGTTGTTTATTCACTTCCAAAACTTAATAATGAGAAAGAAAGATATTTAATGTGGCAGATAAATAATGGCTATGGTAAATCAGAACCATTCTTTTACAGCCAGGAGTTAAGTGATGTTTCAAAAATTGACAGGCCAGAAAGTGACTTTATTGTAAATGCACGTTCACAGCAGTCAGATATGCCATCAGTAAGTGTTGGAAGGGTGGATGACACAATAAGAAGTGAATATGCTTATGCAAATAGCAGAAATAAGGAAACAGTTGTTATTGAACTTAATGAAAAAGAAGGCAAATATTATTATAAATGTGCTGCAGGAAATGATAGTGTGCCACAAAATACTAGTGGACTTGGAAAGGAATTTGTACCTTACGGAGAAAACATAATGATTAATGTATTAAGTGAAGTAAGGGTTAATGATAAGGATAAAAACAGTGTAAATGTAAAAATTATAAATAACACTAATAGAAAAGCTACTGTAGTAGTAAATAATGATGACAAGAACAAGCCAAGAGTAACTGTTGAGGCAGATAAAAAGAATGTGGTAGTAAGCAAAAAGTAGGTGAGAGTTTATGAAAAATAAATCCCATAAAAGAAAGAAGGATGGTTTTACTCTTATTGAAGTAATAGTTACAATAGCTATTCTTGGTATAGTTTCTATTGGTATTCATGGAATGTATTTAAGAATGATAAAGGGAACAAGAACATCACAGGAAAAACAGGGGGCAGCAGTTTTATGTAAAAGAACCCTTGAAGATATAAAAACTGTACCATCAGATAAGTTTGTCTTATCTGGTGGCTCAGTAATTATAGATGATGTTTCTTTTGCAGAAGATGACCTTAATAAGGCAGGAATTAGTTTTGATAGTTTAGAATTCAGTGGAAATAAGGATTCCTTTTCAACTAAATTATATTTAACTGATAAGTATAAATATTGTAAATCAGATAATCCTAAATGCTCCTATGAACAGAATATAAAAATTGTCAAGGTAAAGGCCAGCGGTGGTGCGGGTGAAGGATCTGATGGAACTGAACAGGATGTGGATATTGATATGAATGTTGATAATATTGATGAAGATTCAGAAGGCATAAATGATGATGTTAATACTATGGAGTTAGAATATTCAGTTAATAAGGAAAAGGATTCTGATATAGTAAATCTTGGAGAAGAAAAAATAGGTGAAGATGAAGGTAAATTAGTTCTTAATGTTTATATAGAAAAAAGTGATACTGGAAAGGCATCTGTAGTTATTAAAGATGAGAATGGAAATGTTTTGGCAGAGGAAAAGGACATTAATTTTTCAAGTGATCAATTAAATTATTTAAATATTCATTTTAATTTTGCAGCATATGAACTTGAACATACTGAGGATGATGAAAGTGAAGAAAAGCCTAAAGACATGCTGATAAATGTATATAATAGAATAGAAAAAGATGATGATTTTAAAGCAAACATATATATTGAAAAAGATGTTGATGTTAATGTTGATGTTAAGGCATGTAAAGGTGATGTATATTATTATGAATTAGGTGCTGACAAAGATATAAAAAGAATAGGTCCATTATATGCTGTTTATGTTGAGTTGAAATCTAAAGAAACAGGAGAAACGTTGTTTTCTACCCACACTACAAAAAATATAGATATTAAGGATGAAATTGATTCTGAAACAGAAGATGAATAATAAGAGGGTATTTAATAGGGGTGAATTCATGAAAAAAAGAAAGGGTGCTACTCTAATTTATGTTATTGTAATATTTTCATTTTTAATAGTTACAGCAGTAGGGCTTTTGTCAATGGTGGTTGTTAACTATAGAGGAAGAATTTCCGAAAGTGATAGAATAGAAAATTTATATGCATCTGAATCAGGTTTGGATACAGCCTATAATATTACAGGTAAAACCATTGAAGGCGGAGTAAAATATGGATTTTATCAAGTGTCTGAAGTAAGATGTGGTGGCGGTGAATCAAGTGACGAATATGCCCAGGCTTATAAGGATTTATGTTCTGATATTGAAGAACTTGAAGAGAAGAAAGAAGAAATTAGAGAAGCAAAAGCTTTATATTTAAGCACAACTGAAGATGATGAAGACACAATAGCAGAAAGAGTGAAGGAATTTGATAAGGAAATTGCAAAGTGTACAGAAGGCCAGAATACTGATGTGAAAATAAAAAAGGAAGTTCTTAAGGAAGAGTTCAAAAGAGCTTTTAAGAAGTATATATACACAGAAGGGAAGGAATCCTTTGGTACTGATGAAGATGTTTTAAAAGCTTCAATATTAAATAAGGCATATGTAGATGTAAGTTTGACAACAACAGATGCAAAGGACTCAGAAGGTAAAGACACTAAAAAGGTTAAAGCTGATTATAGTGTTTATTATGTAGAAGATGTGAATGAGAAAGATGAAAAAAATAAAGAAAGAAAAGAATCAAAGATTGAAGTTGAGGATTTGACCTTTAAAGGGTGTGAAGAGAAGGATTCTTTAAAAGTCACCAATAAAGGTGGTGGAAGTGATGTTGAAACGCATTTGGTTTCAGTTTCTTTTTATAAAACAGAAAACGAATATTTTAACCTAAAACTTTTATCTACCTTTAATCTTAATGAGGAAAACACTAATACAAAAATGACAAGTGGAGAAAGGAAAATAAGAGCTGCATACAAAATACTTGTTCCAAATTATAATGATGTGCTGTTCTCTGAAAGTACAGGAGTAATTCCGGATTATAAACTTATAGGAAAAATGAGAGGGATTACTGTTGGTGGTGATATGAACATTAAAAACACAGATCTTGATGTTATAGGTGATGTTTTTGTTCAGGGAAAAGACCATAACAATACAGGAGCCTTTGAAAAATATTTAGGTGGAATTAATATAGACTCAGGTAATGTGAGCTTTTTACCTTTAGAAAACAATGAAAATGTAAGTGTTGCTGTAAGAAAAACATTTAATATTGAAGATAATGTAAATGTTAATGCTGGAAAAGCTACAATTTATGCAGGAAATGTATATGTAGGAGATATAGAAAATGACGGACTTAACAGTCATTTTGTAAGTGATTCATCTTTAAATGCAAAGGATATAATAACAGACAATGATTTGGCATTATATGCTGTTAATAGTAATGTTAACATGGATGGCTTTTATGGAATAAATGATAAAAGTTATGATTTTGAAGATGGCTCAGAAGATAATAATAAAAATATAAGCAAAACATCAAGCAGCATTTTAATAAATGGTCATATAAAAAAGGATGGTACAGGAGCTTCAGAGGTAAGAATAAATAAGGAAGCATACATTTTAGGGGTAGCCCATATCAATACAGCTAAATCATATAAAACTGGTGAATCCATTGCGGTTAAGGGAAATTATACAGCCTATGCAGTACCAGTAAATCCTGACGAAACATTTATTTATGATGCTCCACTTCAGCTTCTTGATTCTAATGATGTTACAGAAAAGGCAAATCATTTTACTGAGTATTGGAAAGGTCAGGGCTCAGATGGTATTAAAATTGATGAAGAAGATGCTTTAGGCAATAAAAAGAAAGCTGATAATGGAGGCATAATTCTGCCAAGTGAAAAAGATGACAATGGTAATTTAAAAAATGTATATACAATAGGAGCAATTGTATGTGCAGCAGGCGAAGATACTAATAATACTTATGTAGGAAATACAAATACTTATTCTAGTGACAGTGAGTTAAAAGGTGGCACAGTATACGAAAAAAGATCAGATTATGCTGAACATGTCTTTTGTTTAGGTGTATCTTCAAAGGAAAAGGAAGAGGGATATTATTACAGCAAGTATTTATCTGGAGCAGGAAATGCAGATACAGTTGGTAATGATGTATTGTCAAGATTAAATAGTGTTGATGAGGATGTATGGAATGAATATAATTTTGAAGATGAAATGGATAAACAAGGAACTTCAAAAACAGCAGTACTATTTAATGCAGATTCTACTAAAACAATAAAGATAGAAGAAGATACTCAAGGTGTTATTGTGACCAATGGTGATGTGGAAATTGGAAGCAATGTTACATTTGTAGGAGATATAATCTGCAAGGGAGATCTTAATGTTAAAAGTGGAGGCCACTGTAAGATCGAGTATGATGTTAGTGTTATTGAAACAGCACTTACATTGGAGCCTGAATTATTTAAAGAAGTATTTGCCTTTGAAGGTGATAAGAACTTAGAAGAAGAAAAACAGGAAACTATAGAAACAACAACTGTAAAACAGGTTCTTGAGGGAAAATATGATATTAAAAAATACCTTAAGAAAAAAATCTGGCAGTTAGTACAGTAAGGAGGATTTAGCATGAAGAAAAAAAAGGCTGGATTTACCTTAATGGAAACAATTATGGTTATGCTTTTAACAGTTATGGTAATGGCTGCTATTCATACAGTATTTCTTTCAGGATTAAAGGTTTATAGTGATACAAATATTAAATCTGATTTACAGAGAGAAGGTCAGGATGTTCAGCAGGAAATAAGTAATAGGTTTATGGGTGCTCAATGCATTAAAGAAATAAATACAAAGGATTATGGAAAAATAGAATTTGATGATAATGGAAAAAGTGATGATTTAAGCAGTATAGAGAATAAGTGGATAGAATTAGATTCAATAACAGTAAAGACTGCTAAACTAAGTGAAGAAGATGATGATGAATCTGATGGAGTAAAACATATAAATTATCAATTAAAGGTTGAAGATGAAAAATTAGTACTTTCAGGAGGAGAAATATCTTCAGGCAGGGTTCTTACCAGTTCATTATATAAAAAAATTAAAGATGAAGATGAAGATAAGGGAAAAGTTTTAATTAAAATATCAAATAATAATTCAGTTCAATTTAAAGTGAATTTACGTAAAAGTGAAAAGATTACTGATGAGGAAAACTCTATAAGTGTAGATGTGCTTTTTAGGAATAATGATATCAGCTAGAAAAATATTTGCTGTGTAATAAGGGGGAGGCAGATGAAAATATTATTTAAGAATAAGAAAGTAAAAATTTTGATTACTGCCATTATGCTTATAACAAGTTGTGTTACACTTATTGGATTTAAATTTGGACATGATAGTGCAATAATTTCAAATAGATATGTTCAGGCAGGATCAAATGAACAGGATATAGATGTAAATTCAATTGAACTTACAGCTCATTTAAATAAGCTGACTAATCTTAGAGACTATGAAATATTAAAGAATGAAATGGCAGGAAGCAATGAAAATGCAATAATTCAGCAGGCTTTAAAAAAAGGTATAGTTGTTAAGCAGGGCATAGTAATTGATATTAATAGTCTTATAGATTTATATGATTCAGAAGGCAGTAGTGAATCAAAGGACGAAATTATACAAAAAGCATTAAAGAAAAAAATCATTCAAAATTATGGTGACAATAACATAGAAAGTATTGATATAGAAAAATTAAAAGCACTAAAGGAAGCTTACCCGGAAGATACAGATGAGGAAATTGTAAAAACAGCAATTACAAAGGAAATAATAAAAGGAGAATTTAGTTATTCAGATTTAAAAATAGATACAGATATGGATTTGAACACTGTAGATATTTCTCAATTTGGAAGCTATGACATGAATGATTTTTTAAGTCTTTCAAATATTAAGGAGTCATCTGTTATTAAAAATAATGAAAAAACAATAAAAGAAGTTGGTATTGATGGCGGACAGGTAGAAGCACAGTATCAGATTGACCTGTTAAAGAATCCTCTTCCACAAGGAGATGATTCACAGGTTCCTATGGATATAGTAATTATGGTTGATGTATCAGCAGATGAAAATTCCTATTTAGCCAATGCATTAAATAACAACGTTTTTAGAAATCCATCTTTTGTTAATAATGCACCTACAGATGCTAATATTATAGTTATGCCATATCACATTGATTCTAACCGCAGAGATCCTGAATATTATTATAACCAGTGTAATCATAATAACTATAGTGATGATTTACAGCAGATGATTGTAAAGCTTAAGGATGATGGTGGAAAACAAGTTGATATGAGTGATACCATTGACAGAGTTTATAATAATGCAAAAATATGGTTTGATGAAATGGATACTAAAAGAGAAGAAAAAGGAATAGAAACAACATCAGCCAAAGCAATTTTAAATCTTACTGGAGATATAAGTGATGAGGAATATTTGAAATGTTTTAAAGATGGTGATGAAAATAAGGGATTTTTATTAGATGAACTGTATAATGTTGTTACTATCTATGCCAGCAAGTATGGTGATGGAAACAGTATGGATGATTTGTCAAAGGCATACAGTGGTAATGCAAAAAAGCTTCATAATTTATCTGGTGGTGTTGATAAAACCTATTATGCAAGTTATGTAGATAAAATGAATGAACAGTCACGTAATGATATTAATACACCACTTCATCAGCTTGATGGATTGAGTATTGGTGAAAAGGTAGCTAAAGATTTACTAAATTCAATATACAGCCGATATGTTAATACTCAGGGAACATTAAACTTCAACTTAGGTAAGGACATAAGAATAAGTGAAGATGATGTTAGTGGTGCAGTTACTTCAATTAATGCTGATGATGAGCAGATAGTGTCACTAAGTTTATCAAAAATTAAATTAAAAACTGATTACTCAATTCTTGCAGATCAGAATATTAAAGTAAGCAGTGATTTTCTTGAAGATTTAAAACAACAGATAATAGATAGTACATTTAATGGTAAAATTCATAATGAAAAAATTCTTCATTTTTTGCAGGACAGGTTAAGTGATTTAAGTATAGTTATTGAAGAAAATGATGTAAAAGTCATTACTGATGGAATGTATGATAATCTTATGAATATTACAGTTGAGCAGATTAATAACAACAATAATAATATAATTTGTAAACTGGATAATATGGGTAATTATCAAAGTGGTATATTAACAGCTGAAGATTATGCTGCTGTAAAAAATATGAGAGTAATTGAAATTTTAAAACTCAATTATGAAGATGGCTCAAATGATAAGTATCTAAAGCTTTATAATCTTTTTGCTGACCTTGTTGCAGAAAACTTAGAAATTAAGCTTAATAATGCCATTGGAAAGAAAATTGAAGATGCATATGAAGGTTATAGGGATGAAAAGAATGCCATAGTAAATGGAATACTTAATAATACAGATGTTACAAGTTTAGTACAGCAAATAAGAAAAGGAAGCAGTAATGGAACAGCAACAGTTATTAATGAAATTAAAAAGAAGTTCAATTCAAATTCAAAAATATCAGATATAACTTTAAATGTAAGAACAGAAACTGTGGAAACACTTGAGAATTTAGGATATAAAGATAAGACTCTTGCAGAAATTTTAAAATTAGAAACTGAAAATAATGAATTGAAAGCAGCACAAGAAGATATAAGATCAGCCTTAAGGCAGCTTACAAACATACCTCTTGGATTGACTCAGACTACTTATACAATTGAAGAAAAGGATAATGATATTAGATTTATAATTGAACCAACCTTAAGTGCAGTATTTGATGAAAGTAAAACAGAATTGTTCTTTGAGGATAATAAAAATGAACAAAATCCTGAAAATAATTTTATAAGTTATACAAGTTCAAGTAATAGTGGTTCTGTAACTAAAAATACAGCAGTAGAGGATACACCTATTCTTGTATTAAACAGAATTTTGACAAGTAAAAATCATGTAGTATATAAAGAAATAAGTCATGCAGTGAATGATTATTATGAAGATGTAATGATAGCTAAGGCTATAGATGAAGAAGGAATAGATTCTCTCGAATTTGCAAAAAATTCAGTTGTGACAATTGCAGGAAATATTAGAGATATTACAGGAAATAGAAAAATTGAACTGGAACTTAATTATAAGGCAGGAGGCAGTGGTTCAGAAGAAGAATTGGATTCAGAAGAGAAATTGGAATTAATAGAAGTTCCAAAACTATATAAATATGATTACACAGATAACCAGCTTGATTTTATTGGAAATCTTGTTCAAAAGGATGAGGATGTTCTTAAATATTCTATAAATATTAATAATGAAACAAGAAGTGATTATATAGTTTTATATAGTGTAAAATCAAATCTTGATAATTGTGATAACGAACTTAGAATAAGTGGATTATCAAAAGGAAAGGGTACCTTAAAACTTTATACAATAGATGATCTTCCAGATTTATATTAAAAATAGGAGCTGCCACATTGGAAAATATATTTCAAATTTTTTCATGTGACAGCTTTCTTTAGATTAACTGTTATCATAATCATATTAAGGAGAGGAATATGAAAGATAAAATAATTATAATTATAGGAGCTGGACCAGCAGGTCTTACAGCAGCCTATGAAATATTAAAAAATACCAGCTATAAGCCTGTTATTTTAGAAGAATCAGCCTATATAGGTGGAATTTCCAGAACTGCTGTTTATAAAAATAATAGAATGGATTTGGGTGGTCATAGATTTTTTACAAAAAATGAAGAAGTATTAAAGCTTTGGAAAGATATTATGCCATATCAGGGAGCACCTGCAAAAGATGATATTATACTGAAAAGGAAACCAGATTATAAAGAGGGAAGAGCAGACCCTGAAAAAGAAGAAAAAGTGTTCTTAAAAAGAACAAGGGTATCAAGAATCTTTTTTTTACGAAAATTTTTCAATTATCCAATAACATTAAGTTTTGATACATTTTATAATATGGGGTTAATTAGAACAATAAGATGTGGAATTGGATATTTTATATCCTGTATTTGTAAAAGGAAAGAAAATTCCCTTGAAGATTTTTATATTAATAGATTTGGAAAACCATTATATGAAATGTTTTTTGAGGATTACACAGAGAAATTATGGGGAGTTCATCCATCAAAAATTGCACCAGACTGGGGAGCACAAAGAGTAAAGGGACTTTCACTTTTTAAGGTTGTTGTATCTGTAATAATGAAGCCTTTTAAGAAGAAAAATCAATGTGAAACTTCTCTCATAGAGGAATTTTATTATCCTAAAAAGGGACCAGGACAATTTTGGGAAGAAATGGCTGAAAAAATAGAAGAAATGGGCGGCACAATAATATTTAATGAGAAGGTTAATAGAATAGATGTGTTAAATAACAAAATTGCAGGAATAGAAACACTAAATAATAAGAAATATGAAAATATAGCTGCTGTATTTTCTTCCATGCCTATAAAGGACCTTATAAGTTCAATGGGTGATATTGTAAATGGAAATGTAAAAGAAATTGCAGAGAATCTCCCATACAGAGATTTTATTACAGTAGGTCTTCTGGTTAAAAAATTAAAGATAAAAAATAGAACAAAGATAAAAACAGTATCTAATATTGTTCCAGACTGCTGGATATATATTCAGGAGAGAGATGTAAAAATAGGAAGGCTTCAAATATTCAATAACTGGTCTCCTTATCTTGTAGATGATTTAGAAAATACAGTATGGATAGGTCTTGAATATTTTTGTGATGAAGGTGACTGGATGTGGAATATGCCTGAAGAAAAATTTATAGAATATGCCATTGATGAATTGTGCAAAATTGATGTAATTGAAAAAAAAGATGTAATAGATTCAACAATTATTAAAGTAAAAAAAGCTTATCCAGCATACTTTGGAACGTATAATCAGTTTAATGTGATTAGAGAATATGTTGATTCCATAGATAATTTATATTGTATTGGAAGAAATGGCCAGCATAGATATAATAATATGGACCACTCTATGCTTACAGCAGTCAGAGCTGTAGAAGTATTTATGAATAATAAGGATAAAAAGGAAATTTGGGAAGTAAATATTGAAGAAGAGTATCATGAAGAAAAAAGTGAACAGGCAGTACAAAATAGTATTGATTAAAACAATGAAAGAAATGAGGTAAGGAATAAAAAGAGATGAAAAGTAGAGAAGAAGTAAATTTTACATTAAAAAGGTATAAACCAGAAATGGCAGTTCTATTTATATATATGTCAGCTTTAGCAGCAATAATGATATTTCATGAACCATGGTTTGATGAAGCTCAGGCATGGCTTATAGCAAGGGATGCACCAATAAGGGATATAATGTTTTTACTTCCTCATTATGAAGGTCATCCGCCAATATGGCATTTAATTCTTATGCCCTTTGCAAGATCAGGAGTACCATATGAGCTGAGTTTGAGAATAATATCATTTACTTTTTGTTCAATTTCCATAGCTCTTTTACTATTTAAGGCACCATTTGAAAGAAAAATAAAATTAATAATGCCCTTTAATTATTTTTTATTTTATCAATATGGTGTTATATGCAGGCCTTACTCTATGATGATGTTAGGATTTATTTTGGCAGCCGTATTTTATAAAAACAAAGATATTCATCCTATTCCCTTTATTTTATCCTTAGCAATTGTATGCAGTTCAAGTGCATATGGTATTATACTATCTGCTGGAATATGTATTGTATGGGTAATTAAAATTTTAAAAGAAAATAAATCATGGAAAAAGGTAAAAAAATTATTTTTTACTAAAAGATGTTTAGGATTAAGTACCTTACTCCTATATAATTTATTTTTAATAAACCTCATTATTCCAGCTAAAGATGCTTATGCAGCAGCTAATGATTACTATAGAATTAAGTATTTGTCAAAGTTTATTTATGCATTTTTTGTAATGCCTGGCGATGCATCATATACTAATGTATATAATTATATAATTCCAGAATTTTATATTGATGAAGCAGCAGGCATTTTAGGAATTATATGTAGTTCAATAGTAATTATTGTTCTCTTATGTTATGTGAGGAAAAAAAATAATTTATTATTGCTTTTAATTCCATATGCTTTGTTTGCTTCTTTTACTGCATTAGTATATTTTTCGCCTCATCATATAGGTATTGTTACAATGTTTTTTATATTTGTATTGTGGTGCTGTCATTATAATAAAGGTGATAAAGATTTGGTATGCTTGAACAGATTTGTAAAAAAACAATCTGATATTAGAATAATAAAAACAATGCCTGGATTTATAATTATAATTGTTCTTATTATTTCCTCATTTTATTCAATAACAGCTTCAGTTAATGAAATAAAATTACCACATGATAATGGAAAAGAGGTAGCAGATTTTATAAAAAATAACCATATGGAAAATTATAAAATATTTGCTAAATGGCCTAAGCGTACAAGCAGGATAACTGGAAAAACAACAATTCAAACCCACATGATTGAAAATCTTGCAGTTTTACCTTATTTTAATAGGAACATATTTTATAATTACAATTGTAATAACAATTATATTACTTATTTAACACACAAAATTGGAAATGAAAATAAGGATATAGAAAAGGTCAATGAACTTGGAGTGCCAGATATAATCATAGGATATTGTGATATAGATGAAATATTTCATGAAAAAATATCTTGCAAAGAGGATTATATTAAGGTATATAAATTTGAAACATATACCATATGGAAAACACAGACTGAAGACTTTCCTTATTATATCTATGTAAGAAAAGATTTAATGAAGGATTTTCCAAAAATTAAAGAGCTAGAAGAAAAAAAGCAATAGAGCTGTTGGTATAGAACATGCAAAATGAAATTTATAAAATTATAGTATTATAAAGGAAAAATATCAGTATGATAAAAAACATTGAAGATAATTTGAAAGAAAAAGATTTTAAAAGAGCTGTAATATTATTATTGTTATCTCCTATAGTATCCTTTGGAATAATAGAAATGCTCCAAAAAAATAATATGTTTACATTAAAAATAGGTGCATTAGCTACTAATTTCTTTGGATATATTATAATATATGCAATAATATTTGAATTTATTAAAAGCATTAAATATACCACAATAATAGGAAATAGTATATTTTTATTAATTGGCATTGCAAATCATTATGTTTTGAAATTTCGAAGCAAACCAATACTGCCTTTTGATTTGAAGTCAATAGGAACTGCTAAAAATGTGGCTGGCAATTATAAATATAATTTAATGGAAGCATCTGTTATTGTCGCCATTATTATTAGTGTATTTATAATAATAATGGCTGCCTTAACTGAAAATTATATTTTGAAAAATACCATAAAAAGAAATGCTATTATGTTGGGAGCAATATTTTTAGTATGTTCCATTTCAGCCTTTATTGTTTATAAAACTGATTATCTAAAAAAAATAACAATTTGGCCTAATGTATGGGAACAGGATGTTGGATATAGAGAAAATGGATTTTTAACCAGTTTTATAGATAATACCCGATATATGATTATTGAAAAGCCTAAAAACTATGAATATACAAACCTGGGAAAAACTCTTATTGAAAATAGTAATAAGGAATCTATGCAGGTAATGGGACAACCTAAAGAAAATAAGGAAAAGCCTCATATTATAGTAATAATGGATGAAACATTTTCAGATTTGCAGGAAATTTCAGAATTTGATACCAATGAAGATTATATGCCCTTTATACGAAATATGAAGGAAAATACCATAAGAGGAAAACTCCTTGTATCAGTCTTTGGTGGAAGTACATGTAATTCAGAATTTGAATTTTTAACTGGCAGTTCCATGGCATTTATGCCCACAGATAGTATTGCCTACACTCAATATATAAAAAGGCCTGTAGATAATCTTGTAACTACATTAAATGATCAAGGATATACAAGTACAGCAATACATCCTTATTATAAAAATGGCTGGAATAGGGTACAGGTATATGAGGATTTAGGCTTTCATAAATTTCTTACAATTGATGATTTTTATAAGCCGGTTATGTTAAGATCTTACATAAGTGATAAAAGCAGTTTTGACAAAGTTGAAGAAATTTATGAAGAAAATAAAAATAAGGGGCCACAATTTATATTTAATGTAACAATGCAGAATCATGGTGATTATAATTTTTGGGAAGATGATTTGGAAAATATAATTACCATAAATGATATGGAAGAAACTAATCAGGCCAATGAATATTTAAATCTTATAAAACATACTGATAATGCTTTTAAAGGTCTTGTGGAATATTTTGAGAATAAGAAAGAGCCAGTAATAATAGTACTTTTTGGTGACCATATGCCTCTGTTATATGAATCATTTTATGAAGAATTATACTTGAAGGATGGGAAAATAATGTCTGATTTATCCTTAGATGATTTACAAAAAAAATATACTGTCCCATTTAGGATATGGGCTAATTATGATATAGATGAGAAGGATGCAGGTGTGGTAAGTGCAAACTATTTGTCATCCATACTTCTTCAGGAAGCAGGTCTTGAAATGACAGAATATAATAGTTTTCTTATAAAACTTAGAGAGAAGGTTCCTGCCATGAATGCTAATGGATATTTAGGAAGTGATGGCAGGTATCATTTGTATACAGAACAGACAGATAGCACTAAATATATAAATGATTATAAAATTTATCAGTACAATCACATATTTGATGAGGATAATATTCAAGTAGAAAAATATAAAGTAAAATAATTGAAACTTTTATTAGTAATCAGGTGTATTACTATAATATAAATGTTATTTTATTTAATTAATTATGGAGGAATGGCTGTGGAGGTAGATAAAGAACTTATTGCTAAATGTAAAGAGTATGATAAATATTCATTTATGAAGCTATGCAGCATATACGAAAAATATTTATATTCCTTATGTTTTAGTTATGTTCAAAATTCCCAGGATGCACTGGATTTAGTGCAGGAAATATATATAAAGGTTTTTAAAAACATAAATAAGTTTGATTCTAATATGGCTTTTCATCCATGGATAAGAAAAATTTCTGTAAATACATGTTTAAATTTTAAGCGTGGTGTTAGAGATAATGTAATTTCCATGCACACATCAATAAAGGATACTAATGGAGAAGTTGCATTAGAAGACACCCTTGTATCAGAACAAAATGTAGTTCAAGAAGTTTTGGATTCTGAAACAAAGGCAATAATAAAAACATATCTTAAAGAAATGCCTGAAGAATATAGAATGGTTCTGACTTTAAGATATTATGAAGAATTATCTTATAACGAAATAGCAGATATTATGGACAAACCTCTTGGAACCATAAAGACAGAAATTTATAGAGGAAAGACCATTCTTAAGGAAAAGTTAAAAAAGGTAATAGATTAGGAGTGTTTAATATGTGTAATATGAATAAGGAGCTCTTATATTCTTATGAGGATAATTCTATAGAGCCTTTAGAAAAAATAATTTTAGAAGAACATTTAAAATATTGTAATGAATGTAGTGATGAACTGATTGGTATAAGAAAAGCAGAAGAAATAGTTTCAACTTTTGATTTTGAGGATATTAATGTTCCAGAAAGGCTGTCACTTTTAAAGGAACTTGTTTATGATAATTGTTTGAAAGAAATGGAAAATGAACAAAGTAGAATTAACTATGATAATTATAAAGAAAGCTTAAGGCTTATAAGGTCAACTCTATTTACTGGATGTAGTTATATATGTAATAATCCTTATGATAAATTTTTAAAGAAGAATTTTAATAGAAGTTTAAAGCTGGCAACAAAAGTAACAAAAAATTATTGCAGAAGAAAAATAGAAAAAAGCAGATTTGCACAAAGTAAAATTTATAAAATACTAAAGGCGGTGTAGATATGCCTGTATTATTTTTTATATTAAAGATGTTATCAATAATTGTATTAGTATTTGCATGTATTTTATGTGCTGTGTTATTCATTCCTTTTCAATATTCTGTACAGGGAACTGTGAAAGATAAAATGTTATGCAGGGCAAAAATGTGCTGGTTGTTTGGTATTATAATCTTTGAAGTGTTAAAAGATGAAAATGAAAAGAAATTTAGGCCAATTTTAAGGCTGTTAGGAATAAAAATTTTTATACCAGTAATTGGTATAAAAATTAGAAAAAATAAGAAAATTAGAAAGGTTTATAAGAAAAATCATAAAAAGAAGTTTGATAAAAGTCTTTTCAGCAGAAAGTTTGTTAATTTAATAGTTAATTATATTAGAGATATTTTAAAGATAACTAAGCCTAAGGTTATAGAAGCTTATGGAATATATGGTTTTGATGACCCAGCAATTACAGGTTTTATATGTGGAATTATAAGCATAGTAAAAGAGGTATTTCCCAATGACAAAATTAATCTTTCACCACAATTTAGTGAAGAAGTTTATAATATTAATTTTAGAATAAAGGGAACAATTTTTGTTTGTATCATTGGCTTTAAAACTATATGTCTGCTTTTAAGAAGGGAAATGAGAAGAATAATTTTTTCTAAAAAAGAAAAAATTATGAAACCTTTAAAAGAGTAGATGTGTATTAAATAATATAAGACATATTGAACAATATAAATTTATTAATATTTAGGAGGAATTTATTATGGAAAACAATTTTAAAGAAAGTATTGAATCTATATTATCTAATTTTGAAAAATTTATTAAAACAGAAACTGTAATTGGAGAACCAATAGTAATTGGGGAAGTTACATTAGTTCCAGTTATAAGTGTATCATTTGGATGTGGTGCTGGAAGCGGCAGCGGAGCAGATAAAAATAGTATTAATGGAAATGGAACTGGTGGAGCCGGTGCAGCTAAAATTAGTCCAAACGCAATTGTGGTGATTAAAAATGGTGAAGTAAGTGTTCTTCCAATAAATAGTAAAAACAATCTTGAGCAGCTTTTAAACATGGTTCCTGAAATAATTTCCAAGGTTAATATTAAAAAGGAAGAGGACAAAAAGGACGAAGATAAGGAAGAAGAATAGGATTTGAAATGGGGTTGTGGCACTAAAAATAGTGTGACAGCCCTTTTTGCCATTTAGTATGAAGTTATTTTTAAATAATGAAAAGGCTGAGAATTTCTAAAAAGAAAAACTCAAGCCTTTTTATTAATTAAAAGCTTTATATATTGCATCTATACCTTTTTCAAAGTGAGTATTTTCAATACCAACAAGAATATTCATTTCGCTTGATCCCTGGTCAATCATTCTTATGTTTATTTCTGCATCAGAAAGAGCCTTGAATATTTTAGCAGCAGTTCCTCTCTGTTTGTTCATTCCACGACCAACTGTTGCAATCATAGCCATTCCTGGATGTACTTCTATTGAATCTGGATTACAAGAAGCTTTTATACCATCAATAACTGATTTTTGCTTCTTTTTAAGTTCAGATTCTGCAATTACAAGACAAACAGTATCAATACCAGAAGGCATGTTTTCAAAAGAAATACCATTTTGTTCAAGTACAGATAACAATTTTCTACAGAATCCTAATTCAGAATTCATGGAAGCTTTTGAAATAGATATTACAGTAAAGTCCTTTTTACCTGCAATACCAGTTACTATGTTTGGATTTGGAGATAAATCGCTGTCTTTTACTATAAATGTACCCTTATCTTCAGGTTTGTTTGTATTTTTAATATTTATTGGGATTCCTGATTTTCTTACTGGGAAGATTGAATCTTCATGAAGTACAGAAGCACCCATATAGGATAATTCTCTAAGTTCTGAATAAGTAATAGTTTCTATTGGTTTTGGATTTTCAACTATTCTTGGATCTGCCATTAGAAATCCAGAAACATCTGTCCAGTTTTCATAAAGGTCTGCATTGATACTTTTTGCAACTAAGGCACCTGTTACATCAGAACCACCTCTTGAAAAAGTTACTATATTTCCTTCTTTATCAGCACCATAGAAACCTGGTACAACAGCATTTGGTACTTTTGAAAGTTTATTTTTTAATGCTTCATCAGTGGCATCATCATCTAAAGTTCCATCTTCATTAAATACAATTACATCTTTAGCATCAA
>CAZPRO010000018.1:0-29123 GCA_964588775.1 uncultured Clostridium sp.
ATTGATATTAAAGAAAAAGAAGAGTCTATATTAATAAATAATAGTAAGATAGAAAACTTAGAAATTAATTTTAAAGAAGAAGAAATTGAAAAAGAAAAATTAAAAGCACAGTTTAAGGAAAAAGACAGCTATATTAGTACAGTTATGGATGATATAAGCAACAAAGAAATGGAAATAAATAAAATTCAGGTTACTAAGGCTAAAAAGGAAGCTGAAAATGAGCATGTATATAATAAATTAAATGATGAATTACAGCTTACTTTTGCTGAAGCACTTGAAATAAGCGAACCTGTTAATGATGTTAAAGCATTAAAAGAAGAAATAACTGTTACAAAGAGTAAAATAAGCAGATTAGGTACTGTAAATTTAGGCTCTATACAGGAATATGAAGAAGTTAAGGAAAAGTTTGAATTTATGTCTGGTCAGGCTGAAGATTTGGAAAAGGCTAAAGACGAATTGATTTCTGTAATTAAAGAAATGACAGAAGAAATGAAAACTGTATTTAAAGAAAATTTCTCTATTTTAAACTATAATTTTAATAAAACTTTTAAAGATTTATTTAAGGGAGGAAGTGCAGAACTTATTTTAGGTGAAGGTGATGAGCTTGAAGCTAACATTGATATTAATGTAGAGCCTCCAGGCAAGAAGCTTCAAAATATTAATCTTATGTCTGGTGGAGAAAAGGTGCTTTCTGCCATTGCTTTACTTTTTGCAATCTTAGAAATGAAACCTACACCTTTCTGTATATTAGATGAAATTGAGGCTGCCCTTGATGATGCAAATGTTTATAGATATGCTGAATTTTTAACAAGATTTTCTGAAAAAACTCAGTTTATTGTAATAACTCACAGAAAGGGCACAATGGAAGCAAGTAATATTATATATGGAGTTACCATGGAGGAAAAAGGAATTTCTAAAGTAGTATCAGTAGACTTAACAGAAGAATTTAATTAGGAGGATTAAAGATGTTTGGGAATTTATTTAACAAATTAAAGGAAGGTTTATCTAAAACAAGGGATGGACTTACAGATAAAATTAATGAAGTATTAAAATTAGCTATTACAATAGATGATGATTTATTTGAAGAGCTTGAAGAAATACTAATTACAAGCGATATTGGTATGGATACAACGTTAGAGTTGATTGAAAGATTAAGAACCAAGATACGTAAGGAGAAAATTAATGATACTGCAGAAGTTATTCCGGCTCTTAAATGTGTTATTAAAGAAATGTTGTTAGAAGGAAATGAAGATAATAATGAGAGTGATGATAAAAAGGTAATGCTTGTTATTGGAGTTAATGGTGTGGGAAAAACAACATCTATAGGTAAGCTTGCAGCTAAGAATAAGGCTGAAGGTAAAAAAGTAATTCTTGCTGCAGCAGATACATTCAGAGCTGCTGCAATAGACCAGCTTGAAGTATGGAGTGCACGTGCTGGTGTTGATATAGTAAAGCAGCAGGAAGGCTCCGATCCAGCGGCTGTAGTATTTGATGCAATTGAAGCTGCAAAAGCAAGAAATGCTGATCTTTTAATATGTGATACAGCTGGAAGACTTCATAATAAAAAAAATCTTATGAATGAATTGGCCAAAATAAACAGAATAGTAGACAGAGAATTAAATGATTTTACAAAGGAAACACTGCTTGTTTTGGATGGAACTACTGGACAAAATGCAGTTATACAGGCAAAGCAGTTCATGGAAGTGTGTCCTGTGGATGGTATAATTTTAACTAAACTTGATGGAACAGCAAAAGGAGGAGTTGTACTATCAATAAAACAAAGTTTGAATATACCTGTTAAATATATAGGTGTAGGTGAAGGGATAGATGATCTTCAGAAGTTTAATGCAGAGGAATTTGCAGAAGCATTAATATAAAAATAAAAATCATATAAAAATTTAAAGGTGTTAAGTAAAAATACTTGACACGTAAATAAATAGCTGATAAAATCTTTTTTGTGGGTAAGGTGATTAAGATGAATGAATGCAGCAGATTTGAAATTTCCATGTTAATGGATATATATAGTTCCTTATTAACTGACAAACAGAAAGATATAATGGATTTATATTATAATGATGATTTGTCATTAAGTGAAATTGCGGAACTAAATAAAACAAGTCGTCAGGCTATTCATGATTTAATCAAAAGATGTGATAAACAGCTTTTATCTTATGAAAGTAAGCTTAACCTGCTTCAAAAGAGTAAATCAAAGAAAGAAGCTATTATAAATTTTTTGGATATGATGAAAGAAGATTATTCTGTTAAAGATGAAGACATAATAAAATATAAAGACATACTGGAAAATTTATAAACAAGGAGGAAAGATTGTGGCTTTTGAAGGATTAGGAGAAAAATTGCAGGAAACCTTTAGAAAACTTAGAGGTAAAGGTAAATTAAACGAAAAAGATATCAAGGAAGCCATGAGGGAAGTAAAACTTGCCTTATTAGAAGCAGATGTTAATTATAAAGTTGTAAAAACATTTATATCAACTGTAAGCAGCAAATGTGTTGGTGGAGATGTTCTTGAAAGTCTGACTCCAGGCCAGCAGGTTATAAAAATAGTTAATGAAGAGCTTACTAATCTTATGGGTGGAAGCGAAAGCAAGATTAAGTACAGCAGTAGTGGATTGACTGTTATAATGCTTGTAGGACTTCAAGGTGCTGGTAAAACAACAATGTGTGGTAAACTTGCCTTGAATTTGAGAAAAGAAAATAAAAAACCATTGCTGGTAGCATGTGATATTTATAGACCAGCAGCCATTAAGCAGTTAGAAGTTGTTGGGAAGCAGATTGATATTCCTGTTTTTCAAATGGGGGATAAGGTTAAAGCAGTTGATATTGCAAAAGCTGGAATTGCCCATGCAAAAGATAATGGAAATAATGTAGTTATAATTGATACTGCTGGTAGACTTCATATTGATGAAGAATTGATGGCAGAATTGAAAGATATAAAAGAAAATGTAAAACCATCAGAAATATTGTTAGTTGTAGATTCTATGACAGGTCAGGATGCAGTAAATGTTGCAGAGACTTTTAATAATAATCTTGATGTAAGCGGAGTTATTTTAACAAAGCTTGATGGTGATACAAGAGGTGGTGCTGCTCTTTCAATAAGAAGCATTACTGAAAAACCAATAAAATTTATTGGTGTTGGTGAAAAGATGAATGATTTTGAAGTATTCTATCCAGATAGAATGGCATCAAGAATACTTGGCATGGGGGATGTATTATCTCTTATTGAAAAAGCTCAGGAAGCTATTGATGAAAAAGAAGCTGCTGATTTAAGTAAAAGAATGTTAAATGTAGAATTTAATTTTGAAGATTACTTAACAGCAATGGACCAAATGGCAAAACTTGGACCTTTGAATAAGTTATTAGAGATGATTCCAGGGATGAATGCAAAACAACTTCAGGGAATTGATTTAAGTAAAGGTGAAGAAACCATGGCAATGACTAAGGCAATAATTCAGTCAATGACATTAAAGGAAAGAAGAAATCCAACTCTGCTTTCAAAATCAAATAGCAGAAAAATAAGAATTGCAAAAGGTTCTGGAACATCAGTTCAGGAAATTAACAAATTATTAAAGAGTTATGAAATGATGAAGAAGAACATGAAGCAGATGAAATCAATGCAAAAACAGTTTAAAAGGGGCGGAGGCCTGTTTGGCGGAAAGTTACCTTTTTAGAGTTTGAATAAACATAATTTTAAAAGGAGGTGAAAAAATAATGGCAGTTAAAATGAGATTAAGAAGAATGGGTGCTAAAAAAGCTCCTTTCTATAGAATAGTTGTTGCTGATTCAAGATCTCCAAGAGATGGTAAATTCATCGAAGAAATTGGATACTACAATCCTTTAACTAACCCAGTTGAAGTTAAAGTTAATGAAGAAAAAGTTAGTAAATGGTTATCTAATGGAGCACAACCAACAGAAACAGTTAAGAGACTTTTAAGCAATGCTGGTCTTATTAAGTAATTTTTGGAGGTGAATCTATAACTGGTACATATTAGTTATAGGACGTTTATGAAGGAATTAGTTGAATTTATAGCTAAATCCCTTGTTGATAATCCTGATGCTGTTACTGTTAATGAGATTGAAGGCGAATCTTCTATCATTTTAGAGTTAAAGGTAGCTTCAGAGGATGTTGGAAAAGTAATTGGAAAACAAGGAAGAATAGCAAAAGCTATTAGAACAGTGGTTAAAGCAGCAGCAGTTAAACAGAATAAACGAGTTTTAGTAGAAATCATCTAAAAATTGGAGATGCTCATTTTGAGCATCTCTTTTTAAATTAAAATAAATTAATTTTACATTTGACATAAATATATATGAAATGTAAAATTCACATAGAAACAGTTTAATATTAAGGAGTGAAAATCTTAATGTCAGAGTTATTTAAGATTGGTCAGATAATAAATACTCATGGAATAAAAGGAGAAGTAAAGGTATATCCTTTAACAGATGATGTACAGAAATTTAAAAAATATAAAACACTGCTTATTGGTGGAGTTGAAAAAAATATTCTTGGAGTTAAGTTTCAAAAAGATCGGGTGATTTTAAAAATTGAAGGAATCGATGATATGAATAAAGCAGAAACATATAAACAAAAATATGTAGAAGTAAGAAGAGAAGAAGAAGATGACCTTCCAGAGGACACATATTATGTGTCAGATTTGAAAAAGTGTTTTGTTTATGATACAAAGGGTAATAATTTGGGAAAGATATTTGATGTAATAAGTACAAAAAATAATGACGTCTATTGGATTAAAGAACCTAAGGAACTGCTTGTGCCTGTACTTAGAGACATTGTTTTAGATGTTAATATAGAAAAGAAAGAAGTATTAATAAAATGTGTAGGTGAATGGATGGATGAAGATTAGCATTTTAACCCTCTTTCCACAAATGTTCGATATATTTAATTATAGTATAATTGGAAGGGCAAAAGAGAGGAACATAGTAGATATTGAGGTGGTTAACATAAGAGACCATACCTTAGATAAACATAAGAAAGTTGATGACACACCTTACGGAGGAGGGGCAGGAATGGTTATGGCTCCTCAGCCTGTTGTAGACAGTATACGGCATGCTAAAGAAAAAAACAAAGGTAAGGTGGTGTTTTTAGGACCTAGAGGAAAAACATTTAATCAAAACATGGCTAAAGACTTATCAAAGGAAGATGAAATTATTTTTTTATGTGGGCATTATGAGGGAATAGATGAAAGAGTATATAAATATATAGATATGGAAATATCTTTAGGTGATTTTATATTGACAGGTGGAGAAATGGCAGCCATACCTGTAATTGATTCAGTATTAAGACTTATTCCTGGAGTTCTTGGAAAAGAAGAGAGCTTTATGGAAGAATCCTTTTATGATGGGCTTTTAGAATATCCTCAATATACAAGACCTCAAAATTTTGAAGGACATGAGGTGCCTGAAGTTCTTTCATCAGGTCATCATGAAAATATAAGAAAATGGAGGAGGCTTAAATCTTTATTAATAACTAAAGAAAGGCGGCCTGATTTATACAAAAAAATAGAACTGACCCATGAGGACAAAAAACTTCTTTTAAAATATGAAGAAGAACAAAATAAATAGTTATTTATTTTGTTGAAAAAAAATAAATAATATGTTATGATTAATTTTGTGCTAGTACGGGCGTTCCTCTGTCATGCACGTAAAAATATGTTAAGAACGTCAAATTATCATTTAGGAGGGAAAGCACAATGAACGAAATTATAAAAGCTATAGAAGCTGAACAATTAAGAAACGATATTCCTGCATTTAACATAGGAGATACTTTAAAAGTATATGTTAAAATTCAAGAAGGAAACAAAGAAAGAGTTCAAATGTTCGAAGGAACAGTAATTAAAAAGCAAAATGGTGGTTTAAGAGAAACTTTCACTGTAAGAAGAGTTGCTTATGGTACTGGAGTTGAAAGAACATTCCCAATTAACTCACCAATAATTGACAAGATTGAAGTTTCAAGAAGAGGTAAAGTAAGAAGAGCTAAACTTTACTATTTAAGAGACAGAGTTGGTAAGGCTGCAAAGGTTAAAGAATTATTAACTAGATAATTATAAAAAAGGGACTGTTAAGGTCTCTTTTTTAATGTATAAAAATATTGAATTTGTGTAAAGAATAATTATTAAGGAGGAGATTATTATGGCAATTAACTGGTTTCCTGGACACATGAAAAAAACACAGCGAGAAATAAAAGAAAATCTAAAATTAGTTGATGCAGTCATAGAAATAAGAGATGCAAGAATTCCTAAATCATCAGCAAATCCTGATATAGATAACCTTCTTGGAAATAAGCCAAGAATTATTTTATTAAATAAAAGTGATCTTACAGATAGCAGAATAACAAAAGAATGGATGGAGTATTTGACAAAAGATAATATAAAAGTTGTTGAAGTTAACTGTTTAAAAGGTGAAAATTTGAAGGCCATTAAGCCGGCATTATTAGAACTTTTAAAAGAAAAACATGATAGATTAAGGGCAAAGGGGATGAGCAAAATTACTATAAGAGTAATGGTGGTTGGCATACCTAATGTGGGCAAATCTACATTTATAAATAAAATGGCAAGAAATAATATAGCTAAAACAGGAGACAGACCAGGAGTAACAAAGAGTAAACAGTGGATAAAAACTAGTATTGGAATTGAACTTTTGGATACTCCGGGAGTATTATGGCCTAAGTTTGAAGATGAGGAAACAGCACTTAATCTGGCATTTACAGGTGCTATAAAAGATGAAATCATGGATATAGAAGAATTATCATTAAAACTCATACAAAGACTTCAAAATAAATATGAAGACAAATTAATAGAAAGATATAAACTGTCAGAAGTTTATGAAAACCCTTTAGACACTCTTAATGCTATAGGAAGAAAACGCGGCACTCTAATTTCTGGAGGAGAAATTGACTATAACAGACTTGCGGTTATTCTTTTAGATGAATTTAGAGGTGGAAAGATAGGCAGAATATCACTAGAAAGTGTGAGTAATTATGGAAATAATTAATGAACTTCATAAATATTCATTTCAACAAATAAAAGAAATCTGTCAAGTTATATTTGATGAAAACAGCCATGATAGTTTAGAGGTTTCAAAAATTATTGAAAGTTTATGTTCGGATAAAAGAAAAAATGTAGTATCTTTGGGACTGAAATATAAAAAAAGCATGGAAGCTGTCAAAGACGAAATAAAAAGAGTGAGAAAAATGTATGATTTTGATAAAAGTTTTGGAGACTATGGATTTATTGCGGGAGTAGATGAAGTAGGAAGAGGTCCTCTTGCTGGTCCTATAGTAGCATGTGCCGTAATACTTGATTTAAATGTACAGGATGATGAACTTATTCTATATCTAAATGATTCTAAAAAAATAAAAGAGAATAAAAGAAAAGAACTAGCTGAAATAATAAAGAAAAAAGCTTTGGCTTATAATATTTCAGAGTGTTCCAATGAAGAAATAGATGAAAAGGGAATTGCATACTGCAATAACAAAGTTTTTCTTGACAGCTGTAATGGATTGAAAGTAAAACCCCAATTAGTACTTTCTGATGGATACCCTGTAAAAAATATAAAAATATGTAATGAAGCAGTAATAAAAGGTGATACAAAAAGTGCAGTAATTGCGGCAGCATCCATAATAGCAAAAGATTACAGGGATAATATAATGAAGAAATATGCTGAAAAATATCCTGAATATAATTTTGAAGAAAATGTAGGGTATGGAACTAGAAAACATATAGAAACTTTAAAAAGTCATGGGATAACCCCCATACATAGAAGAAGTTTTCTTACAAAAATTTATAAATAAATTAATAAAGAGCTGCGGCATAAAGGTTAAATCTTTGTGTAGCAGCCTGTTTATTTTTAATTTAATCTAAAAGCATCTTGAATATGATTGATTTTAACAATATTATTATGAGAGTAATCTAAGAATACTTCAATTACGTCAAATCGTACTATAAAGTTGTGGAGGTTGTTGTAAGAAATATAAACTTTCGTACAGTTAATTATGTTTTTTTGTTTTGTAATTTCTACACTTTCACAGGGCAGACCATATTTTATTGAATAACGGCCTTTTACTTCTATAATAACTAGAATGTTATCTTTTTTGCATATAATATCTAATTCTCCATTATGAGTTCTGAAATTCTTTTTTAATATTATGTATTTGCTGCGTTTTAAATATTCAGCAGCAATATCTTCACAATGTTTTCCTATGTCTTTGTTAAATTTTTTCATAAATAATCTCCAATTTAATTTATTTATAGCTATAGTATTAACAAAAAAATATTAAATAAACAAAAACAGGAATTAATATGGTAAAAGATGTCTATACTTATTAAAAGAGGTGAGTATATGGCTGTAAAAATAATTAGTGCAACTAATAATGCACTTGAAGGAATATTAATAAAAGTAGAAGTTGATATAAACAAAGGTCTTCCCGTATTTAACATAGTTGGTCTGCCTGATACATCAGTTAAAGAAGCAAAAGAAAGGGTAAGAGCAGCTATAATTAATAGCGGATACGATTTTCCTTTAGGAAGAATAACTGTAAATCTTGCACCGGCAGATGTAAGAAAAATAGGTTCCTTGCTGGATCTTCCCATAGCAGTTGCAATTCTTATGGAAAGTGGTCAGATAATGAAAAGAAATTTACAGAATTATATATTTTGTGGTGAATTATCACTTTTTGGAGAACTTAAAAAGATTAAAGGAGTTGTACCTATAGTTTTTGAAGGTATAAAAAATCATATAAACAAAATCATATTTCCTTATGAAAATGTTTGTGAAGCATATAAACTTAATAATATAGAATATTATCCATTTAAAAGTCTTAAAGAAGTTGTAAATTATATTGCATATAATGATGTTCTTCCCTATGAGGTAGAAAATATTATTGAAGAAGATTATGGTACTTTTGATTATAGTGAAATAAGAGGACAATATAGTTCAAAAAGAGCAATGATGATTGCAGCAGCGGGCAAGCACAATATTTTTCTTTATGGAGAACCTGGATGTGGTAAAACAATGCTTGCAAAAGGAATAATGTCAATATTGCCGCCTTTAGACGAGAGGGAAATACTGGAAGTAGCAAAAATATATAGTATAGTAGGAAAAATGAGTAGTGAATATAAAGTCAGACGTCCTTTTAGAATGCCGCATCATACCATAACTAAGACTGGTCTTACTGGTGGTGGTAAAGATATCAAGCCAGGGGAAATAACTCTTGCTCATAAAGGCATACTATTTTTAGATGAAATATTACAGTTTAAAAAAGAAGTTTTAGAGTGTTTAAGAGAACCTCTTGAAGAAAAAAGTATAAATATTAACAGACTTAACAAAGCAGTAACTATGCCTGCTGATTTTTTGTTAGTAGCAGCTTTTAATCCTATGGAAACCCATAGGCAGAATTATGTAGATGATAGTAATGAAATCTATTACAGAGAGCATCAGCAGAAATTTAACAGAAAAATTTCATCAGCTTTATTAGATAGAATAGATATAATCAATTTTGTTCCTAGATTATCTTATAGTGAAATACAGAATGCAAAAAAATCTTATGATTCAAATTTTATGAGAGAATGTGTTATTAAAGCACAGGAAATTCAAAAAATAAGATTTAAAGGAACAAGATATAAGTATAATTCTGAAATAAGAGGAAAAAAAGCATTGGAAATATTTGAAGTAAATGAAAAATGCAAAGAAATTTTAAAATATTATTATAATAATTCAGATATTTCTCTTAGAGGATACATAAAAATCATTAGTTTGGCAAGAACTATAGCGGATATTGAAAATAAAAGAGATATAGAAGAAGAGCATATTCATGAAGCAGTTAATTATAGAAAAAGTATAAGTGGAGAAATTATATAACTTTAGGAGGAGAATTTATGGATTATGAATTGTGGATGATTTTACTTAATATAAGCAGTGGAGAAAAAATTAAGTTAATTGATGAGTATAAAAATTGCAAAAATGTATACGATAATTTTGAGGATATATTAAACAGCCATAATAAATTGAGAGAAAAATTAAAAGAATTTCAAAAAGATGATTTGATACAGCAGATTATGCATACAAAAGAAATTTTAAATAGAGAGGGAATTTCTTTTATTACATATGAGAACTCCTTATATAGAGATAAGTTGAAGGGGATTTTAAGTCCTCCTTTTTTTCTATTTTTCAAGGGAAATATTGAAGTAATAAATAGTAAAAGTATGGCAATGGTTGGTGCTAGAAAATATTCAAATTATGGATTAATTGCAACAAAAGTCTTGACAAAGCAGGTTATTACTAATAATATTACGCTTATAAGTGGAGGTGCAAGAGGAATAGATTCAATAGCACATAAAACTGCTTTAGAGTTAGAAGGGAAAAACATATGTGTACTGGGGTGTGGAATAGATAGAGTGTATCCTAGGGAAAACAAGAAGTTATTCTCTGAAATAAGTAAAAAAGGTGTGGTGATTTCAGAATTTCTGCCAGGAACACCACCATTAAAAATGAATTTTCCGAAAAGAAATAGAATTATAAGTGGATTAAGTGATTCTACAGTAGTCATTGAAGCAGGTGAAAAAAGTGGATCCTTAATAACAGCAAGGTATGCAATTGCTCAAAAAAAGAGGGTAATAGTAGTTCCAGGTTCAATTTTTTATAAAGGGGCTGCTGGTTCTAATAAATTATTAATGGATAAATATTGTGTCTGTTGTGCAGATGTAGAAGATTTTAAGTTTTGGGCAAATTTTGATCATGTGGTTATTAATGATTTATTGTTAAGTGATGAGAAACAGGAAGTGCTTAAATTAATAGGTTATTCTCCAACTCATATGGATGCTATAATCAATAATGCAGGATTTGATAGAGGAAGACTTTATGCATTACTTTTTGAAATGCAGATGAAGGGTGAAGTCATATGCTTGCCAGGAAACTATTATGTAAAAGCTTTTTAGGAAAAACAGTAGTTAATAAAAATTAGGGGGTGAATGCTCCATATAGAATGGAGTGAATTATGGGTCAAAAACTAGTAATTGTCGAATCACCGGCAAAGGCAAAAACAATTGGTAAATACTTAGGAAAAACATATACAGTAGAAGCATCAATGGGACATGTAAGAGACTTGCCCAAAAGCAAGCTTGGTGTGGATTTAGAGAATGATTATGAACCTAAATATATAACAATACGAGGAAAAGGAGAACTTGTAGATAAATTAAGGAAAGCAGCTAAAAAAGCAGATAAAGTGTATCTTGCAACAGACCCTGACCGTGAAGGGGAAGCTATATCATGGCATTTGGCTAATATATTGAAAATTCCCAATGATGAAACATGCAGGATAGTATTTAATGAAATAACGAAAGGAGCAGTAAAATCTTCTATAAAGAATGCAAGAAAAATAGATTTTAATTTAGTTGATGCTCAGCAGGCCAGAAGAGTTTTAGACAGACTTGTTGGTTATGAAATAAGTCCTATATTATGGAAAAACGTAAAATGGGGATTAAGTGCAGGAAGAGTACAATCAGCAGCACTTAAATTAATATGTGACAGGGAGAAAGAAATAAAGGATTTTGTACCAAAAGAATATTATAGTATTGATACAGTATTAAAAAAAGGAAAAAGCAAATTTAAAATAAGATTTTCATCCTTTAAAGATAAAAAAATAGAAATTGAAACAAGTGAACAGGCTGACAAAATAGTAAATGATTTAAAAAAGGGTGAGTTCATTGTTAAAAATATAAAATGCAGCAAAAAAACAAGAAATCCATTACCACCATTTACTACTAGTACTCTTCAGCAGGATGCAAATAGAAAATTGAATTTTATGACCAAAAGAACTATGTCAGTAGCACAAGGGTTATATGAAGGAGTGGAAGTAAAGGGGTATGGAACAGTAGGTCTTATAACCTATATGAGAACTGATTCTGTAAGAATTTCTGAAGAAGCTCAAGAAAGTGCAAGGAAGCTAATTATAAGCAGATATGGTGAAGAATATATACCATCATCACCAAGAATTTATAGAAGTAAAAAGAATATACAAGATGCTCATGAAGCAATTAGGCCTACTTATATGGAAATTACTCCTGAAATTGCAAAAGAAAATTTAACATCTGAACAATATAAATTATATGCTCTTATTTGGAATAGGTTTATGGCAAGTCAAATGACATCATGCAATTTAGATACTAAATCTATTGATATAACAAATGGGGATTACAATTTTAAAGCTAGTGGTTCATCAATAGCTTTTGATGGTTTTATGAAATTATATGAATATTCTAATGAAGATGATGAAAAATCTGTAATTCTTCCCTCTTTGGAAGAAAATGAAGTTGTAAAAGCAGAAAGTATTGAAGGAAGCCAGCATTTTACTCAGCCTCTTCCAAGGTATACAGAAGCTTCGTTTGTTAAACTTTTAGAGGAAAAAGGAATAGGAAGACCAAGTACTTATGTTCCTACAATAACTACTTTATTAAACAGAAATTATGTTGTAAGAGAAAAGAAGAATTTGGTGGGTACAGAACTTGGTGAAATTGTCAACAATATAATGGGGGATTATTTTGAGCAGATAGTTGATGTTGATTTTACAGCAGAAATGGAAAAGAAACTTGATGATGTTGAAGAAGGCAAGGAAAACTGGAAAGAGATTGTAAGTGGGTTCTTTTCACCATTAAAAGCAGCTATAGATAAAGCAGAAAGAGAAATATCCAAGGTGGTTATAGAGGATAAGGTATCTGATGTCAAATGTGAAAAATGTGGAAGAATGATGGTGATAAAAAGGGGGCGTTTTGGTGAATTTTTAGCATGTCCAGGTTATCCGGAATGCAAAAATGCAAAACCAATAGTAGAGAAGCTTGAAGTTCTATGTCCAAAATGTGGCAAGGAAATTGTAGCCAAAAAGAGTAAGCGTGGAAAAAGATTTTTTGGATGTTCTGGTTATCCTGAATGTGATTTTGTAAGCTGGTATGAGCCGGTAGCTAAAAGATGTCCACAATGTAATTCCTATATGATTTTGAAAAATTCTAAAAAGGGAAAACATATAGAATGCAGCAATAAAGAATGTGGATATAAAGAAGAGTATAAGGAAGAAAAATAAAGTTTAAAAAAGCAGCCCTGGTGGCTGCTTTTTGTCTTTCTATAGAAAATTATATCTGCAAAGAACCTGTGGAAAACTTTTGAAATGAGTAGAAATACACAGTCTGTGAAGCAGATTTTTAATAGTACTGAAGGGTGTATATAAAACAATTGTACAATTAATGCTTTGCAGGCTGTAATAAAATAGTATTGAAAAGCCTTTTTTTATATGATAAACTTAAAGAAAACAAGAATTGTAGAAATATTTAAAAGGTTTTGAATTTTCAAACAATTCAGAATTCTATTTGTACAGTATTCATATTAATGTAGGGGGACTGAGTATGCCGACTCTGTTAGAGAAAACAAGAATGTTAAATAAAATTTTGCAGAAATCTGGTACTGAACCAGTAGCATTTCAAGATATATGTGTATTATTAAGCAAAGTTTTAGAATGTAATGCATATATAGTAAGTAGAAAAGGAAAAGTTTTAGGATATTCTTTTCTTAAGGATTTTGAATGTGAAGCCATGCAGAAAAAGGTTATTGAAGATAAAAGATTTCCGGAAGATTATAACAAAACACTTTTAGAAAATAGTGAAACAAGTGCCAATATACCTAATGAAGGACTTTGTGTATTTCAAGAGATTAAGAGTTGTAAAAAAGCTAATAAACTTTCTACTATTGTTCCCATAATAGGAAACAGAGAAAGGAGAGGAACATTAATTTTGGCTCGTTTTGGAAAGCCTTTTACTGATGAGGACTTAGTACTTGTTGAGTATAGTGCTACAATAGTAGGAATGGAAATCCTTAGGGCAATGCAGGATGAGATAGCAGAAGAAACAAGAAAAAAGGCAGTTGTTCAGCTGGCAATTGGAACACTTTCATATTCTGAACTGGAAGCTGTAGAACACATTTTTGATGAACTTAATGGAAGTGAAGGTCTTCTTGTAGCATCGAAAATAGCTGATAAAGTAGGAATTACAAGGAGTGTTATTGTAAATGCACTAAGAAAATTCGAAAGTGCAGGTGTTATAGAATCAAGGTCTCTTGGAATGAAGGGTACATATATAAGAATATTGAATGAAAGGCTTGTTGAAGAACTTAAAAAAATAAAATAAATATTATTAGTTCCTTTCTAATTTTAGGATTTTGGAAAGGGACTTTTCGTTTTAATATGCATAAATATAAAATATTGGTTAATAATAATTTGTATGAAAAAACAAAAAAATGTTGATAGGAATATATCCTTGTGATATACTATTTGAGGTAACAAAAAATACACACATTATCCAATTCGTAAATAGGTGCCCTTAAATTTTGAGGTTATTTATGAGCTGAAGATAATGGAGGGAAAACCTAAGGAGGTAACAAAATGTCAGTAATATCAATGAAACAATTATTAGAAGCAGGTGTACATTTCGGACACCAAACAAGAAGATGGAATCCTAAGATGGCTCCATACATATTTACAGAAAGAAATGGAATCTATATAATAGATTTACAAAAGACTGTAAAGAAGGCTGAAGAAGCTTATAACTTTATTAAAGAAATATCTTTAGAAGGAAAAGACATTCTTTTTGTAGGAACTAAAAAGCAAGCTCAAGAAGCTATTGAAGAAGAAGCAGTAAGAAGTAACATGCACTTTGTTAATAACAGATGGTTAGGTGGTATGTTAACAAACTTTACTACTATAAAGAGCAGAATCAAAAAGATGGAAGAAATTGAAAAAATGGAAGAAGACGGAACATTTGATGTTCTTCCTAAGAAAGAAGTTATTAAATTAAAAGGTGAGTTAGAAAAACTTACAAAGAACTTAGGAGGTATCAGAAATTTAGATGCCAACAATATAGGAGCAATGTTCGTTGTAGATCCAAGAAAAGAAAAGAATGCTATTTCAGAAGCTAAAATTTTAGGAATACCAGTTGTTGCCATTGTAGATACAAACTGTGACCCTGAAGAAGTTGATTATGTGATTCCTGGTAATGATGATGCTATAAGAGCTGTTAAATTAATAACTGCAAAAATGGCTGATGCTATTATTGAAGGAAGACAAGGTGAACAATTAGAAGAAGCTGAATAATATTTTGGTTTGTATAATTGAGAAAGAGGGAGTGAAGAACACTTCATTTCCTCTTTTTTACGGTATGTTAAGGATTACGTAATATAAGGAGGATATAATTTATGGCAAACATTAGTGCACAATTAGTTAAAGAACTAAGAGAAATGACAGGAGCTAAAATGATGGATTGTAAGAAAGCTCTTGTTGCAACTGAAGGAGATAAAGATAAAGCAGTAGAATTTTTAAGAGAAAAAGGTCTTGCAGATGCTGCTAAGAAGACAGGAAGAACTGCAGCTGAAGGTGTTGTAAAGACATTTATTAGTGAAGATAAGAAGACTGGTGCTGTTGTTGAGTTTAACTGTGAAACTGACTTCGTTGCATTAAATGAAGAATTTACAGGATTTGCTGATAAATTGGCACAAATAATTGTTTCAACTTCTGTTAAGACTGTTGAAGAATTATCAAATGAAAAAATTGATGGTGAAACAGTTATAGCTGATGCTCTAAAAGCATTAATAGCTAAACTTGGTGAAAACATGACAATAAGAAGATTCACTAAGTTCAACATAGAAAATGGAATTGTTAAGAGCTATATCCATGGTGGTGGAAGAATTGGTGTTCTTGTAGAATTAGCTTGTGATACAGCTAGCGATGCTTTAGATGAAATAGCTAAAGATGTATGTATGCAGATAGCTGCTGCAAATCCATTATTCTTAAGTAAAGATGATGTTGATAATGAAACATTAGAAAAAGAAAAAGAAATATATAAGGTTCAAGCTTTAAATGAAGGAAAACCTGAAAACATAGTAGAAAAAATGGTTAATGGTAGAATTAATAAATACTATAAAGAAGTTTGTCTTTTAGAACAAGTATGGGTAAAAGACAGTGATAAGACTATAACTAAATTCTTGGCTGAAAAGTCAAAAGAAATCGGTTCTCCAGTTACAGTAACTAGATTCGTAAGATACGAAAGAGGAGAAGGAATCGAAGTTGAAAAAGTAGATTTTGCTGCAGAAGTTGCTGCACAAATGGGTAAATAGTTTTATCCCATATATAAAGGAGAGAACACAATGTGTTCTCTTTTTTTAAAAATTAAGATATGTATTGAAGTTGGAAATAAAGTTGATATAATAATATTGAATTTAGTATATAGATAGTTAAGAGAATAAAGCTAACCATTAGGAGGTATTTTAAATGTCAGAATGCAAGTATAAAAGAGTTATATTAAAGCTTTCAGGAGAGGCTTTGGCAGGTATAAGTGGATTTGGATTGGATTTTAATGTGGCCAAAAGAATAGCATTGGAAATTAAAGAATTAGTTGATATGGGTGTTGAAGTAGGTGCTGTTGTAGGCGGTGGAAATATATGGAGAGGAAGAAGCGGAGAAGGCATGGATAGAACTACTGCTGATTATATGGGAATGATGGCTACATGTATTAATGCATTAGCACTTCAAGATTCCTTAGAGCAGGTTGGTGTAATGACAAGAGTTCAAACAGCTATAGAAATGAAAGAAGTAGCTGAACCATTTATAAGAAGAAGAGCAATGAGACATTTAGAAAAAGGAAGAGTTGTAATTTTTGCTGCAGGAACTGGAAATCCTTATTTTTCAACTGATACTACAGCAGCATTGAGAGCAGCAGAAATTGAAGCAGATGTAATTCTTTTAGCTAAAAAAGTTGATGGGGTGTATAATAAGGATCCTCATAAGTATGCAGATGCTAAAAAATATGATAAACTTACATATATGGATGTTTTAGATCAAGGATTGCAAGTAATGGATTCAACTGCTACATCTTTATGTATGGATAACAATATTCCAATATTGGTATTTGGTTTAGATGAACCAGGCAACATTAAAAGGGCTATGTGTGGTGAGGATATTGGTACATTAGTAAGTAGTAAATAATATTTTGGAGGGAATTATGATTAAGGAAATTATCAAAAACGCAGAAGAAAAAATGAATAAAACAATAGCTGTATTAGAAAAAGATTTATTAGCAATGAAAGCTGGAAGAGCTAATCCTTCAATGCTTGATAAAATTCAGGTTGATTATTATGGAAGTATGTGTCCATTAAATCAAGTTGCTAATGTTTCTACACCAGAACCAAGAGTATTAATGATAACACCATGGGAAAAACCTCTAATAAAAGAAATTGAAAGAGCTATTTTAAAGTCTGACTTAGGAATGAATCCATCAAGTGATGGTACTGTAATAAGATTGATTGTACCTGAATTGACAGAAGAAACAAGAAAAGCTCTTGTAAAAAATGTAAAGAAAACAGGAGAAGATGCAAAAGTTGCCATAAGATCAGTAAGAAAAGCTGCTAATGATAAGTTAAAGAATCTAAAAAAAGATTCTGATATATCAGAAGATGAAATAAAAAAAGCAGAGGATAATGTTCAAAAAATTACAGATACAGTAGTAAAGAAAATAGATGGAATTATTGCAGCAAAAGAAAAAGAGGTTTTATCAGTATAGTTTAGTTAAAATACAGCCTGTTTTCATATCAGGCTGTATTTTAATTACTATAAAAAATATTTGTTTCCTAAAGAATTGTGGGGGAAAATTATGTTGGATATGTTTAAATCAAAGCAAAATAATAGTATGTCAGATGAACTGGATATGAGCAATATGCCCAACCATATAGCTATAATTATGGATGGCAATGGGAGATGGGCTAAAGAGAGAAATCTTCCAAGGACAATGGGGCATAAAGCCGGAGTTGAAACAGTAAGAAGAATTTTAAAAGAATGCCGAAGGCTGGGAGTAAAGAATCTTACTTTATATACATTTTCTACTGAAAACTGGGCAAGACCAAAAGAAGAGGTTAATGCTCTTATGAAACTAATTATTACATATTTGAATAATGAGCTTAAGGAATGTAATGAAAATGGAGTAAGAATTAATATTTTTGGTGATGTTACAAAGCTTCCGAAGCAATGTGCTGATGCTATTAATGATGCAGTAGAGCTTACTAAAAACAATACAGTTATAAATCTTAACTTGGCTCTTAACTATGGAGGAAGGGATGAGATTGCAAGAGCAGTAAAATTAATAGTGAAGGATATAAAAGAAAATAAAATAAAAGATGATGACATTGATTCTAAACTTATAAGTAAGTATCTATATACAAAGGATATTGAAGATCCTGATCTTATTATAAGACCTTCAGGAGAACAGAGATTAAGTAATTTTCTGTTATATCAGTGTGCTTATTCAGAATTTTGGTATTCAAATATAAACTGGCCGGATTTTAAAGAAGAGGACTTAAGAAAAGCCATAATTGATTATCAAAGAAGAGACAGACGTTTTGGGAAAGTAAAATAAAGGAGAGTGACTGCAATTTGAAGAGTAATAATAGGTATCTTGGTGCAGCAATGATTGCTCCATTTATAATATTTGTTTTTCTTGGGGGAGTTTATTTAAAAGCATTTACATTTCTTTTATCTGCACTAGCATTGTATGAATTTTATAATGCCATAGGAAAAAAAGGCTATAAACCAATGGATTTTGGTGGCTATATATTACTTTTAGCTTATTATTTATTTAATAGCAATATAGAAAAGTTTACCTATATTTTAATATTAGCCTGTGCAATACTTTTGATTGTTCCTGTAATTAATTTGAAATACACTTTTGTAGATGTAGCCCTTACAATATTGGGATTTGTTTATGGGGGGCTAATGTTTAGTTTTGTTTATCTTGTTAGTGAAAAATCTGGTGGAGCTTTCTTAGTATGGCTTATATTTATTGGGTCATGGGTTTGTGATACTGCAGCTTTTTATAGTGGAAAATTTTTTGGAAAGCATAAATTATGTCCTAAAGTATCTCCCAAAAAAACAATAGAAGGATCTATTGGGGGAATGCTTGGAGCAATGATTGCTTCAGGTGTATTTGGAGCAGTAGCAAACAGATATGAAAATATTATGCCATTAGTTCATTTTTTTGTTTTAGGTGCTATTTGTGGCATTGTAGGCCAATTTGGAGATTTGGTTGCATCTTCAATAAAAAGATATGTAGATATTAAAGATTATAGTAATCTCATTCCAGGTCATGGAGGAATTCTTGACAGATTTGATAGTATAATTTTCTGTGCTGTTACTGTTTTTTATTATATTACTTTTATTGTGGGAATTTAAGAAGAATCGTAAATTTATTTTTAATAAATTTACGATTCTTTTATTATATGCAGCTGTTCATTAAGCATATAATACAATAGGGTTAATAAACAAGGAGGAATAGTAATTTTAAGGGATTATAAAAAAATAATATATCTTACATTTTTAACTATTATTTTTATAATTGCAGCTCTTATAGTAAAATATTATTTTAAACCTTTTTTAACAATAATAATATTGTTTATAATAAGCAATCCTATATATAATATGCTAAAAAAAATTCACATTAATAAAAATATGGCAGCTGCATTGAGTCTGTTTATGATTAATATATGTGGCATGATTATTGTTTTGTATCTTGGGAATACCATAATAAACTTTTTTAGAAATGTATATTATAGTAATATAGATATTATTAATGAGTTGATTTCCCAAGTGATTAATGTACTAAAAATAGATTTGAATAACATGAAATTTTTAGAAAGTTTCTGTTCATTTTTCAAACATACAGGAATTAGTATAAATGCAGTATCTACTGGAGAAAATTTTATAAGTACTGTAACAAATAATATAGTGTCCTATTTTGTTGCTAATATGTGTACATTTTTTGTGTTGGTTGACAAAGATAAAATTATATGGTTAATTAAAATGCTGTTGCCACAGGAAATGGTTAATAGGACTTTGAAGGAAAAAAGTAATTTTATAAAAATGATAAAAATTCAAGGCAAATTAGTTACAGTGTCAACAATAGAAATAATGGCTGGTTTTTTTATATTAGGAGTAGATTATGCTTTGGTTTTAAGTATAATGTGTGGTATATTGGACTTACTGCCTTATGTAGGAACTATAATTGTATTTGTACCAATAATAATATACAATATAATAATAAAGAATTATATTGTAGGCTTTGGTTTAATATGTTTATATATATTAGTAGTCATAATGAGAGAAATATTAGAAGCTAAGTTTTTAAGTAGTGGACTTCATATACATCCTCTGGTTATACTTTTGTCTCTTTATATAGGAATAAATTTATTTGGTGTATTAGGAATAGTATATGGTCCTTTATATGGTATACTTGCTAAAGAAATAATTTTTTATGACATAGAAAAATCTTAGGAGGAATTTAAAATGAGAAAAGTTTCAATACTAGGTGTTACTGGTTCAATTGGAACACAGACACTTGATGTTATAAAAAAATCTAATGGTGAATTAGAATTGATTGGTATAACAGCAAATACTTCATGTGATAAAGTTATGGAAATTATAAAAGAATTTCATGTATCATATGTTGCTATGATGGATGAAAAAAGTGCAGAAATAGTAAAAGAATGTTGTAAAAGAGAAAACATAAGGATAGAAGTATATAGTGGAATTTGTGGACTGAATAAAATTGCAACTTTAAATAATGTTGATATAGTAGTTACATCTGTTGTGGGGATGATAGGGTTAGAACCAACAATAAAAGCAATTGAAGCTGGAAAGGATATAGCCCTTGCCAACAAGGAAACTCTTGTTGTTGCAGGGGAAATTGTTATGAAAAAGGCAAAAGAATATAATGTAAAGATTCTTCCTGTAGATTCAGAGCACAGTGCAATTTTTCAGAGTCTTAGGGGGAATGATGAAAAAACACTGAAAAAGATTATTTTAACAGCATCTGGAGGACCATTTAGAGGAAGAAAAATGGAAGATTTAATTAATGTTAAAGTTGAAGATGCCCTAAAACATCCTAAATGGAATATGGGAAGAAAAATTTCCATAGATAGTGCAACTTTAATGAATAAAGGGCTGGAAGTTATTGAAGCACATTGGCTTTTCAATTGTGATTATGATAACATTCAGGTTCTTGTTCATCCTGAAAGCATAGTTCATTCTATGGTTGAATACATTGATGGAAGTGTTATGGCACAACTAGCAGCACAAGATATGAGACTTCCTATACAGTACGCACTAAATTATACTGAAAGAAGAAAAGCTGTAAGCAATACAATAGATTTTTATGAAATAAGCAGGTTTACATTTGAAAAGCCAGATATGAATATATTTAAATCTTTAAGACTTGCATATGAGAGTGGAAAAAGAGGAGGACTTATGCCTACAGTTTTAAATGGAGCCAATGAAGCATGTGTTCAGTTGTTTTTAGATAGAAAAATAAAGTTTCTAGATATTGCAGACATGATTGAAGATGCTATGAAATTTTTTGAAGATAAAACTAAAAATCAGGTTACAATAGAAAATATTATTAAATTGGATAAAATGGTAAAAGAATATATATTAAGTAAAAAGGAAATATAGGAGGAACAGAATGAATACATTAACAGCTGTAATTGCGGCAGTCATAGGTTTTGGTGTTTTGATAATAGTTCATGAGTTTGGACATTTTACCCTTGCTAAATTAAATGGTGTAAAAGTTGAGGAATTTTCAATTGGTATGGGACCTAAAATTTTTTCAAAAAAAGGCAAAGAAACAGTATATTCATTAAGTATGCTTCCCATTGGAGGTTATGTAAAGATGATGGGAGAAGAAGAAAATATTGATGATGAACGAAGTTTTTCTGCTAAATCACCTCTAAGGAGAATAAGTATAATAATTGCAGGAGTTACCATGAATTATATTCTGGCAATTTTAATATTTACTACAATAAGTTTCAAATTTGGATTTGCAAAGCCTGTTATTGGCACAGTTCAATCCAATTCAGCGGCAGCTGAAGCAGGACTTAAAGCTGGAGACAAAATAGTAAAGATAGATAATAACAGAGTATTCACATCTGATGATATAAGAATGGGTATAGTTCTATGTGAAAATGAAACACTAAATATTGTAGTAGATAGAGATGGACAGAAAAAGGAATTTAATATAGTACCTATGGAAGATAGTACAAAGGGAAAAGTATTAGGAATTCAGTTTGCAGTGGAAAATAATCCGGGAATATTTCAGAGTTTTAAAGAAGGGATAAATCAAACAGCAACATATGTATCTCAAACTTTTAAGGGTCTTAAGATGATATTTACAGGAAAGGCCAATTTAAAAACAGATGTAGGAGGGCCAGTAACCATAGTAAAAATGACAACAGCTACAGCTAAAGCAGGAATATGGAATTTGATTAATTTTGTAGGATTTATAAGTGTTAACCTTGCAGTATTTAATCTGCTTCCTTTTCCAGCATTAGATGGTGGATGGTGTGTAATACTTCTTATTGAGTTAATTACAAGAAGAAAGGTACCAGAGAAAATAGTATCAGGATTGAATTTTGTGGGATTTGCAGCTCTTATGGGCCTTATGGTTGTTGTGACAGTGAAAGATATATTATTTCCTATAAAATTTTAGGATGAAAAATAATAAATTAGTTAATGGAGAAAAAAGATGAATAGACGAATTTCAAGAAAAGTTAAGGTGGGAAATATCTTTGTTGGAGGAGATGCTCCTGTAAGTATACAATCAATGACTAATGTAAGAACAAAAAATGTAGATGAGGTATTAAAACAAATACAAAGCCTGAAAGAATGTGGATGTGATATTGTAAGATGTGCAGTTTTGGATATGGAAGATGCTGAAAGCTTAAAACATATTACAAAAGAAGCACCAATACCTATAGTTGCAGATATACATTTTGATTATAAACTTGCATTAAAGGCAGTTGAAAACGGGGTTTCGGCTCTTAGAATTAATCCAGGGAATATAGGGACAAAAGACAGAGTAGAAAAGGTGGCAGAAGCTTGCAGAGCTAAAAATATACCTATAAGAATAGGTGTTAATTCTGGTTCTCTTGAAAAAGATATTTTAGAGAGAGATGGAAGAGTTACAGCAGAAGGACTTGTTGAAAGTGCATTAAGGCATGTGAAAATTTTAGAGGAATTAAATTTTTATGATATTGTAATTTCAATAAAATCATCAAATGTAAAAATGATGATAGAAGCATACAGGTTAATGGCAGAAAAATGTGATTATCCTCTTCATTTAGGAGTTACAGAAGCTGGAACTGTATTTAGAGGGACAATTAAATCAAGTATTGGAATTGGTACTCTTTTGGCAGAAGGTATTGGAGATACAATAAGGGTTTCTTTAACAAGTGACCCAATAGAAGAAATTAAAGTAGCAAAAGAACTTTTAAGAAATCTTGATTTAAGACATGGAGGAATTGAATTTATTTCATGTCCTACATGTGGAAGAACACAGATAAATTTAATAAGAATAGCTGAAGAAGTAGAAAAAAAACTGGCACAATGTAATAAAAATATTAAAGTTGCAGTAATGGGGTGTGTGGTTAATGGACCTGGAGAAGCAAGGGAAGCGGATATAGGAATTGCAGGAGGTAAGGGTGAAGGAATAATCTTTAGAAAAGGAACTATAATAAAGAAGGTTAAAGAAGATGAATTAGTTGAAGAACTTATTAGAGAAATAGAAAAACTTTAGCTCCTTAAGCTGAATTTGCAAATAATCTTATAAATAAAAAGAAGTTTGTGCTTGAATTTTTAAAATTTATATGATATCATATAAATAGTTTAAAGCTAATATGCAGAAAAGGAGTGGGGGAAAGTTCCCGCTCTTTCTATTTGTAACGCAACTTCTAAAAAGATAGTTGCGTTTTTGATTACATTTTTTAAAATTGCATATCCTAAAAGCAAGGATATATTTTGAAAGGAAAGGATTTACTAGTTTATGAGCAATGATTTACTATTAGAAAAACTTAATACACTTATAAAGCCTATAGTTGATGAATTATGCTTTGAACTTTATTATTTAGAATTTGTAAAAGAAAATAATGAAAATTATTTAAGAATTTACATTGATAAAGAAAGTGACAGAATTTCATTAAATGACTGTGAAACTGTTTCAAGAAGAGTGAGTGATATGCTTGACATTGAAGATCCGATTCAGGATCCATATTATCTTGAAGTTTCATCTCCAGGAATAAACAGAACATTATTTACAGACAGTCACTTTGAAAAAGCAGTTGGAAGTAAAATTGCAGTTAAACTTAATGGAAACAAGGTTTTTAAAGGCATTTTAAAAAACATAAATAATACTGAAATAGTAATAGAAAAAGATGGTGAAGATATTTCTATTTCTAAGCATAAGATTAAACATGCAAATTTAGAAGGGGAAATATAACTTTAAGGAGGGTATAAAAATGAATGAAGAGTTTGTAGGTGCTCTTAAGGAATTAGTTAAAGAGAAAGGAATATCAGAAGATTTATTGTTTCATACAATACAGGATGCACTTGTAGCAGCATACAAGAAGAACTATGCAAATACACATACTAATGCACAAAATGTAAAAGTTATAATGAACAGAGAAAATGGTGAAATTAAAGTTTATGCACAAAAAGTTGTAGTGGATGAAGTTTATGATGATGTAACAGAAATTTCACTTGAAGAAGCAAAAGCAATAAGACCAACATATGAAGTTGATGATGTGGTGGATTTGGAAGTTACACCTAAAAACTTTGGAAGAGTTGCTGCACAGCTTGCAAAACAAGTAGTTACTCAAAGAATAAAGGAAGCCGAAAGAAATATTATATATGATGAATATAAAGAAAAAGAATTTGATATAATAACAGGAACTATCCTTAGAAAAGACAAAGGAATGGTATTTGTTAATCTTGGAAAGCTTGAAGGAGTAATAGGACCTAATGAACAAATTCCAAATGAGGAATATAAATTCAATGAAAAGTTAAAACTATATATTGTAGAAGTTAAAAATGGAAGTAAAGGACCTCAAATTCATGTTTCTAGAACTCATCCAGGATTAGTAAAAAGATTATTTGAATTAGAGGTTCCAGAAATTTTTGAAGGTGTAGTTGAAATAAAAAATATTTCAAGAGAAGCAGGTTCAAGAAGCAAAATAGCAGTTTATTCAAATGATGAAGAAGTTGATCCAATGGGAGCTTGTGTGGGGCCTAAGGGTGTCAGAGTTCAAAATATAGTAAATGAACTTAAAAATGAAAAAATAGATATTATAAAATATAGCAAGGATCCGGCAGAATTCATTGCAAATTCATTAAGTCCGGCAAGAGTATTAAGTGTTAACGTAGATGAAGAATCTAAAAGTGCAAAGGTTATTGTGGATGATAACCAGCTGTCTCTTGCTATTGGTAAGGAAGGTCAAAATGTAAGACTTGCAGCAAAACTTACAAATTGGAAAATAGATATAAAAAGCAAATCTCAGGCTCAATTAACTGAGGAAGCAGAGAATGCTGCATCTGAGTTGACAATAGAAGATTCAGATAATTATATTAATGAATTAGAAGTAGAAGAATAGAGAGGTAATTTTCATGAAGGTGAAAAAAATTCCTTTAAGAATGTGCACTGGATGCATGGAAATGAAACCAAAGAAAGAACTTATAAGGGTAGTGAAATCTAATGAAGGTGATGTAAGTGTGGATTTAACAGGCAAAAAGTCTGGAAGAGGAGCATACATATGTAAAGATATTCAATGTCTTGAAAAGGCCTTCAAAACTAAGAAATTGAGTAGAAATTTAGATGTCACAATTAGTGATGAAATTTATAAAAGATTAAAGGACGAAATTGGAAATGAATAGCTTTTTTAATTTTTTAGGAATAGCAAAAAAAAGTGGAACACTAATTGAAGGATACAGCAAGTGTGATGATTTAAGAAATAAAATAAAAATCAGCCTATTTATAATCAGTAATGATTTGTCAGAATCATCTAAAAATAAATTTGTGAAACATTGTAAAGAAAGAAAAATACCATATATAATAGACTTCTCAAAAACTGAGCTTGGAAATTCTATTGGACGTGATGAAATCATGATATTAGGAATTAATGATAATAACATAGCACAGAAATTACTTGAGTTATATGAGGAGGAAAAAATATATGAGTAGTAATTAATACGGGGGTGACCATATGTCAAAAATAAGAGTACATGAATTAGCAAAAGAATTAAATATTGGTTCAAAAGAATTAATTGCCATATTATTAGACGAATTTGGAATAAAGGTCAAAAATCATATGAGTACGATAGAAGATGAAGATGCAGCACTTATAAAAGAACTTTATAGTAATAAGGAAGAAGTATCAGCTGAATCAAATCAACCTAAAACCATAGTGGATGAGTACGAAGATCAATTAGCAGAAGAATTAAATAAAGGTCAGAGAAAGAAGAAAAAAACAAGAAGAGAAGTTGAAGCAGAAAGAAAAGCAGCAGAAGAAAAGGCGGCAGAAGAAGTAGGAATTATAGAAATTGGAGAAAGTATAACAGTAAAAGAACTGGCAGAAAAATTAAACAGACCTAGCAATGATGTAATAAAGACTTTGATTTTTAAGGGTGTAATGGCTGCTATAAATGCTGAAATAGACTTTGAAATGGCGGAAAAGGTATGTACAGAATATAATGTTTTAGTAGAGAAGAAATCAGATAATAAAGAACTTGAAGTTCTTGAAATAGAAGAAGATGATGATGAAAATCTTAAAAAGAGGCCGCCAATAGTTACTGTTATGGGTCATGTTGACCATGGTAAGACTTCTCTTTTAGATTGTATAAGAAAATCTAAAGTTACAGATTCAGAAGCAGGTGGAATAACTCAACATATTGGAGCTTATACAATTACAATTAATGGTGAAACTATAACATTTCTTGATACACCAGGTCATGAAGCATTTACAGCTATGAGAGCAAGAGGAGCACAAATTACTGATATAGTTATTTTGGTTGTTGCTGCTGATGATGGAATAATGCCTCAGACTAAAGAGGCTATAGACCATTGTAAAGCAGCAGGTGTACCTATTATTGTTGCTATAAATAAAATTGACAAACCAGGTGCAAACCCAGACAGAGTTAAGCAGGAGCTTGCAGAACAAGGCTTACTTGTTGAATCTTGGGGTGGAGATGTTATATGTGAAGAAGTATCAGCAAAGCAGAATATAAATATTGATAAGCTGCTTGAAATGGTGCTGTTAAGTGCTGAAATGTTAGAATTAAAAGCAAATGAGAACAGAAAAGCAAGAGGTACAGTAATTGAAGCTAAATTAGATAAAGGAAGAGGCTCTGTTGCATCATTACTTGTACAAAATGGTACTTTACATGTTGGTGATTCAATTTTAGTTGGTTCAACTTACGGAAGAATAAGAGCTATGTTTGATGATACTGGTAAAAAAATAAAATCTGCAGGACCATCAATTCCAGTAGAGGTATTAGGACTTTCAGAAGTTCCGGAAGCAGGAGACAGATTCAATGAAGTTAAAGATGAAAAAACTGCAAGAAATATGGCTGAAGCAAGAAAAGAAAAATTAAAAGCTGAAAGCCTTCAAACAAGCAACAGAGTTTCTCTTGAAGATTTATATAGCCAGATTAAAGAAGGAAAGGTTAAGGAACTTGCCATAATTGTAAAAGCTGATGTGCAAGGATCAGTTGAAGCCATTAAATCATCACTTGAAAAATTATCTACTGATGATATTAAAGTAAGAGTAATACATGGTGGAGTTGGTGCTATAACAGAAACAGACGTAACATTGGCAGCGGCATCTAATGCTATTGTAATTGGATTTAATGTAAGACCGGATAACAATGCAAGTGCTCAGTCAGAAAGAGATGGAGTAGATATAAAAACATATAGAATAATATATGATGCAATAGAAGATGTTAAAAGTGCTATGATAGGTATGCTTGAACCTGAATATCAGGAAATTATACTTGGTAATGCAGAGGTAAGAGAAACTTATAAAATATCCAATGTTGGTACAATAGCAGGATGTTATGTACAAAATGGTAAGATGCAGAGAAACAGTGAAGTAAGAGTAATAAGAGAAGGAATAGTTGTATTTGAATCTGCATTGTCATCTCTTAAGAGATTTAAAGATGATGTTAAAGAAGTAAGTAGTGGTTATGAATGTGGATTGTCAATTGATAAGTTCAATGATGTTAAAGAGGGAGATATTATTGAATGTTTCAAAATGGAGGCAATAAAAAGAAAAGAGCTTTAAAGAGGTGATACACAAATGGCAAGTTATAGAGGCGGAAGAATTAATGAAGAATTCAAAAAAGAAATTAGTAATTTAATTCAAAATGAAATAAAAGATCCGAGAATTACAGCTATGATATCTGTAACTGATGTAAAAGTTACTAAAGATTTAAGGTATGCAAAAGTATATGTAAGTATTTTCTGTAACAGCGAAGAAGAAAAGAAAGAAAATTTAAATGCTTTAAAAAATGCAAGTGGTTTTATTAGAAAAGAATTAGGAAGAAGAATTAATTTAAGATATACACCTGAAGTGATTTTTGAAATTGATGATTCAATTAATTATGGAATGCATATGGATGAATTAATTCAAAAGATTAGTAAAAAAGATGAATAATCTAAGCAGTATAAAAGAAGAAATTTTAACAGCAAAGAACATTGCAATGTCTTTCCACACTTCCCCAGATGGAGATGCTGTGGGAAGTACATTGGCACTTTTAAATGCATTTAAAATCTTAAATATTAATGCTTATGTAATTAGCAAAGATGTTATTAGTGATAATCTCTCTTTTCTACCCTTAAGTGAAACTATAGAATATGAAAATACAAAACCAGTTAGTGATACAGATTTAGTTATTATTATGGATTGTGGAAATAAAGATAGAATAAGTATGGATTTAAGTGATTATAGTGGAAAAATAATAAATATTGATCATCATATATCAAATGAAATGTATGGTGATTTAAATTATGTTGAAAGCAATGCAGCAGCAGCATGTGAATTAGCTTATCTTCTTATAAAAGAATTGGGTATTGAATTTGATAGCTCTACAGAAAAATTAAATATATGTAAATGTATTTATACGGGTATAGTCACTGATACAGGATCTTTTAGACATTCAAATGTTACAGAAAGAACACATAAAATAGTAAGTGAATTAA
>CAZPRO010000019.1:0-27769 GCA_964588775.1 uncultured Clostridium sp.
ACTGGAATATGGATTTAATGCTACAAAGATTCAGTTTGCAACAGAATATTTATATGAAAAAACAAGAAAATAATTAGGGTATGAAAGTTATGCATGATAACTTTTTTAGAATTTAGTATAAATAGAATTACATAATGGGGTTGTCGCATTAATTTGTGGCAGCTTCTTTTTATTCTGCTTTGTATGTATATTATAAATAATAAATAATAAATAATAAATAGTTTAATGCGACAGCCCAATTAAATATCTTATAAAAGAGTATTAATACCATTTACATTTGCTTGTTCATCATCATCAATAGGAATAACAAGATATTTTTTTCCATCAATTATTTGTGATTTTATCTGATTAACTTTTTCAGGTTTCACCTGAAGTACAATGTCATAAGCATTATCAGCAGCAACTTCATTTATATTTTCGTTATGAGATAAATTATCTGGTTCTGTGTTATTTTCCACATCTATATGCTCATTATTATTTTCTTCATCTGATTTATTTTTCATGGTTATTTCTAGTTTGTTTTGAAGAACTTCAATTTGTTTTTGGAGTTTTTCTTCTTTCTTTTTTTGCTCTTTTGCTGCAAGAAGTTTTGAATCAAGTAAATGTTCTGCAACAGGTGGAGTGTCACCAAATTCCTGAGTATAACATTTTTCTATTTTTGAAGTTATATCTTTTGGAATTCCGCTTTCTACAAGAATATCAGTTATAGCATTATTTGTTAATACAATTGGTTCGCTGTCTTTATCATTAACACTTTTATAATCATCTACCATTGTATTAAGATTATCTTGAATTTCCATTAATAGTTTGTCAGAGTTTTCATCATCTGTGCCGATTGCATTTTTTATTATGTTAGTAAAAACTTCTTTCTGTTCTGCTGCTGTCTGCTTTGAAGGGCATCCTAAAACTTCTTCCATAAATTCTGGGTGTGTATCCTTAGCATTTTTTGTGTAATACATTATTGAGTTAACATCTGCTGAACGATTAGAAAATGCAGGAAAGACAAATCCGTTTGCAGGAAGTTCAACAACCCAGTCACGTATTCTTGCTCCAATTCTGTTATCATCTTCAAAGTAGCCAAGACCTGGTTTTGAAAGTGATACTGGGCAGATTGCACATAAAATATATTCATAAACTTCTTCAGATTCATCAAGTTTTGAATTGTCAGTTGTTTTAATTATGACATCATAGGCATCATGAAATAGAAGTATTAAAAAGTTACCAGTATAATCATAGCTTTCAATAACTTTTTCATAGAAATTGTTTAATAAATCTTCATCCTTTAGCTGACTTCTCTTAAGTTTCATAAGTTCATACTGTCTGCCGCCATCTGCTTCTTCGGCATAAGGAAATTCAAGTTCAAGAAGATTATTGCCTATGGTGCCTGATAATACTTTCTTTGCTATTTCCAAATATTTAAAGAATTCTTCTTCTTCAAGAGATAAAAAGGTTTCATTGAATTTTAAAATCATATTTTTTTCAGCATCTACATAACATCCACACATTTTTGTAAATGTACAATCATCTTTTTTTAAACGTCTTTTTAATTCCAATATGTCTTTCTTTTTCATAATATGTGACCTCTCATTTCATGAGTTTTTTATAAATATGTTACCAAATATAAGTATATTATTCTATATGTTCCTCTGCAAGTAAGAAATTTTTATTAATTATTTATTAAATTTTAAGGCATATGTTAAATATTTTATGTTTTTAAAGATAAAGAAGCACAAGTAAGGATAATTTTAGATATTGGTATAGTATTTTAATACAATGTATTAATTGTAAAAATATAATTAAGGTCTATAATTATATATAATAGTGCGTTTTTATTATCAAACAGAAAAGATGAGGATGATATTATGAATAATTATAAAAGTGATAATGAAAATTTATTAAAGGATTTATTATATCTTATGGATAATATACCTTATTCAGTATGGCTTAAAGACAGCAATGGGATCTATACATATGTAAATAAGTTCTATGCTGATTGCATAAATATGAAGCCTGAAGACATAATTGGAAAAAATGATTATGAAATAAATGATTATGAAACAGCTCAGGCAATTTTAGCAGAAGATAGACATATGTTAAGTAATAAAAGAAAGGTATTTAATCAAAAGCTAGCAGTGGATAGTAAAAATAATAATGTTTTTGAAGTTTCACGATGTATAATAGAAAATGACAGTAGAAATACAAAGCTTATAGGAAGTATAGGAAGAAATTATACAATTAATGATACTTTATATAAGGAAATTGAAAGAAGTACTTTAAGACTGTTAGATGATACAAAAGCAGATGACAAAAGTGAACTTCCATATATTCTAAAAGAAGGATTAGAAGCTGACGGAATAAGTATATTTGTGTATGATAAAACTATGAAAACCATGAATGTGTTCTTAAAAACTTATGAAGACAATATAATGTCTGCTGACTTTTCTTTTAAGTTAAATGATTACGATAAAGATCAGATTGTTAAATTTCATAGAAATAATAAAAGTATTGAAACAAGGCATAATGGAAAAAATATAAAAGGATATGTGAGAACATACTGTATAGTATTTGAAGAGGAACTCATAGGTATACTAAATGTTCATAATAATAGTTATGATTCAATTTCATATACTCAAGAAGATTTAATAATAAATACAGTAGACAGATTAGGTATAATTATTAAAAACAGATTTCTTACTAAACAATACAAAATAGAACTGGAAAAAAGAAAGGATACAGAAAGAGAACTGCAGATTTTTCTTGATAATTCAATTGATTTTTATGTTACCTGCAATTCAAATCATAATTGTTATGATAAAGAAAGTAATAAAAAGACCATTGAACAATTTTTTCGTTGTACATTGAAGGAATTTGAAAAAAAAATAAAGAAAAAAGCTTTAAGACATCCTGATGATGAAAAAAAAATACCTGAAATATATAAAAAAGCACAGAAATGTGGAATAGTTAAAGGTGTTCCCATAAGATATTTGTGTGAAGGTGAGTGTAAAACTATTGAATGGAATTTTAGATACATAAAGGAAAGAGATAAGTTCTATCTTACAGGAAAGGATATAACTTTTAAAGAGAAGCTGGAAAAAGAAAAAATAGAACTTCAAAAAACCATTGAAATGGAAAGTTTAAAAACAGATTTTTTTGCTAATATGTCTCACGAATTTAAAACACCATTAAATATAATACTTACAACTGTTCAAGTTATAATGGATAAAATGTATAACTCTGATTGTAGTGAGGAAAAAATAAGCCAATACTTAAAAGGAATAAAGCAGAATTCATATAGACTTTTAAAAATAGTAAACAATATAATGGATATTACAAAAATTGATAGTGGAAATTATAATTTGGAACTCAGAAATTATAATATTGTAAGTGTAATAGAGGATATTGTTCTTTCTGTAGTTTCATATTTCAAACAGAATAGAAAAAATATAATTTTTGATACTATGGAGGAAGAAGTTATCTTAGCATGTGATCCAATGAAAATAGAGAGAATAATGTTTAATTTGCTGTCTAATGCACTAAAGCACACAGAAGAAAATGGAGATATAAAAATTTTTATGGATGTGGATAAAGAAAAAAATGAAGTGATAGTAAGTGTTGAAAATGATGGAGAACCTATATGTGAAGAAGATAAAGAACAAATATTTGAAAGGTTTACTCAGTCTCAAAGTCTTCTTACAAGAAAGGCTGAAGGTACAGGGATAGGATTGTTTCTAGTGAAATTATTGGTGGAAATGCATGGAGGAAGAATATTTGTAGATACAACTGAAAAGAAAGGGGCAAAGTTTGTATTTACTATTCCTATTAAATTAGTTAAAGAAAAATCAGAAAATTATCCATATGATAAACAAATTACATCAAAAGTGGAAACTTGTAATATTGAATTTTCAGATATATATTCATTATAAGAAAATATTTTTAAATAGTGGAACTATTATTGTTAATTATAGTCAAGCTGTCCTATAGTGTACCTATTAATCTTAATATGGTAGTTTCTTATAAGTTTTTATAAATTGGAGGAAACAATTTGAAAAATAATGAAGTAGAATTTGTTCCATCAGGACTTGCAGCATGTTTTATAAATAATATAGAAGTACGGTTGTTAGCTATGTCTTTAGATGGTATTAAAATAAGGATTTCACAAAAATTAACCAGAGTATTATGTTTAAAAATATGTTTTTACCAGTTTAAAAATTATGCATATGAAGAAGTTCAGGTTGAAGACTTTTCTATAATTTGTGAAGAAAGGGAATCATTTTGTTATAAGTATAAAATATTAATAAAAGATAAAGCTTATTCAAGGAGGGCTGCAGACATAGTACAGGATTATTCAACATATGCAGTACTTAAAAATTATGGTTATGAAAATGAATTTTCGGAACACATGGTATCCTATCCGGCAGAAAAAGATGTGGAATTTTTTAATATTTATCAAGAGCAAAAAAAAGCATGGATGAATGGATTTGTTTATCCTGATTTTACACAAAAATTCTTAGAAGATATTGAACTGGCAATTGAAATTAATAATGATTATTTATATGAAAAATTTATTCATAATAGTGCTGAGGAATTTCAAAAGCAATATTTGCAGGAAAATTATGCATATGATTATTTGTGGTTCCATAAAAACATTTCAAGAATATACATTGGAAATGAATTTTGCCATAATTTATTTCCAAGCTATTCAACTTTATTTAAACTATTAAATAAAGCATATAATGAAAAACTTAATATAACAGTATGTTTTACTTACATGACACAAGGGTGTATTAACAAATATAAGGACATTTTGGAAAAAGTTTTTAACTGGTGTGTAATAAATGATTTTAAAATTGAAATAGTAATTAATGATTGGGGGATGATTGATTTATGCAGGGGAAAAAGCCATTATTTTCAACTCAATTTAGGTATCCTTCTTAATAAAAGGAAAAAAGATCCAAGATATGTTTATAAGAAGGGGTATGAAGAAAATAAGGAGTTAATATGTGAAAATAGTTTAAATGGCAGAGATTTTAGATTGTTTTTGAAGGAATACAAAATAAATAGATATGAGTATGAAAGCTGTGGATATAAAATAAAAATACCAGAGGGGAATCATAGTCTTCACATGCCTTTTTATATTACTAATACATCTCAATATTGTACATTATATGCTATGTGCAGAAATTCAAACAGGGGAAAGCAGATATTTGTAAAAGAATGTCCTAAATATTGTACTGACTATATGTTTTCATATCCTAAGCATTTAAAAATGGTGGGAAGGTATAATTCACTTTTTGCTTTTGATGAGATTATTTTAAGAGACAGCAGTATATTAAAGGAATATTTAAAAAAAGGTATAGACAGAATAGTTCTAAATTACATATAAAAAAGAGGCTGAATAGAAATGAAAATAGTAGCTGGATTAGGAGCAATAGATGATTATATAACATTTGCTTTGGCAGGTGCAGATGAAGTTTTTATAGGATATGTTCCCTATGAATGGAACAAAAAATATGGAAACTTATTTCCCTTAAACAGAAGAGAAGTTCTTTATTATAATATACAGGTAAACTCTTTTGAAGATATGAAAATATTAAAAAGTATGATGGCTGTATATAAGGTTCCTGTCACAGTAACCTTTAATTATATATATTATTTGGAAGAACAGTATGAATTTATTGGAGAAATAATAAAACAACTTATGAGCATAGGTTTTAATGATTTTATAATAGCAGATGTTGCACTGATGTTATATTTAAAGAAAAACAGCATTAACTGCAGAATTCATTTAAGCGGAGAGTGTGCTGAAATTAACAGCTGTTCTATGGAGTTTTTTAATCAATTTAATATTTCAAGGTTTGTATTTCATAGAAAAAATACCCTTGATGATATGGAACAGTGTATAAAATTGAATAATAAAAAGAATATGGAGTATGAAGCGTTTATTTTAAATGAAAAATGTCATTATTCAGGAGCTTTCTGCAGCTCTCTCCATTGTGATGAATTGACTCATTTGTGCAAAGTTCAGTATATTATGGGGAAAATTAGTTTGGATACACAAGGATTTTTTCAAACTAATAAGGAGTTTGAAGAATGTTATAAGAATCATAATGAAGAGGAATTAATGTGCAATGAAAATGTTGTTGGTTATACAGGATGTGGTTTATGTGAATTATATAGATTAAAAAAATCAGGAATAACCCATCTTAAAGTAGTTGGAAGGGGAGCTCCAGCAGAGCAGATGGAAAGAGATATTATTTATTTGAAGGAGGCATTAAACATTTTAAAAAACAGCAATGATGAAAAAAGTTATAAAAGAACATTAATTAATAATTTATTGAAAAAGAAATGCAGCAAGAATTGTTATTATTAAAACATTACAGGTGTTGTGAAAAATATACAATTTCATTATGTGAGAATTTGTATAAATAGAGTAAAAATTATTAAGATTTTTTGTTTTTTAAATTATAATGAGTAAGGTATACTTAGATTAAAAAATTAGTAAAATGAGGAAAAAGTGTATGGAAATTAAAGTATCTATAATAGTGCCTGTTTATAATAATACTGTTAGAATTAAGAAATGTATAGAATCATTATTAAATCAGACATTAGAAGAAATTGAAATTATTTTAGTTAATGATTGTTCTACAGATAATACTATAGATATTCTTAAAAAATATTCAGAAAAAAATGCAGATAAAATACAACTAATAGATTTAAAACAAAACAAAAGACCTGGTGGTGCTAGAAATGAAGGAATAAAAGTAGCAAGAGGTATGTATATAGGATTTGTAGATAGTGATGATTTTGTTGAGGCTGAAATGTATGAAGAAATGTATAACATTGCAGTAAGTGGAGATTATGACATGGTAGATTGTGGGTTTCATAATGTAAAGGCGGGTAAAAATGCTCTTTCTACTATTCCAGAAACATGGGGAGAACTTGATGTAGAAAAGAGAAAAAAGCTCATTGTATATTCAGGATTTTTTTGGAGTAAAATTATAAAGAAAAACATATTTATAGAAAATAATTTAAAGTTTAGAGAAAAAGTAACTTTTGAAGATACTGATTTACTGCCATTTCTTATGGTATATATTAAAAAGGTATATGCTACAGATTTTGTGTTTTATCATTATTGTAACAATTATGAATCAATAACTAATACAGCAGATGAAAAAATGCAGATTGAGGATAGAATGACAGCAATGCGTTGTCTTGTGCAGAGATTTAAAGATGCAGGAGTATATGAGGAGTATAAGGATGCTGTCGTATTTAACATTTATAATACCTACATATATATGATTCAATATTATACCTATGCATTAGAAGGAGAAGAAGCAAAATATGAAGATTATAAAAAGTTAAGGGATTTTTTCTTTGAACTTGTGGATTTTGATTATTCTGACAATATATTTATTAATACATTAGATAAAAAGAAACGTATGTATGCAGAATTAAATAACTATGATTCTAGAATGATTATAGATACTATAAAAGGAAAATAAAAATGCATAAGCATAACCTGCTTATGCATTTTTTATTTTATTGAGGAATATATATGTATTGGTAAAAAGAATATTGGGAGGAAAAGTTATATGGAAAATTTGAATATATACCAGGATATTTCAGACAGAACCCAGGGAGATATATATGTTGGAGTAGTTGGACCAGTAAGAACAGGAAAATCTACATTTATTAAAAAGTTTATGGATCTTATGGTTATACCTAAAATAGACAACAGCTATAAAAAGGAGAGAGCAAAAGATGAACTGCCTCAAAGTGGAAGTGGTAAAAGCATTCATACTACAGAACCTAAATTTGTGCCTAATGAAGCTGTTGAAATTACTCTAGGAGATGAAATAAAATTTAAAGTGAGAATGGTGGATTGTGTAGGATACATTGTAAAAGGTGCCTTGGGTTATATTGAAGAAAATGAAAGTAAAATGGTAAACACTCCGTGGTATGATTATGAGATACCTTTTGAAGATGCAGCTGAAATAGGTACTAGGAAAGTAATAACTGATCATTCTACAATAGGCATTGTAGTAACTACAGATGGAAGCATTACTGGAATTGAAAGAGAAGACTATGTTGAAGCAGAAGAGAGAGTTATTGGAGAACTTCAGTCTCTTAATAAACCATTTATTGTCATATTAAATACAAATAAGCCTTATGCAGAAGAAACCAAACAATTAAAGATTGAATTGGAAAATAAATATAATGTTTCAGTTCAAATTATGGATGTATCGAATTTAAATGAAAATGACATAGAAAAATTATTTGAGCATGTACTTAAGGAATTTCCAATTAAGGAAATGGATATAGATATTCCTGAATGGCTTGAAAATATTGAAAGCAGTCATTGGCTTAAAAAAGAATTTTTCAATATCATAATGGACATGTGTAATGATGTTTCAAAAATACGTGATATAAAATATTGTTTAAATAATCATGAAGAAGATGATTATTTAGGAAATGCTTCAATTGATCAGGTGGATCTTGGAAAAGGAATAGCAAAAATAACTCTTAAAACAAAAGATGGAATTTTTTATAAAGTTTTAAGTGAAATATGCAATATAGATGTAAATAGTGAAAGTGACCTTCTTGAAATAATTAAAGAACTTACCTATGCTAAAGAAGAATATGATAAAGTAAGTGATGCCTTAAAAGATGTAAAAGAGAATGGATATGGTTTAGTTGCACCTCAGCTTTCTGAAATGAAATTTGAAGAACCTGAAATAGTAAAGCAGGGAAATAAATATGGTGTGAAACTAAAAGCAAGTGCTCCTAGTCTTCATTTTATAAAATGTGATATAAAGACAGAAATAAATCCTATAATGGGTTCTGAAAAAGAAACAGAAGAACTTGTGAAGGGACTTTTAGAACAATTTGAAACAGATCCGGCAATGTTATGGCAGAGCAATATGCTTGGCAAATCTTTAGAGGTGCTTGTTAAAGAAGGACTTCAAAATAAGCTGTATAAAATGCCTGAAGATGTTCAGGTTAAGATTCAAAAGACACTTCAGAAAATAATAAATGAGGGCAATGGAGGATTGATTTGTATAATTCTATAAAATAAATTTTTTATGAATAAGGAACATGTATTAGTGGGATTTTATGAATAGTAATTGAATTACATAGTAAAGTTCCTCTTTCATAGAAGAGGAGCTGTCGCACAAAAATCAAATTATACAATATATAGTATCGAGAAACTTAATCAATATACTATATATAGCGTTTCGGTTTCTTAATGCGACAGCCCTTAATTTTTTAGAAATTTTCAAGTATCATTTCCACTGATGTTTATAAGTGGAAATGAATACTTGAAAACAGAATAGGATATAATGTATAATATAGAAAAGGATATAAATGAGGGATATTATGAGAAAAGAGTATAAAGCTTATAAGAAGGTTGGCAAATTAAAAAAATCTATAGGTGAGCTCTTAAAGCTTGATTTCCCTGAATTTGTTTATGCATCACCTGGAGTAATTAAGCATATAAAAAAAAGACATGGAAGACAACTCACAAAAAGGGTGAAAGATAATATAATAGAAATTGTAGAAGACATAATTAAAGAGCCTGAGTATGTGGGAATAACATGTAAAGATGGAAAAAAATCTGTAGAATTAATAAAAAAAATGGATAAAATTTTTTTGTTATTAGGTCTTGATATAGATTACCAGGATAATTATATTTATGTTGCAACTTTATATCCTATAAATGAAAGCAAAGTACAGTCCAAATTATTCAATAATAGACTAATTGTATTATGTGAACAGGAAAATAACAAGAAAGCAATGTGTAATTAATACTTGTCTTTGAGGTGAGCAAAGGCTCCTCATGCGCTAAATATTTAGTAACCAGAGATGCAGGATACGCCGCCCTGCCAAAGATAAGTTTTATTATAACTCTTAGAGATTCTAGGAGTTTTTTTTGTATAATTACAGAATGATAAAAATAACAAGTAAAATTAATATTCGTAAAGTTACAAAAAATAAAATTGTTTTAATTGACAATGTTCGATATGAAATATATAATAATTTTCGTAATAAAACTACTCATATAATGTTGATAATATGGTTCACAGTTTCTACCAGATACCTTGAAATATCTGACTATGAGTTTGTTGAAATTTGGAGGTGTGACAAAATGGAGCAGTTTAAAAAAGAAGAAAAGTCAAACGAATTAGGAAAGAAGCATTTTTTTGAAATATTTTCCAACAAAGATGTGGATATGAAAAAAGAAATTATTGCAGGCGTAACAACATTTCTTACTATGGCTTACATTATAGCTGTAAATCCCAATATTTTAGGGGAAACTGGAATGGATAAAGGGGCTGTTGTTACAGCTACATGTCTTGCAGCTGCCTTTGCAAGTATATTAATGGGTATTTATGCTAATCTTCCCTTTGTTTTAGCATCAGGTATGGGGCTTAATGCATATTTTGCTTATTCAGTAGTAATTGGTAAGGGGATACCATGGAATGTTGCATTAACAGCTGTATTTATAGAAGGTATTATTTTTATTCTTCTATCATTATTTAAAATAAGAGAGGCAGTAGTAAATGCTATTCCTATGAATATGAAACATGCTGTTACAGCAGGTATAGGATTATTTATTGCATTTATAGGTTTAACTGGAGCAGGTATTGTAGTTAGTGATGAGTCAACTTATCTTGCTCTTGGAACATTTAAATCGCCTATAGTTATTATAGCTTTAGTTGGATTGATAGTAATTACGATTTTGGATAAAAAAGGAATGAAGGGTTCTATACTTATAGGAATACTAATAAGCACATTAATGGCATGGGGATATGCAGCATACAATACAGAAGCTGCAGCAGCCCTTGGAATTTATCTGCCTGATGGCTTTTTCAAATTTGAAAGTATAGCACCAGTTGCAGGTAAGATTGACTTATCATATGCTTTTCATCCAGAAAAATTTTGGGGGTTTCTAACTATAATTTGTACATTCCTATTTGTTGATTTTTTTGATACTGTGGGAACATTAGTTGGAGTTTCATCAAGAGCAGGAATGCTTGATGAAAAAGGCAGAGTACCAAATGCAGGAAAGGCTTTGATGAGTGATGCTATTGGAACAACAGTGGGAGCTGCTTTGGGAGTATCAACAGTTACTACTTATGTGGAAAGTTCTACAGGTGTTGCAGCAGGAGGAAAGACTGGATATACAGCAGTTACTTCTGGAATTCTGTTTCTAATTGCAATGTTCTTTTCACCAATATTTATAGCTATTCCAGGATGTGCAACAGCACCAGCCCTTATTTATGTTGGATATTTAATGCTTGGAGCAGTAAAGAACATAGACTTTTCAGATATTACTGAAGGAGTACCAGCATTTTTAACAATAGCATTGATGCCTTTAGCTTATAGTATAGGTGATGGACTTACAATAGGAGTTTTATCATATGTAATAATAAATCTATTATACAATTTCATTTTTGCAAAAGAAGATAAGAAAAAAGTGTCACCAGTAATGATAATACTTGCAGTTATATTTTTGCTAAAATTATTTGTGCTTTAACTTTGGTGGTGAATATATTTTGGGAAAATATAAGATAATTACAGTATAAAGGGTTTAACAGATATATGAAGAATAAATTAAAAGATTTTGTTACTTTTAGTTTAATAATTTTAGTATTTTATTTTGGACTTAATATAATAGGGGAAGGATGTCCTATAAAATTTTTTACTGGAATTTCCTGTGCAGGGTGTGGAATGACTAGAGCATATAAGAATATTTTAAAGGGTAATATTAACAGAGCTTTTTATTATCATCCATTGTTTCCTATGCCATTAATTTATTTCATATTGTTTCTATTTAAGGAAAAGGTTCCTGTAAAAATATATAACTTACTAATTATATTGGGATTAATAGTGTTTTCAATGGTATACATAATAAGAATATTTAATCCGGATGATACTGTTGTTAATATAGACATAAAAAATGGACTGATATATTATTTTATAAATTATATGTTTAGGGGGAACAATAATGATTGATACAAATAGGAGTTTGCTAAAGTACATAGTGTTCAGCATTTTAACATGTGGTATTTACAGCTATTGGTTTATTTATAAAATGGCTCAAGATGTTAATATAATTTGTGATGGAGATGGACAGAAGACAGGAGGACTTGTAAAGTTTATTTTATTATCCATGGTTACTTGTGGAATTTATGCATGGTTTTGGTATTATAAGTTAGGAAACCGCCTTGCGGAAAATGCACCTAAATACAATCTTTGTTTTTCTGAGAATGGAACAACTGTAATTATGTGGATGATTTTTGGTTCTTTATTATGTGGAATAGGAGCATTTGTGGCTATGAACATTTTAATAAAAAATACTAATGCTCTTGCACGGGCATATAATTCAAAAAGAAATATATAATAAGTTTTAGTAAAAAAGATTAATGTGCCGGATTCATTAATCTTTTTTTAAAATTCAAAAGCAGATGAATATATAATAAATGTCTTTTTAAAGAAAAATATGAATAAAATATGAACAAAATATTGACCCGAAAATGGGAATTATATTAATATATGAATATAAATTAAACCAGTAAGGTGGTGAAAAAGTGGTAAAGAGTATGACCAGTTTTGGAAGAGCTCATAGTGATGAAAAAGGTCTTTTATGCTTTTCAGTGGAAATGAAAAGCGTAAATAACAGATATCTTGATCTTAATATAAGAATGCCCAAATCTATCATATCAATTGAAGAAAAAATAAGATCATTAATTAGTAAAAAAATAAGCCGCGGAAAGGTTGATGTTTTTATTAATTATAAAAACCATAGTGAATCAGGAGAAAAGATTGAATTAAATTTAAATATGGCAAAAGAATATTATAATGCAATATGTTCAATTGAAAAAGAACTTGGTATTGAAAATGACATGACTGCAGGCAGAATTGCAAGACTTCCAAATGTAATAACTATTGTTGAAAAAGAGGAAAATTTAGATGAAACTTTAAGGGTTATTATTCCTTTAATCAATGAAGCTTTGGAATCCATGAATGATATGAGATGCAGGGAAGGAGAAAAACTGAAAGAGGATATAGTAACAAAAATAAGCTATATCAATAGTATTGTAGTAAAAATTGAAGAAATAGCTGAAAGTGTTCCTCTTAATTATAAAAAACGCCTAGAAGAACGTTTAAAAGAACTTTTAAATAATGTGGAACTAGATGAAAGCAGAATTGCATTGGAAGTTTCTATTCTTTCGGATAAAGCAGCTGTTGATGAGGAAATAACAAGACTGAAAAGTCATTTAATGCAATTTAGAGATACCCTTGAGTCAAATGAACCAATTGGCAGAAAACTTGATTTTATAATTCAAGAGATGAATAGAGAAGCAAATACCATAGCATCTAAATCAGTAGATATAGAAATAACTAATTATGTAATAGAAATAAAAAATACAATAGAAAAAATAAGAGAACAGGTTCAGAATATTGAATAACAAGGAGACGAAATAATGGGAATTAGATTAATAAACATTGGTTTTGGAAATATAGTTTCTGCAAATAGGCTGGTAGCCATTGTAAGTCCGGAATCAGCACCCATAAAACGAATAATTCAAGAAGCAAGAGAAAGAGGAATGCTTATTGATGCAACCTATGGACGAAGAACAAGATCTGTAATAATTACAGATAGTGATCATATTATATTGTCAGCAGTTCAACCAGAAACAGTAGCTCACAGATTATCCAATAAGGATGAAATTATTTATGAGGAAGAGGAATGAGATGGAGAATAATAAAGCTAGAGGATTATTGATAGTAATATCAGGGCCTTCAGGTGCAGGGAAAGGTACAATATGTAAAAGCCTTCTTAAAAGGCATCCAGAATTAAATTTATCAGTGTCAGCAACTACAAGACAGCCTAGAGAGGGTGAGGTTCATGGCGTAAACTATTATTTTATGACTAAAGAAGAATTTCAAGAAAAGCTTAAAGATAATGATTTTCTTGAATATGCTGAAGTTTATGATAATTATTACGGAACACCAAAGTCAAATGTTGAAAAAATATTAGGTGAAGGAAAAGATGTTATTTTAGAAATAGATATTCAAGGGGCATTAAAAGTAAAGGAAAATTATAAGGAAGGAATATTTATTTTTATTTTGCCCCCATCCATGGAAGAGTTAAAACAAAGAATAATTAAGAGAGGCAGTGAGACATCTGAATCTCTTATGAAGCGATTTAAATCGGCTTATAAGGAAATTAATTATGTTTCAAGATATAATTATGCCGTTGTAAATGATGAAGTAAATTTAGCAACTGAAAAAATAGAGGCTATAATACTTGCAGAAAAATGTAGAGTAGATAGATTAAAACACAGTATTTTAGATTCAAAGGAGGATTTTATACATGAACAACTCTATGATTAATCCATCAGTAGTAGAATTATTAGAAAAGGTAGATGACAGATATTCATTGGTAATTATTTCAGCAAAAAGGGCAAGACAAATAATAGATGGTTCTAAGCCTCAAGCTGAAGTTGAAAGTAATAAACCATTAACTATTGCTATTAATGAAATAAATAAAGAAGCAATTGAATTTGAAAATCCAAGTTCAAAAGAAGAAGAGAAATAATTATGAGAAGGAATGTGGTATTAGGCGTAAGCGGGGGAATAGCTGCTTATAAGGCATTAGAAATAGTAAGCAGTCTAAAAAAGCAGAATATAGAAGTTAACGTCATAATGACAAAAAATGCAACAGAATTTGTAACACCATTGTCATTTCAATCATTAAGTCAAAATCAGGTTGCTGTAGATACTTTTCAGGAAGTGAAAGCTCATGAAATACAGCACATTTCATGGGCAGAAAAAGCAGATATTATGCTTGTTGCACCAGCAACAGCAAATATAATTGGTAAGGTAGCCAATGGTATAGCTGATGATATGTTAAGCACAACTATAATGGCTACTAAATCAAAGGTTATTTTTGCACCTGCTATGAATACAAATATGTATGAAAATCCTATTGTTCAGGAAAATATAAAAAAATTAAAAATCTTAGGCTATGAATTTATTGAACCTGCAAGTGGACGGCTTGCATGTGGAACAAGTGGAAGAGGAAAACTTGAAGATCCACAAATTATAGTAGATAAGGTTATATGTGAACTGAATCATAAAAATGATTTAAAAGGAAAGAAAGTAATTGTCACAGCAGGACCTACTATATCACCTATGGATCCTGTTAGATATATTACAAATAGATCTAGTGGAAAAATGGGTTATGCTATAGCAAAAGAAGCAAGAAACAGAGGTGCTGAAGTTACATTAATTTCAGGACCAACATCATTGGAAATCCCAAGAGGATTAGAATTTGTAAGAATTTCTACTAACCAGGAAATGAAAGAAGAGGTACTAAAAAGGTATGATAAAACAGATATTGTAATAAAAGCTGCGGCTGTAGCTGATTACAAGCCTAAGGAGTACAGCAGTCAAAAGATTAAGAAAAAAGAAGGCGATTTTAATCTTGTTCTTACAAGGGATTCTGATATATTAATGGAGTTAGGCAAAATAAAAAGTAATCAAATTTTAGTTGGATTTGCAGCTGAAAGTCAAAATTTAAAAGAAAATGCGTTAGGAAAGCTTGAAAGAAAGAATTTGGATTTTGTTGTTGCAAATGACATTACAGCCAATGATGCAGGCTTTGGAGCAGAAGATAATAGAGTTATAATAATATCAAAGGACAGGGAAGAATATAGTCTTGAAAAGATGAGCAAAGAAAAAATTGCAGGGAAATTATTTGATATAATACTTGAGAAGCGCTAATGGTGCGCTTCTTTTAATTATATGATAAAGGCGTTAAAATATATTGTGTATTAACTCACGTTTATTAATTATGTATAATCATGAATTTATTAGGAAGGAGCCAAAATATATGTATGCAGAAGTCATACTTAATAATGATGCACTTGAAATGGATAGAAAGTTTACATATTTGGTTCCACAAGATATGGAATCACAAATAGATGCAGGATATAGAGTTAAGGTGCCTTTTGGTTTGAAAAATAAATTAATAGAAGGTTTTGTTTTTGAAATTACAGAAGAGGAAATGAATGTGGCTTATAAAATAAAGGAAATTCATTCTTTATGTGATAAAGAGCCTATTTTAAGTGAAAGACAGTTTAAGATAATAGAATTTCTGAAAAGCAAAACTTTATGTAAATATATTGATGCAGTTAGACTTATGATTCCAGCAGGAATTATGAGTGGTTTCTCCAATAAGGAGAAGCAGGTTGTATGTATTAATGACTACAATTATAATATATATGAAGTAAAAGAAAATTACAAAGAATTATATATGTTTATAAAGAAACATAATGGAGAGTATACTAAAAATGATATTACAAAAAAATATGGATATTCCTTATATATGTTAAATAAACTTATAAAGGAACATGTGTTAAAAGTTAATGCACATGTAGTTTTTAGATATAATGTCCGTAAATATAAGGAAGATTTTAAAAAGAATTTAAATGAAGAGCAGCAGCAGTGTTTAAATAGTGTAATAAATTCTAAAGAAAGAAAATTTCTTATAAAGGGAGTAACTGGTTCGGGAAAAACAGAAGTATATATGAGAATAACTGAGGAAATGCTGAAAAAACAAAAGGGAGTTATAGTTCTTGTTCCTGAAATAGCCTTGACTCCTCAGATGATTGAAAGATTTAAAGGAAGATTTGGAGAAAATGTTGCACTTTTTCATAGCAAATTATCTGTTGGAGAAAGATTTGATGAATGGTATAGAGTAAAAGAAGGAAAAGCACAGCTTGTTATAGGAGCTAGAAGTGCATTATTTCTGCCTGTAAAGAATTTAGGATTAATAATAATGGATGAAGAACATGAAAATACCTATAAATCTGAAAACAGCCCTAAATATCATGCAAGAGAATGCGCTGAATATATGAGTGACATATATGACTGTAAACTTGTTTTAGGATCTGCCACACCAAGTATTGAAAGTTTTTATAAGGCTAAAAATAATGAATATAAGTTATTGGAAATGAATAATAGAGCAAATAAAAATAGAATGCCTCATATGGAAATAGTTGATATGAGAGAAGAAATAAAGAATCGCAATATGTCTTTGTTCAGCAGAAGATTGTATGAGGAAATTGATAATACATTAAAAAATAAAAAGCAGATAATTTTATTTTTAAACAGAAGAGGTTTCTCAACATTTATTTCATGCAGAAGCTGTGGATATGTATTTAAATGCCCTGTATGTGATGTTTCAATGACATATCATAGAAATGGTTATTTAATATGTCATTATTGTGGAAGGGCTCAAAAAGTTGAAAAGCAATGCCCACAGTGTAGAAGTAAGTATGTAAAGTTTTTTGGTGCTGGAACTGAAAGAGTGGAAATGGAAGTTAAAAAATATTTTACTGATGCAAGGGTTATTCGTATGGATGTAGATACTACAAGAAGTAAAAATTCCTATGAATCTATATATAATGTGTTTAAAAATGGAGAAGCCGACATTTTAATAGGAACTCAAATGGTTTCAAAAGGACTGGATTTTAAAAATGTTACTCTTGTAGGGATTCTGGCAGCAGATATGTCCCTTAATATGCCTGATTATAGAAGTGCAGAAAGAACTTATCAAATAATTACTCAGGTTGCTGGAAGAGCTGGCCGTGGAGAATTGGAAGGAAAGGTAATTGTACAAAGTTATACTCCTGAACATTATAGCTTAAAATATGCTAAAGAAGAAAACTATGAAGGACTTTTTAAAGAAGAAATAAAAATAAGACAGCTTATGAATAATCCGCCTTTTGCTAAAATACTTGTTATAAATGGGAGTTCAAAGAATCAAGAAAAATTAAAAGAATTTATGCATAATATTGAAAGCAATTTGAGAAAATTAATAGTAGATGATACTATAACTATGTATAAGCCAGTTCCTTGTATTATTAACAAAATAAATGGGAATTATAGATGGCAGATAGTAATAAAAGGAAAATTAAAAGATAAATTTAATGAAAAAATAAAATCTACTCTTTATGAAATGAATAAGAGTGTATATAATGAAATAAGGATAAGTATAGATATTAATCCTAATAACATGACCTAGGGGGAAAAGAAATGGCGTTAAGAAATATAAGAAAAATTGGAGACGATATATTAAGAAAAGAATGCAGACCAGTTGAACAGATAGATAAAAAATTAATTACATTAATAAACGATATGTTTGAAACTATGTATGATGCAGATGGAGTAGGCTTAGCAGCACCACAGGTTGGAATATTAAAACAGTTATTTGTAATTGATATTGGTGAAGGTCCTTTAGTATTTATAAATCCAGAAATTCTTGAAACAAGAGGAAAACAAAATGGTGATGAGGGCTGTTTAAGTGTACCTGGAGTATATGAAGATGTTGAAAGACCAAATTATGTTAAGGCTAAGGCAATTAATGCTAAAGGTGAAGAATTTGTAATTGAAGGAACAGAACTTTTAGCAAGAGCAATATTACATGAAAATGATCATTTACATGGAACTTTATTTGTAGATAAAGTAAAAAAATAAACTGGAGGATTAGCTTACAATGAATATAGTTTTTATGGGAACGCCAGAATTTGCTGTTCCATCCTTAAAAAAACTCATAGAGAATCATACAGTAAAAGCGGTTTTTACTCAACCTGATAAACCAAAGGGCAGAGGGAAAAAAATGGCGGTAAGTGCTGTAAAAGAAGAAGCATTAAAGCATAATATTGATATTTATCAGCCAGTAAAGCTAAGAGAAGAGCCTGCCATGATTGAAAAATTGAAACAGATTAATCCGGATTTTATAATTGTAGTTGCTTTTGGGCAGATATTAACAAAGGAAGTTCTTAATATTCCTAAATATGGATGCATAAATCTTCATGCATCTCTTCTGCCTATGTACAGAGGTGCAGCTCCTCTTAACTGGGCTATTATAAAAGGAGAAAAAATTACAGGAAATACAACAATGCTGATGGATGAAGGATTGGATACTGGTGATATGCTTCTTAAAGAAACAGTTGAAATAACAGAAAATATGACAAGTGGAGAATTACATGATATTTTATGTGAAAGTGGAGCTCAATTACTTTTAGATACCATAGAGGGAGTTAAAAATAATACAATAGTTCCAAAAAAACAGCAGGGTGAAACTTTTTATGCTAAAATGCTGGATAAAAAACTGGCAGAGATTAATTGGAGTAATAGTGCACAAGATATTCATAATCTAATAAGAGGCTTAAATCCATGGCCTGTAGCCCATACTAAATATAAAAATCAGCCCATGAAAATATTTGAAAGTGAGGTTGTTAATAATAGCAAAACCAATAGAAAACCAGGAAGTATAATAAATGTAGATAAAAATGGAATTCTAGCAGCATGTGGTGAAGGATGTTTGTTAATAAAAAAAATTCAATTTCCAAATGGAAAGCCTTTGTATGTTGAACAGTATATAAATGGTCATGAAATTGATAAAAATGAAATATTAATGTAATATTAACTTTTTAATAAGAGGAGTGTGAAGGAAAGATGTTTTATTCGTATTTTGATCCAACAATGATAATTTTAATTCCAGCACTAATTATTTCTTTCTATGCTCAAACCAAAATAAGTGCTACATATAATAAGTACAGTAAAGAAAGAAGCATAAATGGTTATACAGGAATGCAGGTAGCAAGAATGATTTTAGATGGAGCAGGATTATTTGATATTCCTATACAAATGGTTAATTCCAGACTGGGAGATCATTATGATCCATCAGCAAGGGTATTAAGATTATCCCCTCATGTTTATAATAATGCAAGTATTGCAGCTGCTGGAATAGCTGCTCATGAAGTTGGTCATGCGATTCAGCATGCTGAATCCTATACACCATTAAAAATAAGAAATGCCATAGTTCCTGCAGTGAATATAGGTTCAAACTTATCGTGGATAATATTTTTTGCAGGTCTGTTAGCAGGCTTGAAACCATTAACAATTATTGGGATTGTGCTGTTTAGTGGAGTTGTTATTTTTCAGCTAGTAACACTTCCAGTTGAGTTTAATGCATCAATGCGTGCAATGACAATATTGAAATCAAGAAATATATTGTATGAAGATGAAATTAAGAAAGCAGGAAAGGTTTTAAAAGCTGCTGCAATGACATATGTTGCAGCAACCCTTATGGCAGTATCCCAATTAATAAGACTTATTGCCATAAGCAATAATAGAGAAGATTAAAGAGGTAGCTTATGAATTGTAGAGAATTAGCAGTAAAAATACTTAATAGGATAATAAATGAAGGGGCTTATTCTAATTTGGTTCTAAATACTGAATTAAGTGAATGTGATTTATCAGAGGCAGATAAAGGATTAACAACTGAAATTGTATATGGAGTACTAAGACGAAAGAAGACTATTGATATTATAATATCAAATTTTGTGAAAGATATTAAAATTATGGATAAAACCATAATTAATATTATCAGGGTAGCTATATATCAAATGAATTTTTTAGATAAAATCCCATCCTATGCTGCGTGTAATGAAGCAGTGGAAAGTGCCAAAAATATTTCTGAAAGTGATGCAAAATTAGTAAATGGAATTTTAAGAAGTTTTACTAAAAATCCTGATGACATTGAAGTAAAAGGAAACAAAATTGATGAATATTCTTACAAATTTTCCTTTGAGCCATGGATGATACGTTTACTATTTAAGCAGTATGGTGAAGAAACTGGTAAGAAGATAATGTCAGGATTAAATGTTATACCTAAAATAAGTGTAAGGGTAAATTCTCTTAACGCAGATTATGATGAAGTTTATGATGCTTTAGAAGAAATGGGATATGAGATAGAAGAAGGAAGTGTATGTCCTGAAGCTATTATTATAAAAAGAGGGAAAGCAATTGAAAATAATCCTTTGTTTAATGAAGGTAAAATTACAGTTCAGGATGAAAGTGCAATGCTTATAGCACCACTTTTAGAATTGGAAGACAATATGACAGTTCTTGATTTATGTAGTGCTCCAGGAGGAAAAACTACACATATTTCTGAGATATTAAATAATACTGGTGAGGTATATGCTTTGGATTTGCATCCATCAAAGTTGAACCTTATAAGGGAAAACTGTCATAGACTTGGAATAACAAATGTAAAAGTAGAAAGTAATGATGCAACAAAATTAAATACTAATTTTATTTCTTATTTTGATAGAGTACTTATAGATGTTCCTTGTTCTGGGATTGGCATAATAAGGAAAAAACCGGAGATAAAATGGAATAAAAAGAGAAATGATTTAAAAGAAATGTCAGATGTTCAGAAGGAAATAATGGAAAATGCATGGCAATATTTGAAAAAAGGCGGGATAATGATTTATTCTACATGTACTTTAAATAAAGAAGAAAATGAAGATAATATAAATTATTTTGTAAACAAACATAAGGATTGTAAAATTCAAAGAGTATATGTTGGAAAACAAGATAATTTGGTTTATAATAAAAACGGTTCTTTAACTATACTGCCAAATGAATATATGGATGGCTTCTTTGTAGCAAAATTACAAAAGAAATAGTAGGTGGACAAATGAATAATTTATTTGACTTTACTTTAGAAGAATTAAAAACATGGATGAAAGAAAATAATGAAAGTGCATTTCGTGGAAAACAGGTATTTTCATGGATTTATAAAAATATATATAGTTTTGATGAAATGAAAAATATTCCTAATACCTTAAAAAATAAGCTGAAGGAAAATTTCACAATAGAACTTCCTGAAATTGTTGAAGTTTATAAATCAAAAATTGATGGAACAGAGAAATTTCTTTTGGGATTTAAGGATGGCAATCTTATTGAATGTGTTTTGATGAGATATAAACATGGAAATTCTATATGTATATCAACTCAAGTAGGGTGCAGAATGGGATGTAAATTTTGTGCCTCTACTTTAGAAGGACGTGTAAGGAATTTAACAGCAGGAGAAATGTTAAGTGAGATAATCATTGTGGAGAATTATATAAATGAAAGAATATCAAATGTAGTGCTTATGGGAAGTGGAGAGCCTCTTGATAATTATGATAATGTGGTTAAATTTTTAGAAATAGTAACAAGTGATTATTCTTTAAATATTGGACAGAGACATATTACCTTATCTACCTGTGGCATAGTTCCGAGAATATACCAGCTTGCAGATAGAGAAATGAGTGTAACATTAGCATTGTCTCTTCATGCATTTAGTGATGAAAAAAGACGAGAGATTATGCCCATAGCTAATAAGTATAGCATTGCAGAAATTTTAAAAGCTTGTCAATATTTTATTGATAAAACTAAAAGGAGAGTAACTTTTGAATATTCTCTTGTAAAAAATGTAAATGATAGTATGGAAGATGCAAAATCATTAGGAAAGCTGCTTAAAGGTATGTTGTGTCATGTGAATTTAATTCCGGTAAATGAGATAAAAGAAAATAGTTTTAGAAGATCATCAAATAAAACTATTACTAATTTTAGTGAAATATTAAAACAATATGGAATTGAAGTTACAACACGTAGAGAAATGGGAAGTGACATAAATGCAGCTTGTGGACAACTTAGAAGAAGTTACATAGATACCCAAAAGCTAGGGGGAAAATAAATGGTAGGATTAATAAGTGATGTTGGATTAAAAAGAAGTTTAAATGAAGATTGTGCATCATATTATGAAAATGATTATTTAAAATTGTATGTAGTTGCAGATGGAATGGGCGGTCATAATGCAGGTGAAGTTGCAAGCCGAATAGCTGTAAGTGAAATTATAAATTATGTTAAAAATGACAGAGAAAAGGGTTTGGATGAAGATTTATTAATTGATGCAATAAGTAACGCTAATAAAATAATTTATGAGTATGCAAAAACCAATGCTAAGTTAAGTGGAATGGGAACAACTGTTACTGCTTGTATGATAACGAAGAAGTATATTCAGGTAGCAAATGTAGGTGATAGTTCTTGTTTTGGAATTAATAGAAAAGAAGGAATAATAAAAAAATTAACTAAAGATCATTCTTTGGTTCAAGAATTAGTTGATAGCGGCAGTATTAGTGAAGCAGATGCGGCTCATCATCCTAATAAAAATATTATAACGAGAGCATTAGGAACTGAAAGCAAGGTTAGTGTTGATATTTTTCCTATACAAAATAGTGTATATGATATGTATATACTATGTTCAGATGGCTTGACAAATGAAATACCAAAAGAAGAACTTTTAAATCTTGTGCTGCAGGAAAGAGAGTATGATAAGATGGCAGAAAAACTGGTGAATCAAGCCAAAGAAAATGGAGGAAGAGATAATATTACAGTATTGCTGTTTGGAGGAGAGATGTAGTTATGAAAGGAACAGTACTTGGAAATAGATACGAACTGCTAGAAAAAATAGGCGAGGGCGGAATGTCTGAGGTTTATAAAGCAAGATGTAACAAACTTAACAGATTTGTTGCTGTAAAAATATTAAAAAAAGAATTTTGTAATAATGATGAAATTGTAGAAAAATTTAAAAATGAAGCAAAATCAATAGCAACATTAAGTGATAATAATATTGTTAATGTGTTAGATGTAGGAACTCAAGAAGAATTACATTATATAGTTATGGAGTATGTGAAAGGTAAAACTTTAAAAGATGTAATTAAGCAGGTTGGAAAAATGAATTATGAAACTGCTATATCCATAGCTCTCCAAATAGCTAAGGCATTAGATTGTGCTCATAGAAATAATATTATTCATAGAGATGTTAAACCACAGAATATTTTGGTTACAGAAGATGGAATTATGAAAGTGTCTGATTTTGGCATAGCTAAATCAGCTTCATCAGCAACTATTACCAATACTACAACCATAATGGGATCAGCTCATTATTTATCTCCAGAACAGGCTAAAGGAAGTTTTATTGATTGTAGAACAGATTTATATTCTCTTGGGATAGTTATTTATGAAATGGTAACAGGAGTTCTTCCCTTTGAAGCTGATAGCCCTGTAACAATTGCATTAAAACATATTCAAGAACAGGCCATAGAGCCTAAAAAAATAAATTCTAAAATTCCAGACAGTTTGAATCTTTTAATAATGAAAGCAATTGAAAAGGATCCTAATAAAAGGTATCAATCTGCAAAGGAACTTGGAGGCGATCTACAAAAAATAAAAGATAATCCTAATGCGGTTATTGATAATATAAGTAATGATGATAATCAGCAGACAATAATTATGTCAGCAGCAGATGTTACAGAACAGATAAAAAGCCCAAAAGTAACAAATAATAATTATAGTCAGCAGAATAGTAACAATTATGATGAAGATGAGGAAGATGATGATGAATATTATGATGACGATGAGGAGGAAGAATTTATTTCTAGAAAAAGAAAAAAAACAATATTAGGTATAATTCTTTCTGCTGTTGGAATTATGTTTCTTATTGGAATTGGTGTTATAGGAGTTAACTTTTTAAGCAGCAACACATCAGTAGGCACAGAAGAAGTTGCAATACCTAATATTGTAGGCATGAGTAAAGAAAAAGCAAAAGATGAACTTGAATCAAGAAATTTAGTATATGTTGAGGTTGATGAAGAAGCAAGTGATGAACCTGAAGGTACAGTTTTAAAAACCAATCCTAAAGAAGGTACAATGGTTAAAGAAAAAAGTGAAGTAAGAGTAGTTGTAAGTAGCGGGACTAAATCATTAAAGATGCCAGATATAGAACAATATTCCTTAGATAAAGCAAAAACCATATTAAAATCTTTAAATTTAAATAATATTACTACAATAGAACAGTATAGTGATACTGTTGAAAAAGGCTGTGTAATAAGCCAGGATCCAAAGCCGGAAAGCCATATATCTGAAGATGAAAGAATTACTTTGGTAATAAGTCTTGGACCTCAAATTAAATTTGTAACAGTAGAAAATGTTGTTGGAAAACTGTCAGAAGAAGGAAAAGCAATTCTTTCTAATTCTGGATTAAGAGTAGATGTTCAGACTAGTGAAACACTTAATGTTCAGGAGGATGGTGTTATTTTGAGTCAATCTATTTCTGGAAGCAAGGTAGAGCAAGGAACAAAGGTAACAATACATGTAGGTAAATATAATAAACAAAATGAAGCTATTAATGTAACTCCTGATAATAATAATAAAAATAATGAGGAAAGCAATATAGAAAGCAGTGATGGAGATGACAAAACAGATGACAAGGAACAAGAAAATATGCCAGAGGGTCCATGGGCTGATCCAGAATTAAATCAGGAATAAATGGAGATTTATTCTTATAAAAAAGGAGAGGAAGATAGTATCCTCTCCTTTCCAACTATATAATTATGGAGGAGTTTTATGAATGGAAAAATAATAAAAGGAATAGGTGGGTTTTATTATATAAACACAGAAAAGGGAATTATTGAATGTAAAGCAAGAGGTAAATTTAGACATAAAGATATTAAACCTATGGTGGGAGACAATGTGAAAATAGCAATAGAAAAAGGAAAAGGTGTTATTGAGGATATTGAAGAAAGAAGTAACAAATTAATAAGGCCTGCAGTTGCTAATGTTTCTTTGGCATTTATTGTTTTTGCAGTAAAAAATCCTGATATTAATTTTGATTTATTAAATAAATTTTTGGTTTTATGTGAATACAGTAATATTAATGTTGTTGTATGTTTAAATAAAATTGATCTGGTTACACAGGAAGAACGGCAGGAAGTAAAAAAGAGAATAAATGATATTGGATATCATGTTGTATTTATAAATGCAAAAGAAAAACAAGGAATTGAAGTGTTAAAAGAAAAAATTAAAAACAATATAACTGTTTTATGTGGACCATCAGGAGCAGGAAAATCAACTCTAATTAATGCATTGGCTGAGAGAAAACATATGGAAACTGGAAAAGTAAGTGAAAAATTGGGAAGAGGAAAGCATACTACCAGACATAGTGAACTTATAGAAATTGATAATGGATATATAGTGGATACACCTGGTTTTTCTACTTTGGAAATTAAAGATTTAATGGATAGACATTCCCTTAAATATTGCTTTCCTGAGTTTGATGAATATAATGATAAATGCAAATTTAAAGGATGTTTACATAATAAGGAGCCTAAATGTGCTCTTAAAGAGGCTGTTTCGGAAGGAAAAGTAAATGGATATAGATATGATTTTTATATAAAATCTTTATTGGAAATTATGGAGGAGGAAAAAAATAAATGGTAAAAGTATCACCATCAATATTGTCAGCAGATTTTTCAAAATTAGGGGATGAAATAGTATTAATTGATAAGGCTGGAGCAGACTTTATTCATATAGATGTAATGGATGGGAATTTTGTGCCTAATATATCATTTGGGCTGCCAGTAATGAAAGGGATTAGAAAAAAGACAGATAAAGTTTTTGATGTTCATTTAATGATTAATGAGCCATCAAGATATATTGATGATTTTATTGAAGCAGGAGCAGATATAATAACAATACATTATGAAGCAGATAAGCACATAGATAGAACTTTAAATTATATTAAGTCAAAAGGAAAAAAAGCAGCAATTGCTTTGAATCCAGGAACACCAGTTAGTATGATTAAAGATTTGATCAGCAGTGTTGATATGGTATTAATAATGTCAGTTAATCCAGGTTTTGGAGGACAAAAATTTATAGACTATTCAGTAGACAAAATAGGAGAACTTAAGGAACTGAGCCTGAAATATAATAAGGATTTATTAATCGAAGTTGATGGAGGAATAAATAGGTCTAATGTGAAAAGAGTTATAGATGCAGGTGCTAATGTTATTGTAGCTGGATCAGCTGTATTTAATAATGGATGCTTAGAAGATAATATAAAAGCATTAAGGGGGTAAACATATTGAATGCTGTAATAGTAAGCGGTGGAAAAAGACCTTCTGAAAAACTTTTAAGAAACTATTTAAAAGAAGGAGACTATTTAATAGCTGCAGATAGTGGATGTGAGTGCTTATGGGATTATAATATTATACCAGATCTTTTGGTAGGAGATTTTGATTCTGTGGATAAAGAAGTATTGAATATAATGAAGGAAAAAGTAAAAGAAATAAAAAAGTTTCCACCAGAAAAGGATTATACTGACACTGAAATCGCAATAATGGAAGCACATAGGCATGGAGCAAACAATATATTACTTTTTGGTGCTACTGGAAACAGAATTGATCATATGCTTGGAAATATAGGACTTATATTAAAATATAAAAAACAGAACATAAAGATAGAGGTTATTGATGATAATAATAGAATGTACTTAAGTGAAAAACATATGATATTAAAAGGAACTAAAGGAGAAAATATAGGATTTCATGCTTTAAGTAATGTTGTGAAAAACTTTACAATAAAGGGTGCAAAATATAATCTTTATAAAGGAATTCATATGAATTTATTGGATCCTAGAGCCATTTGTAATGAATTTATAGGTACAGATATTGAAATAAATTTTGATGAAGGTGAATTGTTAATATTTCATTCAATAGATTAAATTTAAGTACATATTTTTATTTTTTCGAATATAAATATAATAAGGTTATTTCTTATTATTATTTAGGAGGAGAGCTGTGAAAATAATTGCAATAAAACTTCCAAAATTTTTATCAAACATTATTAAATTCTTTAGAAAAAAATAAGTGTACATAAGAATTTGTGAGTTATTTTTATTAGAGAGAAAAAATATGAATGACTGGCTATAATAAAAGAAAATAAAAATAAAAAATGCAATTGGGACAACAATTGCATTTTTTATTATGATGAACTATAGTGCTCTTTCAACCTTTCC
>CAZPRO010000020.1:0-27582 GCA_964588775.1 uncultured Clostridium sp.
TTTTATTCTTGAAATTGTATGTTTTCAATGGTAATATTGTATGCAATACAATATTATTTAGTTTAAGGAAAGAAGTGATTTTATTGCCAGTAAATTCGTTTGAAAATTATCCAATGTCCTGGAAACCAGAAAAAAAGAATTTAAAACCTCCATTATACAAAGCATTGGCAGATTTGATGGAAGACGATATAAGAAGTGGAAAACTTAATCCAGGTGATAAACTTCCACCACAAAGAGAACTTGCAGATTATCTTGACCTGAATTTAAGTACAATAACACGTGCATTTAAGCTTTGTGAAATGCGAGGGCTTATTAGTGGAACAACAGGTAAAGGAACATATATTTCTTATAATGCACAACCATCTCTTCTGCTTTTAAGCACATTAAATGATGATTATATTGATATGGGGGCTGCTTTTCCCACATATGATCAAAATAAATATATTATAGAATTAATGAAAAAGGTATTAAAGAAAACAAATGTGGACAGTTTGTTGGAGTATGCACCATCAAAGGGATTACTATCCCATAGAAAAACAGCAGTAAAATATTTGAAGAAATTTAATGTAGAGATAGAAGCAGATAATATACTTATTGCTTCTGGAGCACAAAATGCATTATGTGCAATTTTAATTTCTCTCTTTAATGCTGGAGATAAAGTAGGAACAGATCCCTTAACATATCCTGCCTTTAAAACATTGGCTGCTTCTTTGGGAATATGTCTTGTGCCTATGCCTTTAAATGATGAATCCATAAGTGTGAAAGCTTTAAATTCATTAGTAAAAAATGAAGGAATAAAGGGAATGTATCTTATTCCAGAAATGCATAACCCTACAGCATACAATATGTCCAAAAAACAAAAAGAAAAATTGGCACAAGTAATAGAAGAAAATGATTTGATTCTTATTGAAGATGGAATTTATGCATATTCAAGTGATAAAAATGCAGTTCCTTTATCAATGCTTGCACCCAATAATAGTATTTATGTTGCCAGTATATCAAAATCCATATGTGCAGGGCTCAGAGTATCTTTTTTAGCTGTTGCACATAAGTATTTAACCAATGTTCAGCAGGGAATTTATAATATTAATATATCAACTTCAGCTGTCAATGTTGAAATTGCCTGTCAGGTAATAGAAAGCGGATTATGTGATAAAATAATAGAAGAACGATTAAAGACAGCATATGAGCGGAACAGGATAGTGGATAAAATATTGAGTCATAGAACAGTTCTGGGAAATAAATACAGTTTATTCAGATGGTTAGCCCTGCCGGAAAATATTAACAGCAGAACTTTTGAAGAAGAAGCATTAAAAAGGGGAGTCCAAGTTTTTTGTGCACAAAAATTTGTTGTTGGAAATTCAGAATTCCGACCAGCAGCCAGATTATCAATAGGTACACCAAAGAATAAGGAAGAATTAGAAAGAGCACTTATTATTATAGATAAACTTATTGAGCAACTGGAAAATTTATAATAAAGCCGAAACTTCAAATAAAAAGTTTCGGCTTGTTGCTCTTGTTAATTAGTTTTTATATTTATCCATGCGTCGTCATACAATTTTATACTATCACCTAAGTCAACAAATATCTCACAATTGTTAAGAATATCATCAGATGGATAAGTTGCTTTTACATTGTCATCAAGAAGTTTGTAAGTTTCTTTATTAGGTGTTGAATATTCAATATAGTCAACATTTTGCTTTGCATTATTTGGATCTGTTAAGAAGTTTATTAATTTTTCTGCATTTTCTTTATTTTTAGAACCCTTTGGAATTACCATGGCATCAAACCATTTATTAGAACCTTCCTTTGGAATTACGTATTTAAGTTCTGGGTTTTGAGAAATTATGTAGTTTGCATCTCCAGACCATACTGTTGCCATAGCTGCTTCACCTTGAATCATTTTATCTTTTACTTCATCAACATAATATAATGGATCCATTGTACTTTTTTGTTCAGTAAGAACTTTTGTAGCAGCAGCAATTTCATCTGGATTAGTACTGTTCATTGAATATCCAAGTTTTTTTAAGCCGATAGAAAGTGTATCTCTCATTGAATCAAACATTATTAGTTGTTTTCCAGTATATTTTGTATTCCATAGTATATCCCAGCTGTCAACAGGTTCTGTTACTACGTTTGGGTCGTATATTATACCAATTGTTCCCCACATATATGGAACAGAGTATTTATTTTCAGCATCATAAGAAAGGTTTTTGAATTTTTCATCTATATATTCATAATTGGGAATATTATCAAAGTTTAATGGTTCAACCATATCTTCATTAATCATTTTTTCAATCATGTAATCAGATGGAATAACTAAATCATAGCTTCCTGGAGAACTTTTTAATTTTTGATACATGATTTCATTAGTGTCATAAGTAGAATAGTCCACCTTAATTCCAGTTTCGCTGGTGAATTTATCTAATAAATCTTCATCAATGTAATCACCACAGTTATAAAAATATACTGTACCATTATCAGCTGTTTTTTCTCCATTATTGCATCCTGTAAAAATACCAGTAGAAAGAATGCATGTTAATGCTAAAGTAGTTAATAATTTTAATTTTTTCAAAAGTATCACCTCTAATAATGTTTAGTTTTCAGTTAAATTTTGTTTTTTATTTACTATTAATAATAGTGCAAGCACTACTAAAAACATAATTGTTGATAATGCATTAATTTCAGGTTTTATACCACGTCTTGCCATGGAGTATATTTCTATAGAAAGATTAGTTACACCAGGTCCTGTAGTAAAAAAGCTGATTACAAAGTCATCTATAGACATTGTAAAAGCCATAAGGAAACCAGCTAATATACCTGGCTTTATTTGAGGGATAACCACTTTTACTATTGCATTAAGTGGTGTGGCACCAAGGTCAGCAGCAGCCTCCAAAGTATTCTCTGGAATCTGTTTCAGTTTTGGAAGTACAGATAAAATTACATAGGGTATATCAAATGTAATATGAGCTAAAAGCATGGTTGTAAATCCAAATTGAAAATTTAAAAATATGAAAAGACTCATTAAAGCAATACCAGTTACTATGTCTGGGTTTAAAACAGGTAAATGATTTATATTTAAAAGGATTGTTTTGAGCCTTCTATTCATTTTTGAAATTGCAATAGCAGTGATTGTTCCAACAATAGTTGAAATAACAGAAGCAAGGAGTGCTATAAGTACTGTATAATATAAGGCAGACATTAATCTGCTATTGCTGAAAAGTTCTCTGTACCATTTTAATGTGAAACCGGTCCATTTTCCCATGGTTTTTGATTCATTAAATGAAAAAAACATAAGAGTAAGAATGGGGGTATATAAAAATAAAAATATAATAAATAAGTAGAATTTTTTTATAAATCCTTCTATTTTACTTACCATAGATTTCCACCGCCTTCTTTAGAATCTCCATTGTCAAATATGGTGGTAACAGCCATAAATATAAGGATAATAATCATCATTAAAATAGATATTGCTGAACCAAAGTTCCAGTCACCTACAGATGTATACTGCTGTTCTATTAAATTTCCAAGGAGCATATACTGTCCTCCGCCTAAAAGTCTTGAAATAACAAAGGTTGATACTGCAGGCATAAATACCATTGTTATACCTGACATTATGCCTGGTACACTTAATGGGAGAATTACCTTTAGGAATACATTAAATTTGTTGGCACCAAGATCATAGGCAGCATTTATTAAATCAGCATCCATTTTTATAAGTACTGTATATAATGGAAGAACCATAAATGGAAGGAAATTATACACCATTCCAAGAAGTACTGCACTATCATTATATAAAAATTGAATTGGACCCAATCCTATTTTATTTAGCAAGGCATTTATTATACCTGTCTTACCCAAAATGGGAAGCCATGCATAAGTTCTAAGTAAAAAATTCATCCACATAGGCAGTATAAAAAGCATTATAAGTATATTTCTGGTACTGCTTTTCATTTTAGAAATAATATATGCTACAGGATATCCTACGATTAGGCAGGCAACTGTAGATGAAAAAGCAAGGGAAATAGACCTTTTAAAAACACTAAAATATTGAGCAGAAATTAATTTTTTGTAATTATCTAGTGAAAAATCATATCCTGAATTTGTTTTTATTGTAAAGCTAAAAAATAGTACTATAATTAAAGGAACAACTATGAACAAGGCACTCCAGAATACATAAGGATAAGCAAAAAGTGAAATTGAATTCTTTTTTTTCATGGTATTTTACACCCTTTTCATAATATGGATATCTTCTGAATGAATATCCATTCCTATTGCACTTCCTATTGGGGCACATTTAGTGCTATGTATTATAAAATCAAATTCTTCACTTTTTACCATCATTTCATAGTGAACACCTTTAAATGTTGAAGATTCAACTATGCCTTTTAACATTCCAGATTCTGCTTTTACCATTTTTATGTCTTCAGGTCTTATGACTACATCTATGGATTCATTTAATTGGAAACCTTTATCAACACATGGAAAAATTTTATTACAGAATTTTACTTCAAAATCCTTCAGCATAATACCATTAATAATATTACTTTCGCCTATAAAATCTGCAACAAAAGCATTAGCAGGTTCATTGTATATATCCTGTGGTGTTCCCATCTGCTGAATTATGCCTTTATTCATAACAATAATAGTATCTGACATGGTTAATGCTTCTTCCTGGTCATGGGTTACAAAAACAAATGTAATGCCTATTTCCTTTTGAATTTTTTTTAATTCAATCTGCATTTCTTTTCTGAGTTTTAAATCAAGAGCACCTAAAGGCTCATCTAAAAGAAGAATTTCAGGTTTGTTTACTAATGCTCTGGCAATTGCAACTCTTTGCTGCTGTCCGCCACTTAATGAGTTAACACTTCTTTTTTCAAAGCCTTCTAAGGCAACCAATTTAAGCATTTTTGAAACTTCTTCTTTAATTCTGCTCTTAGGAAATTTTTTTAATTTTAGTCCAAATGCAATATTATCGTAAATATTCATATGAGGAAACAAAGCATATTTTTGGAATACTGTATTAACTGCTCTTTTATGTGGTGGAAGAGAAGAAATGTCACTTCCATTAAAAATAATTTTGCCATTATCAGCATTTTCAAAACCAGCTATTATTTTTAAAGTTGTAGTTTTTCCACATCCACTTGGACCTAACAGGGTTAAAAACTCATTTTTCTTTATGTTTAAAGATAAATTATCTAAAACTTTTTGCTGGCCATAAGTTTTATTTATGTTTTTCAATTCTAGAATATTCTCACTCATAAGAACACCTCTTTCCAATATTTAAAATGATGGTGGAGTAGAAATCCATATTATAGTTGCGGGAAATTTTTCATTATTACGAATATAATGATTTACTTTTGCTTTATAGTAAAAGCTTTCACCTTTTTTTAATTCATAAGTCTGTTTACCTAAATGGAGAATTATGCTGCCAGATAAAACATATCCAAATTCTTCACCTTCATGAGGTCCTTCTTCTATATATTGCCCATTTGGTTCTAGTGTTATCATAATAGGCTCCATAGTATTCTTTTGGGCATTTGGAATAAGCCATTTTAATGAGTATTTTAAATCATTATCTTCTGTTGTAAACATGTCATCTTCTTTAAAGGTGACTTTTTCCTCTTTTGATTCACTAAAGAAATCAGGCAAGTTTGTACCTAAAATTTCCAAAATATCAATTAAGGTTGCAATAGATGGTGATGTTAAGTCATTTTCAACTTGTGAAATGAATCCTTTGGATAATTCACATCTATTTGCAAGTTCTTCTTGAGTAAGTTGTTTTGCCATTCTTAACTCACGTATTTTTTCACCTATCTGCATTGTTTCACCTACCATAAATCATAAATATAGAAATATAACTGTTACTAAACATTCAGTTTAAAATTACTAAACAAACAATCACATTATATATAGTTTATTTAAAAAAATCAATATTTTTTTCATTTATTTAATATTACACTTTTATTTCCTTTAAGTACTTAATTTTTTTAGAGAACATACTATATTTTTGTAATTTATATAGGTTTATGAAATTATAAGAAATATAATTATGTTATATGTTATAATTAAAGTTAAGATAAGTATTTATGGAGGTTTCTTTATTTATGAAATTGAAAAAGATAACTATTATAAGTTTTATATTTATAATATTGCTTTGCTTAATAATAGTTCTGGCGGCACATATCTATATTGGACAAGGAACTAAGGATATTAAAGCTTGTAAGGCTTTTATGAATAATTTACATTATGCTGGTGCAATTGATAAAAATGAAGATTTGGCTCATATTAAGTATAAGAGAGAAAAGAAAAGTAAAACAAATTTGGCAGTAAAAAGTATCACATCTGCTTCTTATGGGTTTGATCTTGATGAAAACAATAACATTATTGGTTTTATGAGAAAGGATATAAAAAAGAATATTACTAATAATATTACTGTCGGAGAAGCAGAGATTTTATCTTTAAAATATTTACAATCAATTTGTAATGATGAAGTGCAATTAAAAAACATAGAAACTAATACTAAAAAAGAGAATATCCCTTACTATTCTTTTATATATACAAGGAAAAAGAACGGATATACATTTTATTTTGATGAAATAAAGCTTAATATAAATAAAGAAAATGGTTTGTTAGATGGATATTCTAATTCTACATTGCAGAAGAATTGCAGGGAAGCTAAAATTATAATATCAAAGGATGAAGCAGAGCAATGTGCTGTGGATTACTTTTTGAAATCCAATAAATATGGTGCTGTAGAAGAAAGAAAGATAGATTTGTTTTATGTTAATAGCAGTGCGGATAAAGAAAATAAGGAAGAAAATCAGTTATGCTATTTGATAATTATTAATGGAAAAGATGTTAAGGATAAAAATACCACATGGAAAGTTTTTGTTAATACAGAAAATGGAGATGTGGTGAAGTTTATAAAAAATGAAAGTGAGAAAGAAGTAAAAACAGATTAATAACATAAAAAGGAACTGCTGCACTAAGCAGATTAGTGCAACAGTTCCTTTTATAATTTTTATTCTGAAATAACTTTTTCATCATTTTCTTCTTCGTTGCTTGAGTCATCATAGGGATCATCAACAATAATATTAGGATTAGCTGATTCATCTTGTGGATAATATGATTCAGGAGTATTTGCAGTATTAATTTGTGAGGTATCAGCATTAGGCGATGAGTTTGTATTGCTACTTATAATAGGTACAGTCTGACTATTATTACTTTTGTTAGTAGTATTAGTATTATTATTAGTAGTAGTATTTGCATTTGTATTATTAGTTGTAACAGTTTGTGAATTTGTTTCTTGTTCATTATCTTTAGTAGTGTTAGTAGATGACGATTGTATATTGCTAGGAGCTGGTACCATTTTAGGACGTTGAAATGCATCAGGGTTAGCTTCTCCAGATACCCAGTTTGCTTTTGGAATATTTTTTTCATCTTCACTGCTGCTGGTTAAAAAATATATTTTTTTATTATGTGAATCGGAAGATGACATTTGATTTTTTTCCATATTGTCTGTACTGCTATTTTCGCAGGAGATTAAAAAAATACTACAAAAAACAGCAATTATAGGTACAAAAATTTTTTTCATAAAATACTCACTTTCCTATAATAAAATAATAAATATATATTATTTTATACCATATGAGTATTCTTTACAAACATTTTTGGGAATTGATAAAATAAAAAATGAAAGGAAAATAATTAAAAAATTGAAGTTACAATTCAATTTGATTTATAAATTCTTTAGTTATTTGAAAAAATATGTTAAAATAAAAGTATTATACTTTAAAATATTTAGTAAGGGAGTTTGATGTTTTGATATGGATAGAACAATAGACAAAGAATTTTCGATGGTTACTCCAGAAATAATAAAATTAAAAGATATAATAATTGAAAACAATGTAATAGAAAAAGATTTGTATATACAGAAAAAAGTAAACAGAGGACTTAGAGATGTAAATGGAAAAGGTGTTCTTACAGGTCTTACAGAAATATCTGAAATATATTCAAGAGAAATTGTTGATGGACAAGAAGTATCTTGTGATGGAAAACTTTTTTACAGAGGAATAGATATAGAAAAACTTGTAGAAGGTTTTACAAAAGAAAAAAGATTTGGATTTGAAGAGGTGGCATACCTTTTAATGATGGGGAAACTTCCAAATAAAGAACAGCTTCAAGAGTTTAATGAAATTCTTGGAAGGTATAGAACCCTTCCACATTATTTTGTAAGAGATGTAATAATGAAAGCACCTAGTACTGATATGATGAACGGACTTGCAAGAAGTGTATTGACATTATATTCATATGATGAAAAGGCAGATGATATTTCTATAGAAAATGTAACCCGTCAATGTTTAAGACTTATTGCTACCTTTCCGTTATTAAGTGTTTATGGATATCAGGCATATAATCATTACATTAGAGGAAACAGTTTAATAATACATTCTCCAAAACCAGAATTATCTACAGCAGAAAATATTTTGTACATGCTTAGACCAGATAGTAAGTATACAGACCTTGAAGCAAAAATCCTTGATATTTCCTTAGTAATACATGCAGAACATGGAGGAGGAAATAATTCTACATTTACTACTCATGTGGTATCATCTTCAGGAACTGATACTTATTCTGCAATAGCAGCAGCTCTAGGTTCATTAAAAGGACCAAAACATGGAGGAGCAAACATAAAAGTAGTAAAAATGTTTAATGATATGAAAAAAAATATTAAGAACTGGTCAGATGAAGAGGAAGTAAAAAGATATTTAAAGGCATTACTTCATAAGGAAGCCTTTGATAAGGCTGGATTAATATATGGTATGGGACATGCTATATATTCTTTATCCGATCCAAGGGCAAAAATATTTAAAAAATTTGTTAAGAATCTTTCAGAAGAAAAAGGTTTGGCAGAAGAATATAATTTATATTCCTTAGTAGAAAAACTAGCACCTCAAGTAATAATGGAAGAAAGAAAAACTTATAAAGGTGTAAGTGCCAATGTGGATTTTTACAGTGGATTTGTTTACAGCATGCTTGATCTTCCATTGGAATTATACACACCAATTTTTGCCATAGCAAGAATTGCAGGATGGAGTGCCCATAGAATTGAAGAACTTATAAATGCTGATAAAATTATAAGACCAGCATATGAAAATGTAGGAAAAAGAAAAGAGTATATTCCTATGAAGTTACGTTAAAATTGTAAAAAGCTGTTTAAATATGAGATTGTATAAAGATTAAATTCCCTAAATACAGGTTTTCAAAATAAGATTCAGAGGGAAAGTATCTTTTGCTGCAGTCTCATATTTATTTTTAGAGATAGAAATATTGTGTATAATACTATTGTTAAAAATAAATATGTGATAAAATTATAAATATTTACAATAATAGGACATGACATAAATAATATGAGTGTCATATTATTTATGTACAATTATGATAAAAAGAATTCTTGGAGGAAAATAAAATATAATGAGTTGTAATATAGATACAATTTATAAAAGCAAAAGCAAAATAAAGGTAAGGAAGCCTAAAGATTACAAGGTGATTATGTATAATGATGATTATACTACTATGGAATTTGTTGTTGATATTCTTGTAAGTATTTTTGATAAAAGTTATCCAGAAGCAGAAAAAATAATGCTTGACGTGCATAAGAGGGGGAAAGGAATTGCTGGTATATACAGTTATGATATTGCAGCAACAAAAGTAAGAACAGCAATAAATAAAGCCAGAGAAAATGATTTTCCGTTTAAACTCACTATTGAGGAGGCATAACTGATGAAGGTTACAAGTGAAGTAAATAGAATATTGGTAAAAACTTATGAAATAGCAAAGGAAAAAAATAGCGAATATATTACACCTGAACATTTGCTGTATGCAGCTACATTTAATGAAAATGTTAAAAATGCAGTAGAATCCTGTGGCGGAAATGTGGAAAATTTAAGATATAACTTATTAACATACATAAGGACATATGTTAGTAAAAAGTCAGGAGAACCTCAGGAAAGTATAGAATTTCAAAAAGTTATATTAAGAGCGGATGAACAAGTGAGATTCAGTCAATGTGAAGCAATAGATGTTGAACACATTATTGGGTCAATTTATGAACTTGAAGAAAGTTATGCTCATTATTATCTGGCTCAGGAAAATGTGGAACAGGCAGACATTTTATATTATTTATGCCATAGAATTAATACAACAGATGAAAATAATCTAAATGAAGAGCTGGAACCTTCAGATGAAGGGGGAGAGAAAAAAACAACAAAGGATGAAGCCTTTTTAAATAAGTTTGTTGCAGACCTTACAAAAAGGGCTGAAGAAGGAAAAAATGATCCTCTTATTGGGAGAGAAGATATTATTGAAAGAACTATTCAGATTTTATGTAGAAAAAATAAAAATAATCCCATTCATATTGGAGAAAGTGGTGTTGGAAAAACTGCTATAACCCAAGGAATTGCCAATCTTATAGCAGAAGGGAAAGTACCTGACAAATTAAAGGAATGCAGAATATATTCATTAGATATGGGTTCAGTAATAGCTGGAACAAAATACAGAGGAGATTTTGAAGAAAGAATAAAGAAAATTTTAAATCTTATAAGCAAGAAGAAAGCTCCAATAGTTTATATTGATGAAATTCATAATATAGTAGGTGCAGGTGCATTAAATGGGGGAGCTTTAGATGCTTCAAATTTATTAAAGCCTTATTTAACAGAAGGAAGAGTAAAATTTATAGGGTCAACAACTTATGATGAATATAAAAAGTATTTTGAAAAAGACAAAGCATTAAGTCGAAGATTCCAGACCATTGATGTTAAGCAGCCTACAATTGATGAAACAATAAAAATTTTGGAAGGGTTAAAAGAGTCCTATGAAAATTATCATAATGTTGAATATGATAATAAGGCAATAAAAAGTGCTGTGACTTTAAGTGATAAGTTTATAAATGACAGATATCTTCCAGATAAGGCCATTGATGTTATTGATGAAGCAGGAGCTTATGCAAGGAATAAAGTTAATGAGGATAATAGAAAAATTGTAGTTGACGAGGAAATTATTGAATTTATAATTTCTAAAATGTGTAATATTCCTAAGCAAAGTGTTGAAAATATCGAAGTGGACAATTTGAAATATCTTGAAGAAAGAATTAAAAGAAATATTTTTAATCAGGATGAGGCAGTAGAACAGGTTGTAAGATGTATAAAGATGTCAAGAGCTGGGCTTAAGGATGAAAAAAAGCCAGTTGCGTCAATGCTTTTTGTAGGACCTACGGGAGTAGGAAAGACAGAAATAGCTAAAAAGTTATCAGAAATTTTAAGTGTTGATTTTATAAGATTTGATATGAGTGAGTATAGTGAAAAACATTCAGCTGCCAAGCTTATCGGGTCACCACCAGGATATGTTGGATATGAAGAAGGCGGTATTTTAACAGATATTATAAGAAGAACTCCCCACTGTGTTTTATTATTAGATGAAATCGAAAAGGCTCATGGAGATATTATAAATGTTCTTCTTCAGGTAATGGATTATGCAACTCTTACAGATAATAAAGGAAGAAAAGCAGATTTTAGGAATGTAATTATTATTATGACTTCCAATGCAGGTGCCAAAAACATAGGAAGAAAGCTTATTGGATTTGGAGAAAGGGAGATTAAAGGTGATGCAATTTTAGAAGAAGTGAAAAGGTATTTTACTCCTGAATTTAGAAATAGATTAGATAAAATAATTGTATTTAATCATATTAATGATAAAATGGCACAGGATATTGCATATAAAAAGCTTATGGATTTTAAAGATACACTCTTGAATAAGAATATAAAAATTGAATATGACAAAGAAGTTATAGCTGAAATTGCAAAGGAAGGAACTTCATATGAGCTTGGAGCAAGGGAAATTGAGAGGGTAATAGATAGAAAAATAAAATCACTGCTTATGGATGAGATTTTATTTGGAAAATTAAAAAATGGAGGAACATGTAAAATAAATTATTGTAATAATAAGTTTATTTTACAATGCTGATTTGAATTATATAAGGGCTTAGGCTGTAGTAAAAAGATTAATACACATAGTGTATTAAAAACTTTATTACTGCAGCTATTATTTTTTTTGTTGAATATATAAAAAATAATAATTTTAAATACTAAATAATAAAAAGTTAAAAGATTTACAAATATTATTTATAAAGTATAATAGAGAATATACTTTTGAAAACAAGTAAAGAGGTGTGGTTATGAATTGTAAAACAATATATAAGGATATATTAGGAAAAATGTTGTTTTTGGAAATAGATAAAGAAGGTTTCTGCAGAAATATAAAAATTCCAGAGGATATAAAGCTGGAGAATAAGGATTTATATATTCCAATAAATTCACAATATGTAACAAAAAATATTAAGGATGAAATAAAGATACATAACCTTCCTATATACTATTTTATAGAAGGAATGTTTACAGCTCTTGGTGCAGATAAAAATTTTAAATATAATAAAGATTATGGATGCCTGTTATCCTATATAGATGATAGTGAATTATGTGTAAAAAGTATAATTGCAGATAAGGTAAAAAAGAATAAATTATCAGAAGCCTTTGTCCTTGCAAAGGGTTTGTATGAATACAATAATGAAGAAGAAATAATGAATGCAGTCCTTTCAATAGGTGAAACTATAAGAGAAGAACATAAAGATTTTGCAGATATTTTGCTAAATGAAATAGATGAGTGTAAATTGAAATTTTATAAAAATCCTGTTCCATACCTATATAGTGCTTTAATAAGCAGGGATGAAGGAGATTACAAAAAGGCACAGGTGGAAATACATGAGTATTTAAATAGAGGCGGAGAAAAGGATGAAGAAATAGAGGCTATTATAGAAGATATTGATAATATTGGAAATTATGAAAAAGCCATAGAAATAGTAAAAGATGATCCTAACAAGGCTTTAGAATTATTACTGCCTCTAAGTGAAAAATTTGAAGAAAATCCATTAATTTATTATTATATAGGAGTAGCATATAGAAAGTTGGAAAATTATGATAAGGCTATTTATTATTTATTACAGAGTGTTCAAATAGAGTCTGGCATTCTGGAAGTAGTAAATGAGCTTGGATTAAATTATGCATGTATAGAAAAATATAAAGAAGCTCTTGAATGCTTTGAAAAAGCTTTTGAAGCTTCAAAAGAAGTGGAGATATGTACTAATATAGTTATGTGTTATATTAATCTTAAAAATACTGATAAAGCAAAGGAATATCTTGATAAAGCAAAAAAAATTAATGCAGAGGATGATATTGTAATAGAATTGGATAATATTTTAAATAGAAGTAAATAATTTGGAGGATATTATGTTTACAGATATACTTGAATTTAAGGTTTTTAATGAAGATAAAAAGAGTTTTATGAAATATATAGAAGGATATGATAAAGTAAATATAATATCTGGCAATCCGGAAGTGTTGTTAAATGGCACTAAAGATGAAGTTTTAAGGGAAAGTTTTAGAAAAGATTATTCAATAATTATTCCTGATGGAGTGGGAACAGTTCTTGCGGCTAAAATATTAAAAAAACCAATGAAAGAAAAAATAGCTGGTATTGATGTAGTAAAAGAAGTACTATATAAATGTGAAGAATTAAATAAAGCTGTTTACTTTTTAGGAAGTAAGGAAGAAATATTATTGAAATGTATAGAAAATGTTAAGAAAAAATATCCCAAATTAGAAATTTGCGGATACCATAATGGGTACTTTGATATAAATAATTGTGACAATATAATACAGGATATTAAAAATAAAGATATTTATGCAATATTTGTTGCAATGGGATCTCCAAGGCAGGAAAACTTTATAAATAAAATTATAAATGATACTAATATAAAAATATTTATGGGTGTCGGTGGTGTTTTTGATGTATTTGCAGGCAAGGTAAATCGAGCACCAAAATGGATGATTTCATGTGGATTAGAATGGCTTTATAGAGTTATAAAGGAACCAAGCAGAATAAGAAGACTGGGTGCCATACCTAAATTTCTTATAAAATGTTTTACCTATAAAAAATCTTAAATTACAGATTACAAGTTATAAATGGTGGCTTATGAAAAAGAAAAATAGTTTAATTAAATCAACTATTATTGTAGTAATAGTATCCTTGCTTAGCAGAGTAATAGGATTTTTAAGAGATATGCTTATAGGATATAAATTTGGTGCAGGAATGTACACAGATGCATATAATGTAGCTGTAACAATACCTGAAACTATTTTTACCCTTGTCGGGTTGTCAATTTCAACAGCATTTCTTCCTATGTTGAGTAAGATAAGAAATGAAAAAAATGAAAATGAAATGTACTTATTTGCAAATAAGATTGTTAATATTCTATTTGTTTGTTCATTAGTGTTGTTTTTATTAGGAAGCATATTTTCAAAAAATATAGTGAATTTCCTAACAAATAATGGAGCTCAAGGTGGATTTTCTGAAGAAACTTATTTACTTGCAGTAAAGCTTACAAAAATTACTTTAATTAATCTGATTTTTCTTACTTTAAATGCATGTTTTGCAGCTATGCTGCAGGTAAATGAGGATTTTATTATTCCATCAATATTAGGTTTGTTTTTTAATATTCCAATGATAATATATCTTGTATTGTTTAATGATTACAATATTATTGGTCTTACAATATCTAATGTAATAGGAAATTTGTTTAGAGTTTTGGTTCAGATACCTTCTCTTATTCATCATAATTATCATTACAAATTTATAATGGACTTTAGAGACAAATATCTTAAAGATATAATAATTATTATTCTGCCTGTACTTGTAGGGGCGGGGGCAAATTCATTAAATATGGTTGCAGATATGAAAATAGCTTCTTCCCTAAATGAAGGCTCTATATCAGCTCTTAACTATGCACAAAAGATAATAACTCTTGTAAACAGCAGTTTAACAGCTGCAATCTCAAGTGTGTCATATCCTATGATGGCAAATTTCTTAAATAGAAATGAAATTGATAAATTTATAGATATATTAAAAAAATCAGTAACATATCTTGCAGTAATATTAGTTCCAGTAAGTGTTGGTATGATTGTATTTGGCAGATATATTATAAACACAATTTATGTTTATAATAATGGAAAATTTGATGATGTGGCAGTAAATCTTACAACTTTAGCTTTATGTGGATATAGTTGTGGAATATTTTTTACAGGCATGAGAGATATTTTAAATTCTGCTTTTTTTTCCATGGGAAAAACCAAAATTACAGCTATAAATGGAATAATAGGTGTGGTTATTAATGTTGCTTTAAATATTTTATTATCAAGAATTTTAGGAATTCAGGGAATTGCATTAGCATCAAGTTTGGCCATGTTTATAACAGCAGTACTTCTATTTAAGAGTGTTTTAAAATTGCAGCATAATTTAAAAATGAAAGGCATTTTAAGAAAAATAGGAATTATTTTGTTTAATTCTGTAATTATGGGAATAATTATATTTGTGTATATTAAAATATTTGAAAATAAATTATCAGTGCAGATATCTTCAAAAATAGATTTGATTATTTTTCTTTCTATAGGAACTCTTATTGGTATGGTTGTATATGTTCTGCTATGTTATGTGTTCAAAATAGAAGAGTTTATAGAAATAAAAACTATTATGGTTAAGAAATTAAAAAAGTAGCAGTATAAATGGAGGAAGTATGAAGTTATTATTTATAGCATGTTATTCACCGTTAATAAATAATTCAGCTGCAATTGAAACTTTGCAGTATTTGAATAAATTATGTGATATTGAAGGAAATAAAATTCATTTATTAACAGTAGATTTTCCTAAGGATTCTGCTTATTATGATGAAACACTTTTAAAGATGATGGATAAAAGAATAAAGCTTCATATAGTTGAAGGTGGAGTAGTGTTTAGGAAGTTAATGCCAAAGAAGCATTTTAACATAGACAGCAATACTGTACAAAAAAATTCAAGAAGATTAAAAAAAATTCTTAGAAAAATAAAAAACGCATGTGTTATTCCAGATATGTATTTTGGATGGGCTAATAAGGCGGCAGAATATGGAAAACATCTTATATATGAAGAAAATATAGATACAATTTTTTCTATGCATGAACCCCCATCATCCCATTTATGTGCTTATTATATAAAAAGAACCATGAAACATATTCCATGGATAACTTATTGGAGTGACCCATGGTTAAAAGATTCTACAAGACAAAATAGTTTCTTTTTAAAAAAAATTATAGAAAAAAATATGGAAAAAAATATTATAAAATTAAGTGACCGTTTTATTTTTGTTACAGAAGACAATAGAAATGATTACATTAATGATTATGAAAAGTTAAACATGGAAAACACTTTTGTATTAAATAGAGGATTTGATTTGAATCTATATAATAAGCTGCAAAAAGAAAATGCTCCTAAATATATACAGAAGGATAAAATTAATATTATATACACAGGAGAAATATTTTCAAAACTTAGAAATATACGACCATTTATTAAGGCTTTGGAAGATATAAAAAATGAAAACCAGAGTGTTTACAAAATGATGAACATATTATTTTTTGGTAATATTGATGATAGTGAAGCAGTTAAGAAATTAAAAGATTTAGATTGTTCAAGATGTTATCCTAGAATTCCATTCAATGAAGCATTAAAATATATGCTTAATGGAGAAATACTTCTTTTATTTGGTAATAAAAATTCAAAGCAGATACCAGCAAAAATTTATGACTATTTTGGAGCAGATGGAAGGATAATGGTTATTTATGGAGATGAAAATGATCCTATAAAAAGAATTGCTGAACATAATGGTAAGTGTATTTGTTGTGAAAACAATAGTGAATATATAAAGAAAAATCTATATGTAATGATTGATATGTATAAAAATAATCAATTAAAATGTCATAAGGATTATAATTATGAATGGAATACAATAGTTGAAAAGTTAAGTGATATATTAAAAGGGGCGTGATATAAGTGCACATAATGGCTGTTCCATCATGGTATGCAAGTAGTAATAATAAAGTACATGGAAGTTTTTTTAAGGAGCAATTTACAGCTTTAGATGAAGCTGGATTTAAAGTGAGTGTAGCTTATAATGAAATATGGCCATTAACAAGATTTGGTAAAGTTCATGAAAAAAGGGGGATTAACTTTGAAATAGATGAAAATTTAAATACATACAGATATAAAGATTATAATTATTTTCCTAAAAATAACTATATGTTTAAAAGTTTTAATAAAAGGATGGATAAACTTTATAAAGAAATAGTTTCAAAAGAAGGAAAGATTGATATAATTCATGCTCACTCATGTTTTTGGGCAGGAATAGCCGCTGCTTATATAAGTGAAAAATACCATATTCCTCTTGTTATTACTGAGCATTCATCTTTGAAATATGCAAAGTACTGTAGAGAAAGCTACAAAAAGTATATTTTTCGGGCATATAAAAGAGCTGATGCATTAATAGTTGTAGGGAGTGGACTAAAAAAAGAATTGAAAACTTACGTAAACAAACATATAGAAGTTATACCTAATATGGTGGATTTAAAACTTTTTAATTATAAACAGCTAAATAATAGTGATAATTTCTGCTTTTTTTCATGTGCATTTCTTGAAGAAGGCAAAGGTATGGAAGATTTAATTGAAGCATTTACTAATGCATTTAAAGGAGAGAATGTTTTATTGCGAATTGGTGGTGATGGCAGTCTTAAAGAAAAATTACAGAATGTCATTAATAAACTTGAAATGAATAAGCAGATACAGCTTTTAGGAGCTTTATCTAGAAAACAGGTTGCAGAGGAAATGCAGAATTGTAATGTGTTTGTTCTTCCTTCGGAGCATGAAACTTTTGGGGTTGTTTATATAGAAGCTTTAGCATGTGGAAGACCGGTAATAGGAACAGATAATGGCGGGGCAGAAGATATAATAAAAGACTATAATGGAATAATTGCAGAAAGAAAAAACATTGAAAGTATCAAAAATGCACTTGTTTATATGAAAAATAATTATAACATATATGATCATAATTTTATTAGCAAAAAAACAGTACAGGATTATTCTAAAGAAAGATTAATTGAAAGACTTAAAGGAGTGTACAGTAAATTAGTATGAAAGAAATGATTGAAAAGATATTTTTGTGTATTGAAAATAGTAAGTTTTATTATAAAATATTTTATCTTTTTGTAAGTTTATCCTTTGTAACTATTTTAAAAATAATACCTCATATAGATTTATTGAGTAAAGTTGCTTTGGTATGGGGACTTATAATATCAATATATACAGTTTTTTCAGCTTATAGAAAGAGAAAACTTTATACATTTGATATATACATACAGATATTTTTAGCAATAACTTTGATTTTTACACTTTTATTTTATAGAAATATAGAAAATATAAAATATTGGATTATTAATGCAATTATATTTCTTAGTTTCTATACAGTTGATATTTTTAAAAATAAAAAAATTCTTATAGGACAAGTGGATATTATATCCAGTTTGTATTGTGGTTTTATGTGTATTGCATCAAGTGTATCAGTAATAATGAAAATTACTAATTCCATAATAAAGTCTGGCTTGTATGTTTTTGAAGGAAATAAAGGCGGACTTTTTGAAAACAAGAATGCCTTATGTATTGCAGCAGCCATAGCATTAGCATTATGTGTGTATTTATATTACAGAGATAGAAGTCATAAAATGAAATGTTATTATGTATTTAATGCTGTTGTACAGCTTATAGTTCTTTGTACATTTAGAGGAAGAAGTGCAATTCTTATTATTGCAGGAATTCTATTTACAGCATTATTTGTGTATAGCTCAAATAAATATATAAGAAGTTTAATGATAATAATTCCAGTCCTTATTATATGTGTGCTATGTACTTATATAAATTTTGAAACTATTAGAGTTTTTACTACTGGAAGAGTAAATTTGTGGCTGTCTGCATTTGCTGTCATTAAAAAACATCCTTTTATAGGAGTAGGAGGAAGTGCAATGGTTGAAAGTATATATAATGTAAAAATAACTTCTGATCTTCCAGGCTTAGAATTTGGAGGATTACATAATATATATATACAGATTGCTACAGTTAATGGATTAATTTCAATAACATTTTTCATAGCATTTATTTTGGGGCTTCTCATATTTTTAATAAATAAAATATGTGAATTAAAAAGAAGTGAAAAAGCAAGGATGACAATACTGTTTTCAATGTTAGTAGGAATTTTAGCAGTTAATCTGTTTGAAAGCAGTCTCATTTATATAATAAGCTATATATCAATTATTTTTTGGGTATATTGTGGATATTTAATATCTATTTTGGATAATAAAAATTTCAGCTGATATATCAATGAAATTTTCATGTATTTATGGTTTAGTTTAGCTATTATAAAATTTTTATGAAAGGAGAAAGTCTGCTGTTTTATTCAAGGTTTATTATATATTATGTTGTTTATGACACATTTATATTGCAGTTTATTTTGAATTCTATTTTCAGCAGGATACATGTTATTTATGAGTGAATTTTCAAGACAAAATATAAAAGGATTTTTAGAAGATCTGGCATCAGATATGCCAGCGCCAGGAGGAGGAGCTGCTGCAGGACTTATTGCTGCTTTATCTGGAGCTTTGAATTCAATGGTATATTCTTTAACAGTAGATAAAAAGCCATATTTATCATTAAATGATGAAGAACAAAAATTAATAAAGAATTTCCAAAGTCAGTCAAAAAAGTTTATTGATAGAGGCTTAGTGCTTATGGAAATGGATAAAAAAAATTTTATGAAACTTATGGATTCATTTAAACTTCCTAGGGAAACTAATGAAGAGAAAGCTTTTAGAAATCATAGTATAAAAGAAAATACAATAAAGGCAATGGAGGCACCTCTGCTTTTAGCCAGAGAAAGTCTAAAGTTTTATGATAATTTGAATGTAATGGCTAAGTATGGAAATAAAGGGCTTTTATCAGATTTAAGTATTTCAGCTATTTTACTTCATAGTGCCATTGAAAGTTCTATAGTTAATGTGAAGGTTAATTTAAATGGTTTAAGGAATGAAGAATTTTTTCATGAAATAGATTTGGAACTAAAAAAAATATTTCATGAATCCTTAAAGCAAAAAGAAAAAATAGTCAGGGATATAAATGAAATAATATATCCTGAATAAATTTGTAGTAAATAAATAAGGAAGTTATTGTATTATAAAAGATAAAATGATAAAATTCTCTTGTAATCATTTAAGAAGTACATATTGTGGGGGGAGTAAACATGGCAGAAGAAAAATTTCCTATTTGTATTAAGAAGAAAAATGGGTTTATGCTTAGTGTAGCCATATTATTTATAATATGTGGGATAATATATGGTGTTTTGCTAAAAGGTAAAGGCGGAATATTACCTATGATTATTTTTGTGGGTATAGGAATAATATATTTGTTGACTTTATTAGTTGAATATAGTAGAGACATATATTTAAAAGATAATTGTATCGAATTTTATAATAATAAGGATTTGGTACAAAAAATAAAGTATAGTGAAATATCAATAATTGATATAAAAAAAGGAGATAAACCAGCAGATAAAAAGAAGGACTTTTTTTGTATTACATATGATGAAGGAAGAAAAAAGAATAAGCCTAAAAGAAAACATTATTCCTTTGGTGTTTCCAATTATGCTGTAGAGGATTTGGTGAAAATCAGAGAAATGATAAATGCAAAAAAATCAGATGTAAAAATATCGTCAGCAATGAGGGAGTTTGGACAAAATAATAATTCAAAAGCCAATAAATAAAAGTGAATTATAAAATGATTAATTGTTATGGAACTGAAGCAGAAAAAATTAAATGGAGTACTGTCTGATGTAATATAAACACTAAATGGTATGATTTTAATTTTTAATGCATCAGTTCTTTTTATAATAATCTATTTAGCCAGTATTTTAATTGGAGCATAGTTAAGTTTTTCTAAAGCTTCTTCTTCAGTTTCAGCTGGTGCAAGTTTATCTAATTCATTTAAGGATTTAAAAGTGTATCCATCAGCCTTTAACTTTTCAATTACAGTTTTTAGAATAGAAGTATTTGTATCTGATACTGCATGAAGAAGCATTATGCATCCTGGATGAGCACCATTTATAATTTTGTCTATAGCATAACTTTGTGATGGCTGTGCATCAGTTAACCAGTCTTTGTATGCGAAACTCCAAAAAATGGTTTTATAGCCTAATTTATTTGTCATTTCTAATGATAATTCTGAATATTTTCCCATTGGCGGTCTGAAAAATTTTGGCATATCAGTGCCTGTAATGTTTTTGTAGGCTTCTTCCACACCAGTAAATTCATTTTGGAAAGAAGAAATGTCTGTAATAGATGCCATTGAAGGATGATGAACTGTATGATTTCCTACAATGTGGCCTTCATCTGCCATTCTTTTAATAAGGTCTGGCTGTGAAGTTATGTATGGTTTTGTTACAAAAAAGGCTGCAGGAACTTTTGTTTCTTTTAATATATCTAAAATTTTATTGGTATTTCCATTTTCATAGCCTTCATCAAATGTTAAGTATATTACTTTTTCATTTGTTTTGCCTAGATAATAGCCATTATATGTGCTCAAAAAAGCAGAGGATTCTTTAGGCTGTTCAGAAGGAATTCCTTTTCCTTTGGCCATATAATACCAATTTAGTTCAGCTGTACTGGAGGCTTGAGCTGGAAGGAGAAAAGAAAAGTTAGTAAAGAAGCTGAAAATCATTGTACTGCATAATATTTTTTTGAAACATTTCATATAAATCACCTTCATTCATAAATAATATACCTATAACTATATTATAACTCGTAAATATTATAATAAACATAATATTTTTGAAAGATTAAGAATTATATGAAAATTTGAATATTTCCTGCTTGGGAATACAATTTAATGTGTTTTTATTGAATTTGAAACTTATCTAGAGTATAATTTCATAAGGTATAATAAATATACAATCAAGATATGCTTATAAATTATATATTTAACACTACAGGCGTTTGAATAAAAAATCATGTAAAAAAGCTTTTTTGATATATTAAATTTTGAAAGGAATGTACATATAATGAAATTAGGAATCGTTGGCTTACCCAATGTAGGTAAGAGCACACTTTTTAATGCAATTACAAAGGCAGGAGCAGAATCTGCAAATTATCCATTCTGTACAATTGAACCTAATGTAGGGGTTGTAAGTGTGCCGGATAAGAGGTTGGATGTTTTAGAAAAGATGTATAATTCAAAAAAGAAGGTTTATACAGCAATTGAATTCTATGATATAGCAGGACTTGTTAAAGGAGCTTCAAAAGGTGAAGGTCTTGGAAATAAATTTTTATCTAACATAAGAGAAGTTAATGCTATTGTCCATGTAGTAAGATGTTTTGATGATGGTAATGTTGTACATGTAGATGGAAGTGTTGATCCAATAAGAGATATTGAAACAATAAATCTTGAACTTATTTTTTCTGATCTTGAAATTTTAGAAAGAAGAATGGAAAAGACAGTAAAACTTGCACGTTCAGGTGATAAAAATGCAAAAACTGAATATGCAATAATGGAAAAAATTAAAGAACAGCTTGAATCAAATAAACCAGCAAGAACATTAGAATTTACTCCTGATGAAATGGCATTTGTTAAGAGTCTTTTCTTAATAACTTCAAAACCGGTTTTATATGCATGTAATGTTTCTGAAGATGATATAATGGAAGGAAACCTTGAAAATGATTATGTTAAGAGAGTAAAGCAATATGCTGAATCTGAGAATTCTGGAACAATGGTTGTAAGTGCAAAAATTGAAGAAGAAATGTCTGGTCTTGAAGATGATGAAAAAGCAGAGATGCTTAGTGAATATGGACTGGAGGAGTCAGGCCTTGACCAGCTTATAGAAGCCAGTTATAAGCTTTTAGGACTTATGAGCTTTTTAACAGCAGGAGTTCAAGAAGTGAGAGCATGGACAATTAAGAGAGGAACAAAGGCTCCACAAGCAGCTGGTAAAATTCACTCAGATATTGAAAGAGGATTTATTAGAGCTGAAATTGTAAGTTATGATGATTTGATAGAATGTGGTTCAGAAGCAGCTGCAAAAGAACATGGTAAATTTAGACTTGAAGGAAAAGACTATATTATGCAGGATGGCGATGTGGTTAATTTTAGATTTAATGTATAATAAAAGACTGGCCTGTTGGTTTTTACAGGTCAGTTTTTTTAACTGTCTGAAAAAATGAAATTTTGTAATAGAAGGCTAAAAGCATGGCAAGCTGCTTTTTTATTTTGAGAAAGAAATTACAGAAACTTCATAAAAAATATAGAGAAATAACAACATTTAGCTGAATAAGTGGATTTTTAATATATTTTCTGATAAAATAAAAATGGTTATATATAAATATAATTGGATAGGTGTGATAAAATATATGAAAAATATACAGAAAACCTCAAAGTTAACCAAGAATAATTCGTCAATATGTATTTTAATTTATATATTAGCTGCTATGCTTATAGCAATTGTAATTAAAGTTGCAATGAAAGGAGAGGAACCTATATCCATAGCAGAAAATGCTGGACAGGAGTATTTCTTGAATGTAGATTATGAGAATGCATTAAAAGAATATGAAACCTTACAGGTAAAGGAAAAGTGGCCAGGATATAATATGGAAATTGCCAAGATATATTCAGTTAAAGGGGATTATATTAAATCAAATGAATATATAGAAAAAGCATATGAAATGAGAAATGTAGCAATTGATGAAGGAGACAAGGAAAAATATAAAGATAAAGATATTAAATTAATAAATAACATTATTGTAACATCTATAATAAATGGAGAATTTGAGAAGGCAGTTTCATATTGTGAGGTGTTTTTAAATGATTACCCAGATAATATGGAACTTATAAAAACAGCATTTATGGCATATTTGTTTAATAATAATATAGCAGAAGCTCAGGCCATAAACATTACTTATAATATGAAAAGTAATAATTCAGCAGATATGGCAGTTGGAGCAAAAATGCAGGCACTTCTTAATGATTATGAAAGCAGTATTGAAACTTTAAAAGAAGCATTTAAAAAGGACAATAATGAGATGACTGTTTTTGATGTACTTGTTCAAATATATAATGAAAATGAAGAAGAAACAATAAAAGCATTAGAAAAAGAGGTTAATGATAAGAAAGACAAAGAAGTATATGATTTGTTTTTGGCAAAAGTTTATTCCTTAAATGAAGAGAATTATCAAAAGTCGGAGGAATATCTAAATAAAGTAAAATATAAGTTTTATAATACAATAAATTATAAGTTTATTGAAGCAGAAATATTTAAAAATTCTAATTTAAAAGAAGCAAAGAAAATCTTAAGCAGTATTTCAGAAGAAAATGAAGAAAACTATATTGGAGCCTATGCTAAAGCTTTGGAGAGATACTATTGTGGAGATTATGAAGGAGCTTTAAATGCATGTAAGGAAAGTATTCTTTTAAATAAGGATTATACTGCTAATTATAGTGAAATGATTCCTAAAATAATTAACAAGATTAAAAGTGATGAAACAAATCCAGATGGTACTAAAAAGCAGGTTGAAGAACCATATTTGTTAATGGCCTTGGAAAAAGAACCTTATAATTGCAAACTTATTTTGAATATGGCAGATTATTATAACAATATAGTTTTAGATACGAATAAAGCTTTATATTACTATGAGCTTGCATCAAAGATAAAACCTCAGGATTGTGACATTATTTACAAAAGAGCATTAATAAAAATAAATATGCAGAGAAATGATGAAGCATATGAATTATTAAAAGAAGGAATAGAAATTGAAAAAGATGATTCAAGATTTAGAAGAGCATTGGGGGCACTATATCTTACACAAGAAAAAAATGATGAAGCAATTGCTCAAATAAGAAAGGCATATAAAATAGATAAGGATGATATATTAAATCTAAGTAATGCAGGATGTTATTATATAGCTGTTGCCAATGATAAAAAGAGAGCATTAACTAATTTTGAAGCAGCTTATGAAGGAATTGGAAAAGCACAATTAACTAGTGAACAAGTAAAAATTATTACTGATAATTATAATAGAATAAAAGCACTTGATGATAATAGCAAAACAGCATTTACATTAGCAGATTTTAAGTTATTCTATTAAAAATAAAGGAGTGACTTTTGTTGCTCCTTTATTTTATGGAATATTTACCAAAATAGGCAGTATAATAAATGTATAGAATTAGGGGATGAGAATGTTGAGCAAAATGAAAAAAAATATTATAAAAATAATATTAGGAACTTTAATAATAATTGGTTCCATTATATTAGCCTTATTAAATCAATTTAGTTATAAGGGCATAAGGATTACTCAGTGGGATAACTTGTATGAAGAAAATAACATAATATTTTTCTATGATGTGCCTGAAAATTCTAAAATAAGCTTTTTGAATAGCAATTTTCATATCATGGATATTATTAAAGAGCAGGAAGACGATGTGGGAAAAGTTTTAAAGATTTGCGACTTAGTGGCAAAAACAGTTGATTATGATGATATTGCAGATGTAGATGCAGATAATGGTTATGATATTTTAGGAATAAAAGAAAAAAACAATAGTAAAAAAGTAAGCAGAAGGGATTTTTGCATAATTACAAGAGATATGTTGTCTTCTGCTGGTATAAAGAGCAGAGTTGGTTATTTTAGAAATGGAAATTCTCAATTTAAAGAAAAATCTCAATATTATATTCTTGAATTTTGGAGTAATGAAGCAAGTAAATGGATTGCAATAGATTGTGTTGATAAGGGATATTTTATGGATGGTAACAGAAGGCTTTCAGCATTGGACATTTTAGATGTAGGTATAAGGAAAGCTGCATATCTTGGAAATACATCACAAAAAGATTATAAAAATAAAATAAAAAAATATCTTGATTCTTATACAATAGACATAGATAATACAGTAGACAAAGTAAAAAGTAATTCGCAGGTATGCTATTTAAACAATGATAATGCACTTGAAATAAAAAGGTGTAATCAATATGCTCCACCTACAATATTTACACAACATTCAAATTTATTTGAGCGAAGTCCTTTAGAAAATTCAGTTATAAAAGATAAAAAGGCATATATTATAATCTCTCTTTTTGATATAAAAAATAAAGAAAATGAAAGTAATGAAACTCAAGCTATAATTGCAGGTTTTAAAGATGGAAGTGTAATGCCTGAATATTACTTAAATATAAATAATGGAGGATACAAAAAAATAAATAATTATGAACAGATTAAATTAGAAAAAGGAGTGACACAAATAAAATTATCCATAGATGGAGAAAATGACAGCAGCAGTATAACAATTAATAAAGAAAAATAAATGAAAGAGAGTGAACATAAGTGGAAATACTTTTTATATTAAAGGCTATTATAATAGCAATAGTTGAAGGATTAACAGAATTTATTCCTGTTTCCTCTACAGGACATATGATATTAGCTTCCAGTTTGATTAATTTTAAAGATCCAGAAGAATTTGTTTCTATGTTTGAGGTTGTTATTCAACTTGGAGCAATTCTTGCAGTTGTAGTTTTATACTGGGATAAAATAAGCAGAAGTATAATAGAATTTTTTAAATATATATTTTCTAAGGGAAAAGAAGGAAATGTTGGTTTTAGGTTTGGAATAAATATAATTGTTGGTTCCATACCAGCTCTTATAGTTGGATTATTGCTTCATGATAAAATAAAATCTTTGTTTAAGGCATGGGCAGTAATGGTAGGATTTTTAGTTGGTGGTATATTACTTATTGTTATTGAAAATAAATTCAGAAGAAAAAAGCATGCAGTAAAAGACATTGACAAAATTACACCTAAACAGTCATTTTTAGTTGGATGTTTTCAATGCCTTGCTATGTGGCCGGGTATGTCAAGAAGTGCATCAACTATTATGGGTGGATGGATAAGTGGATTTTCTACAACCATTGCTGCTGAATATTCTTTCTTTTTGGCTATACCAGCAATGGTTGGATCTTCTGGATTGGATTTATTAAAATTTGATTTTTCAATAATGAATTCAACAAGATGGATAGCATTAATAGTAGGATTTATTGTAGCTTTTATTGTATCCCTTGTAGTTATGAGAGGATTTGTAGCATTTTTAAAGAAGAAACCAATGAGGTTGTTTGCAGTTTATAGAATAGCAATGGCAATAATATTTTCAATATTAATTTTCACTAAAATAGTAAAAATGTAATACAGAAAATCTATAAAGGACGTAAAACTTAATGTAGTGGTAACTCAACGATAAAAGGAACAGGCAGACAAAATTTTGAAATAGCAGGGATTTTTAATTTGAAACATTACAATCTGCATATGTCCATTCAACACTTGCTCCTTCAGAGGTTAGTAGTACAACTAAATTATGATTATAATATAAATATTTATTGTTTTCATAATTTAGTTATAAAACTTCTGAAGGACAAGTATATTCATGGACAAATGCAGATTAAATGTTTCTAAATCAAAAATCTTAATGCTATTTCAAAATTTTACTGCCTGTTCCTTTTATCTGTGTAGTTATCCATCTATAAGTTATACGTTTTTAT
>CAZPRO010000021.1:0-27246 GCA_964588775.1 uncultured Clostridium sp.
GAGTGAATCTTTTTATTTTTTTAGAAAAGTGTCACCCATCATTGACAATTGTACATATCACTTAAAGCTATTTTTATTGGAACAATTGACACATTCCAGTTCACACCAGTTATTCCAACAGAATTATTTCCTATCGCACCTATTGTGCCGGCAACATGCGTACCGTGTCCACTAATATAATCATACATATCAATATTAGCTTGCTTTGTAGCATTATAGGCAAGATCCATATCAAGATTATCAGACAAATCTGGATGGGTATAGTCAAAGCCAGAATCTAAAACACCAATTTTCACCAAATTACTACCTGTTGCAATATCCCAAGCTTGTGGAGCTTGTACTTTCTCCATCCCCCAAAGAACATTATACTCTGGATCATCTGTAATTGCCTCTGGTTCTAGTATATAATTTGGTTCTACATAAGCAACACTTGGATTCTGTTTTAATTCATTTATTGCCGCTAATACATTTTCGTCATCTTTTGACGACAAAGTTATGATATAAGTTGTTCCTATTTTGGAAGTTAATTTATCAATTGCACTTTCATTTGTGTCATTTGCATACAACAAAGTCTCTGACTCCAGAAAAATATCGATTAATGGTTCATAAACATCTTCTATTTTTTCAATATCGAGTTCAGGAAAGAGAACACCATCTTCAGTCCCTAAATGTTGTGAGTTTAGCCCCACAATGATTTCTCCCGGCATAAAGTCATTTTCATAATTTTTAGTATCATATATATTTGATAATTCTTCTTCGCTAAGAGATGATAAAGTCTCACCCGTTGACTCTGTATCTTCTGTAGCAAATCCTGGTACAATACTCAAAAGAATCGATAAACTTAAAAATAAACCTAATAATTTTTTCATTAGAATTCACACCTTTCTGTTTGATAATATATTGATTGTAAAAATATAATTAGCCAACTATGCTTTGCATCGTGTTTTTATACAAGTCCTTATCAATTTTATTTTAAAATACTACATTATCCGTACTTTTTTCAACATTATCTATTGACCTAATAATACTATTTTACTCTCTGCTAACGGCTCCATCGAATTAAAGGAATTCCACACATATGCTTTAACTGAACCGATAGGTTCTTTTGTTGCTGGAATATTAAATCCAAATGAGCATTCTGAATTCACAACGAATTCAGCTTTTACATAGTCCAAATTAAGCAATTGACCTTCTGTGCCATATACTGCCACAAAAATATAGTCTTTTTCTTTTCGATCTTGTACTTCATTCAGTGTTACTTCTACAACAAAGCTCGAATCATTAGGAATATCAGTCAACTCCTCACCGGAAGCTGATAATAACGACATTTTTCCTATAACATATGGATACTTAGGTATTGTTGCATCATCAACCGTATAGTTATATGTAGCTTCTTTAATAACATACTCCGTATTAGGTTCAAGTACATCTATCCATGACTTAACTGTTATTGTTGTATCCTCCGTAATAGTGATAGTGTCTGCAAAATACTTATACACAAACTCTCCACCATTTATCGAATATGCAAGATGGGCACTTGTAGAATTCAAAGTCACGTTAGTTCCATATGCAACCTTACCACTTTCTACACTTACCGTAGGCGGTTCAATAGTAATGACCTGAGGACTTGACGTAGGTATTGGTGTGGGTGTTGATGTCGGTATAGGAGTTGGTGTCGGTGTTGGCATTGGTGTCGCCATATCAACAAAAGCAATACTGTTTTCATCAGCATATGTTTTTGCATATGAATCACCATAGCCATATATAGCAAACTCCGATGATGTTTCGCTGAATGCATTTGCACCAATGCTTGTTACACTTTTAGGAATTATAACTTTTTTCAATGTTTCACACCCTGAAAAAGCCGTATCACTTATACTTTCTACACTTTCCGGCAGTTCTATTTCAGTCAGTCCCGTACATCCATAAAATGCATTTGTTCCTATTGATTTCACTCCATCTTCGATTGTTACGCTTGTAAGATTGGTATCACCATAAAATGCATCCACCTGAATACTGATGAGTGTTCCCGGAATAGTAATGTTTGTTAATGCAGTGCAATATTTGAAAGCATAATCTCCAAGTTTGGTAAGATTACCGGGAATAGTCACATCTTTCAACTTAGAGCAAAAATAAAATGCATTCTCACCAATGGCATTGACGCTTTCCGGAATTGATATACTTGTCAGTGCCGAACAAACACCAAAAGCTCCGTCACCAATGCTTTCTACTCCATTCCAAATCGTGACATTTTCTAATTTTCTACACACATAGAACGCTTGATCGCCTATTGTATTTACACTACCCGGCACTGTTACACTTGTAAGCTTGCCACACTGGTAAAATGCGTTATTGCCAACTGCAGTTACAGCCACACCATCAATCTCGGTCGGTATAACTAAATCTCCCGAAATTGATGTGTCGCACTTTGTTATTGTACCTGTTTCCTTATCAAATGTTAAGTATTCAAGCATTGATGGATCAGTTGTCGGATAAGGTATTGGCGTAGCAGTCAGTTCAGGTTCTAAATCAACCATTGTTGCTGAAAATTCTCTGTCGTATAGCCACAACGGAACTTCAATAATTGCGCTATACGGAGTCATAACTGTTGCACCTTCACCCTCAGGAATAAACTCAGATAATTCAACATTTATTTTCTCCCCGTCATCTAATATTGATGAAATCTGATATGTTTGTAGTGAACTTGTTTCTATCCATGAAACAAAAAGTAAAAAGTTTTCTTCGAAAAAATCTTCATCATATTTTTCAATATCACTCATACTGCCTGACCAAGATTCCGCAAGACTTTCCAAAGAATTCACCTTGGCTACACTCGGAGCCATACCATATGACGGCGCACTGGTGTTTTTTATGTATCCCTCATAATATGAGATATCTCCCAGCCAGTGCTCCATATCCTCTGCTGTGGTAACAACCACTTCTTTATCAATATCTGCTGATTCTACTTCAAGCAGTATGTCCCAGTCACAAGTTACATCTATTACGCTTACGTTCTGAGAATAAGAAGTAATGATTTCGATATCAATTTCATTCTCCGAATTACTTACCGATGTAACACGAAGCTCATGTGCAGGGTCAGGAGCTCCATAATCAATCCAAATCAAAAACTTGTTTTCAAAAAAGCTTTCATTATATTTTGACAGAATATCACTGTCAGTTGTACATTGATTTAATTCCTCGACAGTTTGAATTTTTGTGCTTGATAACTCACCGTCCCAAGAACCTATATTTGAATAATATGCAATATTATACTTGTTCTCAAATTCATTTTTATTATCATATTCTATAGTTTCAAGTGCAAAAGTAGCTATGGGTATCACTCCTTCAACATAAACCATTATCGCTATAGTTAGCAAAATACAAAATAATTTTTTCATAACTATATTCTCCAATCTGTTAAATTACTATATTTAAAGGTTCGAGGGAAATTAATCGAATATTATTAATTTCCCCCTCTTTTGTAATTTTTCACCTCTTTTATAGCACAATCCTTATATATTATTAAAAATTAAATAACACTGGCTGTACGATTTGTCGTGTAAGTATTTTTTCGCATGTGTTATCTTCATATATTACAATCTCAACGCATTCAGTTGCTGATTCTATATTCATTGTTTCAGGAATAGTGTCGTATGTACCATTTCCAGTAGAGTCTATACTTACTATATTAGAATATGTATCTTGTTTAACTCCTTCTGCATTATATTGATTAATAGTAAGATAAATATTACAGTCCCTATATGCTCCTTCCGCAAATATATCAATATTATCAATTGTAATCATCTCATTACCAATATATATTATGTTTGGAGTAACTTCTAATACGTTCCACTTGTCGGCTTTTTCTATCATATTATTTACATTTAATCTACCACCAGTTATATATAACTCTTCAAGTTGTGGGATCTTATCTACACTTTCAAGAATTATAGTTTTCACTTCAAGAGGTGTAAGTTCTGGTTTATATGCCATCAAAAGTGCTGCAGCTCCAGCAACATGAGGAGTAGCCATTGACGTTCCACCTTTTATAGCATATTTTTCTCCATTGTCACCAACGATAGAGGAAGATTTGCTACTTGGAATACAGCTTAAGATACCACTTCCAGGAGCTCCAAGGTGAACTGTATTTTTGCCATAATTATATACATTATTATCTGTCTGATTAGTTGCTCCTACTCTTATTATATTCGGCAAATTATAGCTTGCAGGATAAAAAGGTTTTTCATCAATATTATCATTTTCATTCCCTGCTGCTGCTATAAATAAACCATCATAGTCTTTTAAAGCTAAATAGCGCACATCGCCATCCTTTCCCGTACCAGAAGAACCCAAACTGGCATTAATAATTTGAATTCCATGATGCTTTGCATAATTAATTGCTCTTATTTGATTCGAATGTGATGCTCCGCCACCATTGGAAGAAAAGACTTTTAGTGTAGCTAATGATGTAGTCCAATTTATACCCGTAACACCAGTACCATTATTACCTAAAGCTCCTATTATTCCTGCAACATGAGTACCATGACTATTATAATCCATTATATTATTGTCATCATCTGCGAAATTCCAACCATGTATATCATTATTGCATGAATAGATGATACCATTTTTCTCGTATTCATATTCATTTATATTTGGATTAGTCCAAAGATTATCAACTAAATCATTGTGATTATAATCTGTGCCTGTATCCATAACTCCAATAACAATATTTCTATTTCCAACACATTTATCCCATGCTTTGGACGCCTGTATTTGAGTCATCGCATATAAATCATTAAAATAATAATCATTAGGTATTGTTTCCATTGAATACTCTATATAATCTGGCTGTGCAACTGCAACCATAGGATTTTCTTCTAAAATCTCTATTGCAGCAAAAACATCATCCAAATTTTGACTTTCCAATGTTATTTTAATAATTTTGTCCACTTCTGTAGGATCTACCGATTCTATGCCATCGCCCGTCTCAGTCTCTGCATTATCTAAATCCATAAGTGTATCAATACTAGTAACATCTAAGTCCTCAAAAATTGAGGTTTCAACAGATAATTCCTCGTCATTTGTACTAGCAATATTATTTTGAGAATATAACCCTACAAGTACGACTCCCGGAACAAATTCTACACTATTGTCATCGGATGCAGATGCTACTGTAAACCCAAAGGTTCCAAATATAAGAGATAATGTTAATAAGATTGAAAGCAGTTTTAACCTTCTATTCATATGAATTTCCATTCCTTTCTTAAATCTTATTTATCCTGCATAACTAGTAATCTCAAGATTTCCAGTTCTTTTAGCTTTTAACTTTATGCAATTCACAATACCAGACCAAACTTGACCTGCATCAATGCTTTGATTGCTTTTAAACGCCACTTCTGTTGTAGTAAGTTTGGTTATTTCCACATTATCTGTATTTTCATTTGTGCTAACAATTTCAAAGTCATCAGAATTAAATTCAACGAAAAATTCAATGTCATTTAAGTTTATAACATTAGATACTGTGATAGGAATAGATATAAAATCCCCCTCTGTACAATTAATCAACTTACTTTGTACTTTTTTATTTGTAACTACCAATCTAGGTCTTGTAGCTTCATCAGCATATTCCATTGATCGTAAAAATACAGTATGAGCACTTCCTTGTGTTGCTTTCAACATAAATTGAGCACTACCTGTTTCAAGATTTTTTACATAGTCTGTTACATCAACCCATCTCCATCCCGGGTCAGTAATATAATATCCATTACCACTAACAGTAAATGACGAAATTGCGTTACCTACTGATGCCACTCTGCCACTTTCCCAAGTCATAGGCAATGTCCAATCCGATGCAGGCTTGAAAACACCTATTGTTCTTGTTGAATTACGTATATCGCTATTTTCATCTACATAAATCCAAAGTTTAGCTGAATCAATCAAATTACTATTCACTTCAGAAATATCAAAATCAAGATACGAATAATTTCCATATCCGTTATTACCATTTTCACTTTCAGTATAATTAACTCCTAAATATTCGTTATCTGAAAAATCTATTATATTGTTAGGCGTTCTCTGTGCAACATAGGTATCTTTTGATGCGTTATAACTTGTTCTGCTAAATACTGCGTTATCCTCTGGTGCACACTCTATTTCCAAAACAGGAATATTTTTATTTGCTACCATATCTTGGAATGTAAACTCATCATTATATACTCCAGAAGTTATAACCGTCTCATGTGCTTGTGTTGACACCATTTTTAACATCAACGACAACTCATCGTCTATACAATTATTTTTCAAATGATCAGTAATGTCAACCTCATGCCAACCAATATCATCCTCTACAATCATATATCCTGTTGCAGTTACTGTGAATGAGCCCAGCAAAGTTCTTGCTCCTACTCTGCCATCCGACCATGTCATACTCTGACCGTTCCATTCATTTGAATAAGTATCAAACACACCAATTTCACGAGTTGACGCACGCATATCGCCTGCATTTTCTACATATAAATGAAGCTTAGCCGATGTAATACGTTCTTTAGGTATTTCACTAACATCAAACTTTAAATATGAATACTCACCCCATCCATTTGAACTAGATTCACTACCAGTATAACGTACCTTCAATTTGTTTTCATTATAAAAGTTTTCAGTACTATCTGTGTCGTTTTGAGATATATACGTAGCATCTATCGGGCGAAGATGATTGGAATCCCAACTAAACGCACCTGTATCCTCTGTGTTCTGTATTTCAATTACAGATGTTGGATACGTTATATTTACACCAGCGGTTTGAATACACTGTCCGCTATCATTACGTCCTATTGCATACACCGTAGCATTTCTGTAATACCACTGATCTACTGGATATTCTTCATTACATTTAAATAATAAATTATGAAATCCTCCACTTGAAATCTTATCGTAATTATTTCCCGGTATCTTTGTCGGTTCAGCATAACGTGTATTAGTATGTCCCTGTCCGATCTGGCCATATGTATTTTGACCGCAAGCATATGCATCGCCATTACTTATTAAGAACATCGTAGTACCATTAGACTCTATTTTTTGTACTGCTGAAATATTCAATAATGTAGGAATGCTTATATCCGCAGTTGCACCATTACCAAGTTGTCCGTTATCATTTGCACCTAATACATAAACACCGTCAGTAGTAATAAAGAAACTACATCTATCTCCGGCTTCTATATCAGTCACAGTACCTGTTAATCCCGATATTTCAATCGGTGTAGACTGTGAATATGTCGCATTTTCACCTAATGTATATTCACTAGCACTTCTGCCCCAACCATATACGACACCATCTTTGATGGCTAACGCATGGTATTTTCCGGCACTAATTTTTGAGACTCCGCTCATTATAATTCTTGGTGTTGCTGAACGGTATCCAGTTTCTCCATTCGCAAACTGACCATACTTATTATCTCCCCACGCCCATACATTTCCGGCACTGTCAAGAGCAAGGCTAAACCAGCCACCAGCCGATATATCAACAATAGTAGGAACGCTACCATCGTCATTAAAGAACTCTACCTGCGTAGGTGTTGCATTTGAATCACCATTTGTATGTCCTAACTGATATCGATCATTTTGTCCCCAGGCATATACAGCACCATCTATCAATGCCAAGTTATGATTTGCGAAAGTGGATGCTTTTTCAACATAATCCAAGCCATCAATAGTTCCATTATAGAGATAAATATCGCTCTCATTTGTATTTCCTAACTGGTTATATGTATTATCTCCGTATGACTTAACCAATCCCCAGTTATCTACAACTAAACTATGCTGTAATCCTGCATATATCTGCTCCGGTTCCGGATCTAAATCAAGAAGCTCATATCCGTCAGAAGTTGTAATTTTCTTATTATAGTTTTCTTCATCATAATCAATATTTGTATTTTCGATTATAGCACTGTTAACAATGCCTGAAACTGCATTGTCACAATTTATTCTGCGACCATTATTAATAACCTCTGTTAATGTATTAATCTTATCGCTTGTATCTAATATAACGTTTTTAGTTTCAACAGCAGAACCGCTATATACCAAAGCTGCAACTCCCGAAACATACGCAGTAGACATTGATGTTCCCATCATTGTGCCATAATTATTATTTACTAATGTGCTTCGTACTTTATAACCATTAGCAGCTATATCTACGTTATTGCCATAGTCTGAAAATATGCAAGATAATCTCTGTCATTTGAAGCTCCGACCGAAATAATGTTATCCAAATCATATGAAGCAGGGTAGACCGGCGTTTCATCAATATTCGTACTACTATTTCCTACTGCACATACAAACAACATATCCGAATTTTTCATGGCTTCCTCAAGAGCAGGATTATCTGCTGTTGAGCCCCAGCTACAATTAACAATCTTAGCTCCTGCATTTTCAGCATATTCTATAGCTGCAATAATATCACTTGTATAGGCAAGACCATCGTTAAACACATTCAACGGAAGAATTTTAGCATTTGTTCCTGCACCAATACCCTCTGCCGCAATAAGTCTGGAAACATGTGTTCCGTGATTGCTTGCAAGTTCTGATTGAGATATGTCTGCACCATTTATAAAATCCCAACCAATAATATCGTCTACATATCCGTTCTCATCATTATCAATTCCATCTGCCACTTCCTGCGAATTAGCATAAATCGAATCAACTAACGCTTCATGATCATAGTCTATAGCAGTATCAATTACAGCTACAATAACATCTGCTTCAGTAGTTTCAACATCTGTAACTGTTTCTTCTACTATGTCAACATTTTCCACCACTGCCACAGCTTCGTTCGAAAATGAACCTATAAGATAATCCGGTTGTATCATTTCAATTTCTTCACTATATTCATCACCTATTGACTGAATAAATTCATCAATATTTTCATCCTCATTTACAGTGACAACCGAATAATGCTTATTTTTTACTTTAAAGTCTTTTTCACCTTTTACCTTATTCTTTATCTTCTTGTTCTTTGATTTTTTGAACTTTTCTTTTGTTTTATCATCTTTAAACTTAATAATAACACGGTCGCTATCTTTTGATGCACCTTCATTATCCGGCTCATCTGATGATGCAATATAAGTTTCATTAAAGGTTACAGCTTTATCATTTTCAGCATATGCCGGAACAAGCGTTGAACCAAGCAACTGTAATGCTATAAGTAATGAGATGAATTTTTTAGACTTCTTCATTTTATCATTCCTTTCACAAAATATCTTCTTATTTGTAGTGTTTTAAGTTCTAAAAGACACAATTGCGAAGACATCTCTTAATAATACATAAAGAAACATCTTCGCAATCCTGCAATTATTTATTGGACATCTTCAAAGTAACCTTCTGGCATACTGGCTTCATAGAATGATCCAACACAAGCAGAATTTATTGCGAATGTCATAAATTCAAATGTATCTCTGTGAATTATGTCATTATGACTTCAATATATTTAATTTCAGCTTGCTTTTAAATTTTTACATTTTGTCTTTTCTTTAAATTGACAGGAGCATTGTTTGAGTGATATACATATCACTCAATTAGGGGTACCCCTAATTGAGTGTTTGTCTGTTCAATCATATTTTACAACACTTCCATCAACTTTTTGAGGGAAACAAGTTCCTAGTTCTTTAGGAACTTTGGGCTGATAATATTTCCTACGCACATTACATTTACAGAATGCACTGCCCTCATCTCTGTGATTATTTGTTGGACTTTTTAAAGCTTTCTAAGCCTTCGGGCTCATCAAGTTCATAGAATGGTCCAACACAAGCAGAATTTGTTGCGAATGCCACAAATGCAAATGCGCAACATGCAATTATGTTACCATACTTTTTGATAATAGTATTCACTACCTTTTTCATACTTCTCGCCTCCTTCTTATATAATCCTTTATTTTTCCGGCAATTAATGAAATTAATACCGTTAACAAACCAAGAAACAACGATACTATTAACCTACTATAAATATTCATTACGCACGTTGATATAATAATCAAACTTTCTACAAGTGCAATTATAGTACTTATGTTTTTGTATCTGCTTTTTTCTTTTTTCAATAATGTTTTGTTTTTAAGCCTTAGTGGTGCCAGTCCGTATATACATATAACTGATAGTATTGAAGTGGAAAGTATAAAATATTTATTTATTTCAAATATAAGTAGAATTGAAAATAATATATATGCTAATATCAATACTCCGAAACATCCTATTCTTGTATTTGCATGATATCCTCCGGCATACATCCTTAAGGGTAGAAAGCCAACAAAAAATAGTATGGTTTCACAGAAGTTTCCCACTATAATAGATAATAACAATATAGCACTTACTTCCAAAATTAATGTCAAAAACATTTCCAAGCCATACTGACAAATATCTATCTCTTCTTTTTTTATGAAATTATTTTCTGAAAGCTTTATGGATATTGATTTGGCAACTTTGTCCATGTTATTACATCTCCACAGTTAATTTTTGTATAATTATAACACAAAAATCATTCAAAAAATTTCGACTTTGTAAATCACGTCATTTTCTTTGTAAATCACGCAAAAAATACCGTATAAGAGAACTTCTCCTATACGGTATATATCAGTTATATCTAAATTATATACTTTTATTCATATCTAAGCCCATTATAATAAAAAACAAAGTGTACTCATTATTTTCAAAAGTCACTCTTGAAACACTGTTATATTTCTCCAAAGTTTTGTTTATATTTTCTCTTCCTATTCCATGATTTTTGGTGTCTCGTTTTGTTGTTACGGAATTGTTTTCAATAGCAGAATTGCTTATCTTACACATCAAAGTTTCTCTATCATAGATAAGTGATACATTTACATATTTATTTTCTTTTACTTTCGTAGCCGCCTCTATTGCATTGTCTAGTGCATTTCCAAATATTACACACTCATCTTCTTGAGATAACGGAAGCTTTGCCGGAATCCTAATGTTTGAAACAAACTTAATTCCCAACTTGTCTGCCTGTGTTTTTTTCGCTCCCAATATTGCATCTATCACTACATTACCTGTTTCAATATATGTATTACTCAAGTTTACATCTGCTAATAATGAATTTATATAACTTATACATTCATTATATCCTTCTCGTTTAATCATTGACTGTATAGAGAACAGATGATTCTTCAAATCATGTCTTATTTTTTTACTTGCCCTTGAGTCATCATAATATCATTATAATGTTTCACTTGCTCTTTTAGCTTTAATTCTGATAGTTGATTTTGGGCAATCAGATAGTTTTGTCTTAATGTTCTCTCGTATAAAAATAAAGTAATTACTGTTGCCGCACTTAGTCCGCAAGAACTTATTATTGCTAAATTTCTAATATATATATTTGTTACTTCTTCTAATGTTTTACAAAACGTAAACATGGTAAATGTTGTAGCTCCAAACATAATAGCAAATAGTACCCAGTAATTAATGTCTGCACTTATCTTCTCTTTGTTGAATATAAAACTAACATATTTAACTGCAGCATAACACAGCAGTTTAGACAATACTATCCCTAAAATACGCCATGGCCCTGCTGCAATAATATCACTTGCATTCATGTTGTATAGCAAGGATATTAACAACAGCACACCTACCTCTGTAATCATAGCCAACATAAATTTTAATATTGGTGATATTATTCGCATTCTAAATTTTCCGCAATAAAGAAAAGTAAATATGAATTCGAAAAACATCATTACTGCAATATTCATTACTGTCACAGAAAATAATGTATTACTAATATTTATAATGACACCTAAACATATAACTCCTAGTATGTATATATATTTATTGAATTGCTCTTGACGATTCATAAAAGTTTCGCATAGTATAAATAGGAAATAGGATTCTACAAATCCCGTAGACCAATTTGCTATAGTTTGAATATCCATTATTCAAAAAACCTCCTTTTCTTTCAAGTTAATATAAGCATTAATCAAATCAGCTTTATATGTTCTACTAATAGGTATGGTAATATTACTACTATAAAGTTCAAGTTCAATATCTTTTATTTTATATATATACTCTAAATTAACAATACAAGATTTATACACACGTATAAATGTACTTCTGTCTAATTCTCTTTCAAATTCTGACAACAATTTATTTACTTTATATATTCCGGAAATTGTATAAATCCATGATTTTCTATCTTTGTTTTCTATATATATAATATCTTTACATTTTAATCTAATCCGTTGTCTGTTTTCTATTATTCTTATATATTTTTCGGATTTTGTTATACGTGTATATGCTCTTTTTATATCTTCTTTGACCTTTTCATATGATACTGGTTTTGTCCAGAAATCTAATGGTTCTGCTTTAAAAGACTCAAATACATACTCTTTATGACTCGTCAAAAAGAATATAATCAAGTCATTATCCATAGCACGGAGTTTTTGAGCCAATTCAATTCCAGACATCTGTGTTAACTCAATATCAAGAATCACTATATCAAAAACATTTCCACATTCGCTGTAAGATTTTAATATATCTTCCCCAGAAAAAAACACATCGCACTCTAAGTCGTTATATATATTTTTTAGTCTGTCGATATGTCCTTCTATATGGTTTATCCATTCATTTTCATCATCACAGATTGCTATTTTCATTCGCTTCGCCCCCTTTACAGCATTTTTTGTGATTACTCTCTATGTCTATTTCCCAAAATTGAACATTGTGAAGTTATGGGAAATAGCTTTGTATGCTTTTCTATATGCGCTTCTTCATCAAATCATCCATATAGGTACAATATAGTTATCTGCATCTACCGCTGACATTGTTTCTCTCATACATATAATTGCACCTTTTCCTCGTGGAACAGATGCTTTATCCAAAAGTCTGAATGGCTTTATAAGCTCTGTACCCGGACTTGCTGTGCGCTTAATTTCAATCGGGTGCAGCATACCGTCACTTTCTATGACAAGGTCAATTTCGTTGCTGTTTTTATCTCGATAATACCAGAGCAGACATTCTTTCGCATTGTTATGGTATGTTTTCAATATTTCAGACACTACATAATTTTCAAGTATTGCTCCATTTATTGCACCGTTTGCAAGTATTTCCGGCGAAGAATATCGAGTAAGATAGGCAACTAATCCCGTGTCAAAAAAATACATTTTAGGTGTTTTAACTGTTCGCTTAAGTAAATTATTTGAGTATGGACGTAGGAAAAATATAATATCAGACTTTTCCAATATCTTCAGCCATCTTTTTGCTGTATTATCTGAAACACCAACATCCTGAGCAATATCGGTTATATTAAGCATTTGTCCTGTTCTGCATGCCGCCGAGCGAATAAAATCACTAAAAAGTACAGTGTCTTCAATATCGGCAATGTATTTTACATCCCTTTCAATATATGTTTGAACGTAACTGCTGTAAAACAAGTCTCGGTCAGTATATTTTCCGCTTATATGTCCCGGCAAAGAGCCATTCCATATTCTGGAATATATTTCATTAAGATTTGCAGATTTATTTGTTTTTGCTCTGTCTTTAAGTTTATTAAGTTCAATAGAGAACGGTTCACTTTTATCAGTGCCGAATATTTCGTGTTGTGATAGGGGAGGCATATGAATGATAGCAATTCTTCCTGCCAGCGACTCCTGTGCCAGCTCCATCAGCTTAAAAGGCTGCGAACCTGTAAGCCAGAACGAACCCGGTGCTGCACCCTTATCTATTGCCATTTTGATATATGAAAATAACTCAGGTGCATATTGAACCTCATCTATAAGAATAGGTGTGGAGTGCATCTGCAAAAACAATGCCGGGTCTTTTGAAGCAAGCTTGCGTTCTTCCAAGTCATCAAGCGAAACCTCTTCACGTTCATTACCCATAAGATTTTGAAGAACAGTAGATTTACCAACCTGTCTTGCTCCGGTTATAAGAATACAAGAATATTCTTTTGATGCCGCTAATATTTTATCTTCCAAGTCACGTTTAATGTATGCCACAACGATTCTCCTTTACTTTTTAACTTAACCTCATTATACAATAAAAAAAGTCATTTGTCAAGGCTATTTCGATATGTGGCGTCAAATTGGTCATAAATTAGTTTATGCGAAATTATGCTTGATTTTCTTATTCAAATAATAAATTTTTTATTTGTACAATGAATTATACATTCATATAACGTTGGAAATTTTTTATCAAGAGATTTCACTTCTAATTCAATTTAGATATAAGAAAACACGACCAAGCTATGAACTCGTCGTGTTAGCATTAAATTAAAATTTTATTGTTTCTATCTGAAATGAAATCAAAAGATGCTCATTTTGGGCAATTGTAAAATATTTTCAGCTATTTTGAAATTCACTTTATTTTAAGTTTTCCTGACCATCTTTAGTAAGATACATCTTTTTTAGTCTATTATAATCAGGTCTATAATAACGACCATACATAATATATGGATCATTAATACAGACCGGATGTTCATAACTTATAATATTTTCAGGCTGAACCTTGGATACATAGATTGATATATCATCAATCATATTATCATTAATTGTTCTTTCAATATCATCTAACCACGATTCTGACATATTTTCCAAAGGAATATCGCAGCAAAATATTGTGGGTATTCCTACATTTTTCAAATGTTCCCGGCATCCCAACCACATTGCCAAAGCATTTAAAAACTCACTGCCATAAATTAAATAGTGTCCTGATTCAGTAATAAGTATTTCTTTATTAAGTTCCAACCAAATCCGAGGATTTTTTACATCCGATTCTTCCCATTGTTTTTCAAATTCATCAATTATCTCTTTCTCGGATTTCTTTGACTTCAATTTTTTTATTGCGTCCGCCATAGCTTCCTGCTTTGTATAGGGAATAATACCATTAGTCAGATAATTTTGAATAGAAACAGGTCGGCACGCATGGTAAGCTCTTATATGTGTATATTGGCGTAATTGAATACGCTTACCAATAATACGATTGCTGAAATCAAAAACAAGTTTTTCCATATCTATTTATTCCTTTTATCCAGTAAATTCGGATTTAATTAAAGATATGACCCTATATCTGTTCTATCCTTTGTCTTACTAGATTTTAAATATACAAAGTATAGTCTATATTTTTAATGTTCTCTAAGTTTACTACAGGTTTAGGATTTTTATATAACTTCACATTCCTAATAAAATTTGAAAAGAAGTCGGCTAAATCCTTTTCCTGATTAAGCACATTAAATATATCTCTCAAATCCACTAAAGCAATAACAGAAAGGGCTAGGGCTTCTTTAGCTGTAACCATTGCAGTTTCAGTAAAAGAAGAATATGAAACAATAATTCCATCCACATTCGTTCTTACCAAAAGACGTTGTATAAACCTTGCAACTTTCTCCGCACCTATCGGACTTTTTTCCCATTTCATTTCAATCAAAGTTAAGCAATTGTTTATTTCAATTGCACCATCTATCTGTTCATAAATCTTTCCTGTTTCGTCATCGCAAATTGAAAAGTCTTCTTTTATTCCAATTTTAAAATAAGAAAAAATATCATTAAGAACACTTTCTAATTTTTTACCTCTATCCTGAGGATTTTCGATTGAAAAAAGCTGTACAAATCTTTGTTTTAAATTTTCAAAATGCTCTTTAGACTTTCTGATTTTATCAAACTTTTCCTGCTTCACTCTTATTTTTTCGTTCTGCTCTTTATGCAAATAATTCTCATATTTTGTAACGGTGTCTTTGAGCTTAACTAATTTCTGTATGTCTGCTACATTTGCCTTTGCACGATCTTTATCATTGGGATAACAAGTCTCAAACGAGTAGAATTCTACAACTCTTTGCAAGAGCTTTCTGCGCACACCTAACATTTGTTCTTGCTGTTTATTCAGAACAGCTAAAATGTCTCTTGTAACATCAAATTTCTTGAATTGTGACCGATTAGTATTTAATAACAGAATATATGGCTGCAAATATGTATTAGGCACACCCACATTTTGAAAAAAGAGCAACAAATCTTTTTTACTTCTGTTCAATCTCGGAATTGTATCCACTAGCAGATTAAACAAATCCGGCGGAAAGTGAAAATATGTATCCATGTTTTTCCTCCATTTTTTTGATACACTATAAGTCAAGTAGAAATATCGTATCATATTTTGACAAAAAATACAATTTACAAGCTAATATAACTTTTTCCTTTACACATGCGTATATTAAAAATGATATGCTATTATTTCATTATTAGCGATCAATTTTACTCAAAACACACTAATAGTGTAACTAATAATATTGGCATCATTTTAAATTTGGAACATCGATATACAAAGTTTTATATCTAAAACAAGAATTCTACATAGTAATATATAATATAGTAAATTGAACAAGACTTTAATACTTTGCAACAAAACAATTACTCTGAAAAAATGTGCTTTTACATTACTTAAAAGTGTTTTTCAAAAGCAATCCTCACAAATCACTTAAGCATAAACTTCCAAAACTAGATAAACATTAAATTTTAATTCGAATAAAAAGTCTATAACACCATAGTTTCTCAAAACTATTACTGTAGAACTTTTGAAATATGTCTATTAAATTAACTTTCATTGAAAGTTGTAAGCACTAAATTACTTATTAATTTTTAAATTAAGTTTTTCTGCAAATTTCATTACTATAATACCACTTGTATATGCTGTAATGGTTTGTCCCACAAAAAGCGATAAAGCTAACAAATGATATGGTACATTTAAAGAAAATGATAGCCAAATCGGAATGATTAAACTTGGAATGATCGCAATAGGAGAAACAAGCACTGCCTTTTTTGTAGTAACCTTTTTAAGTACACAAATACATTTCGTTGTTGTAAAACCTGCAATCAACCCTAAACATCCGTTGATTATATCACCGCCTATCAGAATATTCGAAAGCATATTTGCTATTCCCAACGGAACACATAAAAACGGAAATTCATAAACCAACGCATACAATCCGGTTGACAATCGAATTTGATACTGTCCAAATGAGATTGGTTGCAAAAAATACATAAGCACTATATATAATGCTATTATCATTCCAGAAAAAGTCAATTCATTGGTTCTGCTCTTCATCATCAATCTCCAATTTATCCACAAGTTTTATATTATATTTATACTTTTTTAGATCATTTACAAGTTGTTTGTAAAGAGAATGAAACGTTTCTGCATTATAAAAGAAAATAATATTACTATAATCTTTTAATTTTTTTATAGTTACATTTAATAAATAATCGTATTCTTCTTTTGTTACCAAATCAGGACTTTTATCATACCACTTAATCTTGTCGTTTTTTGACACTAAACCATAAAGATCCGAAAAAATTGCCCAATTATAGTTTCGTTTTTCGCAAAAAAATATAAATTCTTGTATTCTATGACTTGTGTATAATTCAGAAGGAAAAAAAAGAGTAGATTTGTTACACCAATTCTTTATTTTTTGTTTACTACAATATGTTATGTAAATATGTTTATTCATCTTATAATCTTTCTTTAAAGTTTATCATCCAATCTCCAATCGAATTTTTGCGATATGCATGGAGTCTTTTCCAAAACAACGACACTACCTTTATTAGATTGCAAAAATTTCACTAGTTCGTTAGAAAATCTAAAACATCTTATGCTCTTTTTCAATTCTTCAAATGCAATCATGTCACAAATATCATCTAACCAAACTGAAACTAGATTATTAGGTGAATATGTCGTCAAATATGCCGAAAGTGTTCCATAGAACATACAATCAACTATAGACGATTGATTTTTTGTATAAGCAGCTAAGAATCCTCCTGCAAATGCATCACCACATCCCAATGCGCTTATATATGGAATAGACTGTATACTTGGGCAAAAATACCAGTTAGCATCATCGGCATAATAACAAATGGAACCTGATTTTCCCAAGGTTATAACAAAAGATTGTTTCCAACTTTCAATGTACTGCAACGCTGATAAAAAGTCCACATTTGAACTCAGTAATAATTCATTACTATTTAAAAATATAAATCCTTCTGTGCGTAACACTTTTATAAAGTCAGTCAAATTAAATGTTCCCTGAGGATTTATAGAAGCAGTATTTACCATGTGCTCTAACCCTATAAAGTTACTGACCGGTAGTTTTATGTACTGCATATCTGCAGTTATATTAAGAAATTGTTGTAATTCAGTTTGAGAATCGTTCATATTGATTATTTTATATTGGTAATCTTGATTATGCCTAGCAATATTAAATCTAGTCATTGGTTTGTTTCTTGATAAAGTAATATGGGAAAACAAATCACGATTCCATAATAAATTCTTATTGATCGTTTCAGTATATGCATTTTCACATGAAATGCTGTATAAGGTTGACGGAACGCCCCATAATGAGGCAACCCAAGCAGTCGATAATGCTCCTCCACCAAGATATGATGTCGAACCATCGAACTCTAACGTATCAATCGAAACCAAACCTAATACATGTAACTTCATTTTTCTAAAATTGAATATACCTTTGCCATAATATCCTCCGTCACTTTCTTGAAATTCTGTTCAGCATCTATTATAATTACTTTATTCATATCCACTAGTTGCAAATAGTTCTCTCTGACTTTTTTAAACTGATCCTCCGATAAAATAGGGCTAATGCAATCAAATCCTTTATGAATATATGATGTATCTACAGAAATATCTAAATAAATACACATATCGTACTCTTGCGAATACATATATAACCAAGTAATCCAATCAGTCGAAACACCTTGTGCTCCTGAATATGCATAAGCACAGTAATGACTTCTATCACATAATATTACATCATAATTTGAATCATCAATGTTATCTAGTTTTTGTGAATATTCGTCTAATGCGAATGCTAGCGCTCGTACATAAGAATCATGAGACATTTTAATTACTTCTTCACATTTTTTGCCTATCAAAGTGTTAAAATGTTGTTGTACTTTTACCTTATATCCACTAGATTCCAAACGCTGTTTTAAAACTTTTATCTGGGTAGATTTTCCTGAACCATCTAAACCCGCAAATGCGATAATTTTAGCTCTGCTCATTTCATTCCCTTTCAACATAAACCCGATTGTAATTCCGATACAGAATAATAAATTTTATGCAAACAACCCGAAATCATGGGATTAATTTGACCATTCATCATAGTTCGTGGATCTGTCTTTAGTCCATAACATTTTTTTCCTAGTGCATACCCCAGCCCTAGTTCGACACAAGCACCTTCATCTATAACTCGTCCGTCTAAAATAATTAAAATGATGTCTGCACTTCTCACTGCATTATAATCTGTATCAAATATCAATTTCCTAGCTTTATCCGGGGTCATTTTCTCCATTAAGTCAGTCATCTTGTAACCCGAACGTTGAGGCAAAAAACTTCAAACCCATTTTTTTCTAGCACTAATGCAACTTTTTCATTAAATTCCAGTTCGGACTGACAAAACATCGGACTCGCAATATAAAGTTTTTTCATTTTCATTTCCATCCTTATTCCTTATACATTCATTATGCAATGGGCATATATTGCATTTCTTCTTAGCACAAAACTGACTGCCAATTATCCACAAATATTGATCTGCAAGCGATGGTGAAATTGATAGGTTCTTTGATACTGTAACCCAAGTGTCAGACAATAGTTTTATTACCTTTTTATTCTTCTTCACTTCATCTGCGGTAATATTAAAAATAACACCTAGCCATATACATAAATCAATATCATGTCTATCAATTGGAATCTCTGCAATACCATCTATAGGACTTAACAAGTTATTGTCTATTAATATTCGTAGTAATAGCCCACCTGTTTTTTGTCCAAAACCTTTCAATTTGAAAATTGCAGTCTGAAAATCATGATATGTATTTCCATCAGCAAACAACGCTTTAGGATTATCATGATATTGAGTATGCAATATCTCGGACAAGAAAAACCAATTTTTGGCACATTGATTAGGATATCTTACATGAACATATGAACGAAGAACCTCTGCCAATGAATTATAATCACCATCGTAATTTTTATAGATATATTCAGGAGAAAATAAAAATGGCATTTGCTCATACAATGTTATAAGATTTTTATGCAATAAACTTGATTTCATTCCATAATTTAATAAGCAACTATAAAACAAATATCGATAATGATTTTCACTACCATATTCAACTTTTGAAGGTAACATTACTGTAGCTTGTGTATTTATATCTATTGTAGAAAAATATTCGTGCATTTTTTTCAGGCATACGCTTGCATTGCTAGTATTAATATTATATTCATTCATTGCTCTATTTCCTTGCCATATAAAATATTATATATCATATCATATTCTGTCAAAAAAAACAATTGACTAAATTACAGAACTTCTAATTAGATATATGTGCATATTGTATTTAGAATCCCTAATTACAAGTTAATTAAGGAATTTACATTTATATTAAATATCTCTTACTATTTTTATAGATGAGGCTAGCTTTATATAATATGCATCCCAATTTTATATAATATGCATCCCAATAATTTTTAATTTTTTCTGTATTGACCATAATATCTATAATAAATAGATTATCTACCTACTTGTAATAACTGTAATCTATATAATAAAATCCCCTAATAGAAAATTTAAATGGTTTTCATCTTTATTTGCTATCATAGCCATAGATATTTCTTGTAAACTATTCATCACTTATCTGCAATTTTATTTATATACATATTCATATCGATAGGGAATGTATAAAAATATTCTTCGAATATGGCACCGATAATTTTATCAATGTCTAGAAAATCAAACACATATAAAAAATCGTCCAATGCGTGATGCCCAATCGATATACCAAAAGTTAATAAAGGTCTCCACTCATCATGTCCGTCTATCTCCACTAATACGCTATTTTGAGAGAAGTCAGGTATAACTGTAATAAAATTTTTCCAATGTGATTTCATAGAAATATTAGAAATATTTTCATTGACTGAATTTATTAAAGTTTCTTTTTTTATAAAAGACTCCTTAATTAAACCACCCCAGTTTATATTCGAAATTGGCTCTTCTATTCCTTTTGTATTACACGCATATAATTTTAAATACATATCTTTTTTTCGGTTATAATATCTAAAATGAACTCTTACACGCTCATTTCTTTGTTCGGCCATTTCATCCATAATATACGCAAATTGGTAGCATATTTCTTCAATTAATTTTAGCAAACTACTAGAAATCATCTCTGTCCATCGACTTTCATATTTAGTAAAAAGCTCAAGATATCTGCCTCTTAAAGCTTTATTCTTTCGATTGTTCCATATAATATTTGCTAATTCTAAGACTTCCTGTCTAATATAATTATTATCTTCTTTTTCTGCACATTCTCTTACTTTCAAAACCATCTCAAACATACATTGATTTATAATTTCTCCTGACTTTCTGCTAAAATCTGCCAACATTTTTGTGGTTTCTTTAAGGCTGTTCACTAAATTATCAGTTAAATAACATACTTTTTCATTTTGCCTATAAGCGGTATGTAATTTAATATATGGCCGATTTTTATATGAACGAATAGGGAATACAATCTTACTCAATTCTCTATCTCTTTTGTTTGTATAAATTCGAAAATCCGGTTCAAAATTCATATTATCATCATTACTTCTAACAAATATATCTATTGAATTCAACTCTAAATGAAATACATAAATAGAGTAACTGTGATTTTGTGTTGCTTCCAAGTGCTCACCATCAGGCCATCCAAATCCTGTTGTTAAAGTAGTTAAAGTATGTTTATTGTTATACCAATTAACCACGTCCCTGTTATGCGTATGTCCACAAATAAATACATCTGCGTTTAAACTATCTTTACTCAACAAATTTATTCTTGCAAAATCTTCTTCTTTATCCATCAACCAACTTAACGGATGGTGTGCGATCGCAAAAGTCAAATCAATGCCATTTGGCATATTAGCAACATCGCCCCATTGCATTTTGTAATTATCAACAATTTGCTCTATTTGAAATCTACCAATTCTCAAATTTCGTTTGTCCGCATCTCCTGTGCTACACCATGCACTATTAAATAAAACAAAAGCATACCTTTTACTTTCAATCTCCAATAGTTCAACACCAAAAGTGTCCCTTAAACACTTCACCCTATTAGAATCAAATTTTTCATCGAATATTTTATATACTTCCTCTTGTAAATTACTATAGTCTTTAAAGGCAATTTTATGAAAGTCCCAACTCTCTTCAAAATATTTACTTGTTAATTCCTTTTTGTTTGACAAATTTTCAATCAATTCATTGTCTAAAGGTAGTCTAATCTTATCATGATTTCCTGGTATTAAAAATATTTTTAGTACCTTGTTGCCCAAAACATTTTTTAGTTTTTTGAAAAAGTCAAACACAGCAGTACGACATTTATAGTTTCCTTTATGAACTATATCTCCCGTTACTACAATTACAATGTTTTTTAGATAGTGGGTTTGATTTTGTATATCTTCTAACATCTTGTTTAATGAATATGAGCAATTTTCATATTTGGAATTAATATGCAAATCAGATAGATGTAAAATTGTAATATCATTCATACGACTTTGTTCCTCCTTGACTTTAAAAATTAAAAGGCATATAATACAGTTTCCCTTCTGCTACTTCGATAATGCCTTAAGCAAAATTTATATTCTGGTTCAATCTCCCACAAAAGTAGCGGTATGTCAATAATATCTTCTGGTTTATGGTAAACTGAAATAGCTAATCTTGGTTTATAACGCGATATGATTCTTTTTGCTCCCTTTACCGCTTCTAACTCAGATCCTTCTATATCCATTTTTATAAATGTTATCTTTTGATTTTCTAATACACTGTCCAAGTCGTAAAAATGTGATTTCACTTTACTTTTTGTCGAAACACTAGAACTTGTAAAATTACCTTCACAAAATCCTAGTTTTTCTTTCTTGCTCCATACACCATATTCCATTAATACACAGTTCTTTAATGCATACTTATTAATGTTATTTTTACACAATTCGATATTATTTTTATCAGCTTCAAACATAAAAATCTTATCATACTCACCTTGACACCAATTAGCAAATTCAATGCTTGTATTTCCATCATAAGCTCCACAATCCACAAAAACTTCACGTTCTCCTAAAATATGCTTGTAAAAATCAAAATACTGTTCGCCACAAACTCCTTCTAAAATCCCTCTTCTAGGACAAAAAATTCTATTTCTCGGAAATTTACAGTACAACAACTCTTTATAAATGTCAAAAGCCTTATCTTTAGATGATATTAACACTACATACTCTTGATAGTGTATTACTAATTCTTGATGCGAAATCAACGGTATCCCTAGTTTCTCGTGTGTAGTGTTTTGTTCAACATCTACTAAGTACTTTGGCTTGAGTCCATATCTCTCCAACAACCATACGGTATAATCCAACTCAAATCCAGAGCCATAAACAATAATTTGTGTTACATCTAACAGGGAACTTTTGAAAAAATCCTTCAATTCTGGTATTATATATTTTTTATTTAATTTTTTGATTTGTTCAAGCAACTTTGTTTCATCCTGCATAATAGAAGAAAGATATTTACCTTTAAATATTATTCTTGACTCTTCATCAAACAAACTATTATATAACTTATAAATATCATATAATTTCTTCGAAAAATTTTTCTCATCATCTATTTTTAGCTCTTCCATGTTTTCCCTCGCTGTATATTTATTTCACAATTTTACTTTCAACTTTTTGATTTATATATTGAATTTATAATACTTTTCTAATTATTGTTCAATAAGAATATATCATACGTCTCATTAAATATATATTATCTTATCATGATTTGTCAAAAAATTCAATTGACAAACTTACAGAACTTTTCTGCTATACATGTGCATATTGCAATCCTTATTTTCTCGCACATGAAAATTAAATAACAAAATCCACTTTGCAATTCAATCAACAACCATAATTTTTTCAATCACTAAGAGGCGTACGTGTAATCGAAATAACTAAAGCGACTGAAAATAATCTATCCTATTTCGAAATTCACTAAAAACACGTTGTTGTTTTACATATAAAAATACAAAAAGGCTCATAACAAGCCTTTTTGTATATATCAAATTCTGTATAAACTTTTGTTTAAACCGGACTCAAACCGAAGTTTTCGAATCTTACATAAAATCCGACATATACTCAATTTATATTACTAACCCATCAACTCATTATATGTATTGATACAAGCATTCAGTTGAATCATAATTGCATCAAAAATTTGAATACTATTTTCATCTGGGATTTTTGCATGTGCGTCAAATCTCCTATCTTGGTTTAAAACATCCATCATATGAATAAACTCTTCGTGTGATATATCTTTTTGCGAACTATCTTTCATAAATATGGCAAACCAATCCCATTTTCCATTAATTAACGTTGTTAAATTCTTTAAAAGAATCTGAGATTTAGAAGGATCAAATAAATCATTAAGGCTATATCTTGCATATTTTCTTCTGCTTGTTGTATCATTATATATCTTTTGCATTACATACTCTTTGGCATCATCTTCTTTGTATCCAAAGCCAGCAAAAATAACCCTTCTTACCATTTTTCTCATCGCAATTTCCAACTCACCTCTTTTTACACACAAGTGTTTCCACTTATCTGCCACAGTTTCAAGTTTTTCATTAAGATTTTCCTTATGCAATACATATTCCTTAATTACATCAATAGCAAAATCATAATAATCATCAGTATGACGTACTATACCATATCCTAATAAATGTTGTGTTAAAGTATCATCTTCACTTGCGAAATAATTGAATGTGTCTATATCTCCTATTGAAAGATATTTTAACATATCATATTCAAGAGGATAGAACTCTTTTAATACCTCTAATAACATATCGAAATATCGACCTTGTGTTCTATTAAAGTTTCTTTTACACTCTGCATACTTTACCCTGTCAATAACTATAGGTCTATCCGTATACTGAGAAGCAATAAAACTACATAAACGCCTTATAAGGAAAGGATGTCCTCCATAATCTTCTGTCATTTTTGAATATAATGTTTCCTCAAATCGTATTCCCATAATACGACCCAACTTTCTTACCATACTTCTTGTTTGCTCCAAATCAAAGCCTGGAATATATAATGGAGTTACACCACAAAAAATAGGATTATCTACACTTTCAATAGTTGCATATTCTATACACATAGGATTAGTTCCAACTATACAATATGTAAAGTTACTATTCTGCTGTTGGAATGCTGATCGTATTGCTTTCCAAAATGCTACAGATTCTAGTCCGTCTCTCCATTTTTCATCTGCCGCTTTTTTATATGTAATATGCTCAACCTCATCAAACATCAACAAAACAGACAGTTTCATCTGATCATGTATCTTTTGTACTTCACTTAATAATATCTCCGTCGCTGTTAAATTTGTAAAATTTTCTCTATTCAGTAAAGATGTATCCAGGGACAGTTCTTCATACAAGCACTTTACTACATAAAAAATAGAATCGACCCAAGTGCCTGTTGACATAGCTGGATTTTGACAACTTATAAATATACCAACGGCATCTTTTAATTTTATTCGTCTTTTGATTTCATACAGAATAGAAGTTTTTCCCGTTTTTCTCAAGCCAAATAAACCTGTATTTTGCCCTGACTTATGCCTTGATATTATATCCATTACTAATTGACCGCGTCCAAAAAAATACAAATCAGTTTTTAAAGCATCATCAAAGGCAAACAAGTCTCTACTGTAAAAATATCTTTGAAATTTATTTCTAAAAATATATGGATTGTTTTTTTCACGCTTTAATTCCTCATATGAATATGGAACAATTATTCTGGTTTCTTTATCGTTGTTATATATTCTTATACAATCCGCTACATTATCATCTTTACTAATAAGTACACCGCATAAGTTTTCAATTCTTCCGCCTTCAAGTTTTTCTTTAATGTTATCAAAAGCATCAAAGGTACGTGGTTCAAATGTTTCATAATCACTAAAAACAACTATTATTTCAGCCGTTATATTAAATAAGCATGCTAAGTTATTGGGGCTTTTATAAGAATATAATTATACTCACTAGAACCTATTTTTACTATATCTGCTTTTGTTACATACCAATATCTTTTAAATAACGTTACAATTTCTTTTTGATTTGAATTAAATAATTGTTTTACTTTTTCTTCTGCAAAAGGATGTATTCCCTCTCTGACATTATCATTTATTTCATATTCATTCATATACTATCTCCTAGTTAATCTTATTTAACAATGTATTTCTTAATTATAAATTACAGAATACTATACTATACTTTACTTAGGTTATATATCTAGTCAACTACCATACTCTCAAACTAGTCAATTCTTTATTATTCCCATTTTATCTCTGCTTTTTTAAATAGCTCATTTATTAGAAGTCGCAAATAATTATTTCCCTCATATCTTACCTCACCTTTTGTCAAAATTACAGATTTTATTTGATTTGTTGCCTTTTCAACAAAAAATACGCTATTTCAATATATGCAACCACAATAAATACATCCTATATGTTTAATGATAGCATACTCCATTCATTTTTACAATCCACATAATAACAAAAAATTCTACAAGTTTTTTATACAACTTCTCTTATGAACAGCATGCGATCACAAACAAAACCGGTTCATGGCAATATACCTGAAACAATAAACTAATAATCACAAATGAACAAATATATTCCTTACAGTACTGGCAAAATTTATAAAAGCAAATTACTTTTTATAAAATCGTTGAAAATGTAAAAATCTGCTTTGGGCAATCTCGATAATGGGCACAAATAAAATTACTGACTCACTGAAAGCCACACATACATTATTTTTCAGGCAAGGAATAAGAGTCCTGTTGTTTAGTTATATTAGCGTTCTATTTGATTACGAAAATTACATTTGAACTATAACATTAAAAGTCTTTCTACCAAAATAGAACTTTTTAATTATTTATATGAAAATCATCCATACTAATTAAAACTTTTTAATTATTTCAGCACAAACATGGATATGATGGGTTCAAAATATGTTAAAACAAAATTATACGAGTAGAAAGTTGTCAAACAAAAAAATTGTAATATCAAAAACACTTCAAACGCACCGCAAATAAACCACTTTACACTGCACCCACTATTTCAAATTGTATCACCTTACCGATACCTAAATCTTTCTGTACTTTTAAAAAAACAATAACGGAAATGAAAAAAATATGTAGC
>CAZPRO010000022.1:0-26374 GCA_964588775.1 uncultured Clostridium sp.
ATTATATCATTAAAAAAACTATCTGTCTGTGTCTACACTTCTATACTAACACCAAATAGAAGTAATTCATAAACAAGTTTAATTTTTAGGAAGTGTCTAAAGATGTGAGAAAAGTAAATAGTTATACATGATAATGAAAAATGCTTTACCACTACATATTTGGTTAAAAATGTATATTTTAAACTAAATATGTAGAAAGTTAATTCTATTAGATGTGCTATAATATAATAAGTAATTAGGTAAAGGGGAGTAGTAAGTTGGATAAATTTTTAAATCCAGAGGAGTTTAATATTGATAATATATTTAAGGGAAAGTATTCAATTCCGATATATCAAAGGCCTTATAGTTGGGGGAAAGAAGAGGTTATTCAATTATTAAATGATATTGAAAAAACTTATAGGCTATATAATGCAGCCAATATAGACAGCAAAAATATACATAATGAAGAAATGTTACTTTTTACAGGAACATTATTTATAAAAACAGAAAAGAATATTAAAAATACATATACTGAATATGATATTGTAGATGGTCAACAAAGAATAACTACAATAACTTTAATATTAATGGTTTTACTTAACTATTTTTATAAAATAGAATCTGAAGATGATGCAGTAAAGGACATAGAAAATTATCTTTGGAAAAAAGTAGATAGAAAAAGAGAAAAAGAAACAAGAGTCTTAACATTAGGGAATATTGATAAAAAAATAATGATACAACTATTTGATAGATTATTTTCTAAAAATGATATTATAGAATTTGCTAAAGAAAAAATTAATGATTCAATAAATGATGTAGAAAAGAATTTATTAAATAATTTAATTATTATATATGAATATCTTGATAATTTTAAGAATGAAGATGAATATTATGAATATTTTGAATACATAAAATATAATATTAGATTTATTGCAATAGAAGTACATACTAATTTAGTTAAATTGTTTAGCATATTTGAATCTATTAATAGTAAAGGTAAGCCATTAGAAGATATTGACTTAATCAAAAGCTACATTTTTCAAAATATAGAAGAAGATGATTATGATGAATATTTGCAAAAGTGGGGACAATTAATTGTTGAAACTAATGATAATTTAATGGAGTATGTAACTATTTACGTTCGTGCAAATATTTCTTATTATAGAAATAGTATAAAATTATTTAATTTTAAGACATTGGTTCAAAGTGGATTTAATAATTATTATAATACTGATAACACAAGAGAAATAGTACTTCATTTTATAGATGATATGTTAGATAATGTTAAATATTATAAGATGCTATATGATACTGATATGTTAGAAAGAATGAACTTGTCAAAAAAAATTATAGTTTATTTTATGATGAATAATATTATGGATTATAATCATACAAAAGCTTTGTATTTTAAATTATTAGTATTATATGATAAAAATAAGTTGTCTGAAGAAACATTTATAAAAGTTATCAAGAGTGCATTTAGTTTTATATTAACATTTCAAAGTATTTGTTCTAGAGAAAGTAAGCAAACTATAGGGGTATTTATAGATGTACAAGGTGAAATATATAAGAAAATATCTAGCTATAACAATAAAGAAAATCTATCTTTAGAAACTTTTCAAAATTTAATTGATATTTTAAATAAAAAAATAATTGATAGTTCAATAAATGATGAAACAATTAAAAGAAATATACGTAGTTCAGTTACCTATACAACAAATAAGAAGGCTGTTAAAATAATGCTAAATTATTTAGAATATATGGATGAAAAATACAATGTTGATTTTGATAAATTATTTTGGCTTTTAAAGTTAGGAAAGAGCATACATATAGATCACATATTACCATTATCTCCAAATAAAAATGATGATAATTTTAAGTATTATGTTGAAGAAAATAATGTAATACTTAAAAAAGGTCAAGATTTCACAGATAATAATGAACTTATAATTGGAAAAGAAGAATTTTATGATGATTATTTACATGTGTTTGGTAATTTAAGATTAGAATGGGCTAATGATAATATTAAAAAATCAAATAAATTGATACAATTAAGGGAATTTGATTATACATTTAATAGTAGCAGCCAAATTTCTATGAGAACAAGTTCATTAATAAAAAAAATAATACAATCTGATTTTTTAATTACAACAGATAAAATAGATTATATAAATAAATCAGTGAAGGATAATGAGTTATATATTATAAATGAGTTTGATGATAAGATTGAATATAAAGATTATATTCCAGTCTCTTTTGAATTACTAGGGGAAAGATATATATTGAATAAGAATAAGTATAAGCAGTTAATGTATAAAATTATGGGATTATTTTTTGATTTAGAAGCTGAAAAATTTATTAAATTGGCAAAAGAAAAATATATGCCAATGGAATCAGATAGAATATATATATCAACAGATAAACAGGATATACGTGATACATATTTATTAGGTAAGAATGTGTATATAGAAACTAATTTAGCATCAAAGTATATAATAAAATTTATATATATAGTAGTTAGAGAAATTGGATTAAGCAGTGGAGATGTTAAAATTTTCTTGAGAAAAAAATAAATTATATTGCTACCAGCAGGCTACAATAATTAAAGAAAAAATAATGTTGCAACAACTTATACAACTTTGAAAAAATGAATAATGTGACATTTACAAAATATGTTATAATTAATTGAAATATAAATTAGAATTTATGGAGGATTATAATGAGTAAAATTGAGGAATTTGTTGAAGAAATGAAACACAAATATGGTAAAGATGTTATTGCAGAAATCAGCACTCATTGTAAGGAGGAGCTTGAAGAAGTGCCTCAGCCATTAAAAGAATTGTACTCCATTTATGACAGAATTGAATTTCCGTTTGGAAGAATAGATTCTTTGGAAGTGGCAGTAAAGTATTCAAATACTGCTGAACCATTTAAGAGTGAAAATTGGTTTTGTTTCGGATTTGATGGATATTTTTCATTTTGGCTTTGCAGTTATAATGCAGATAGTGATGGTCTCTGGATTACTTCGTGGGATCACGAAACAGATACAGAGATAGAATGTGTTTATACAAATCTGGTTGAATTTTTACAAGATATGGAAGACCAATACGTTGAGAATAATTTCTGATAAATGTATTCTAATGAAATTAATAAGTAGAATTTAGTTGAGGTGACTTATATGGCCCTAATAGATTATGATATTAATACTACTGAAAATGGATATGTTAATTTTTGTGGAAGCAGTATAGAAGAATTAAAAGAATTTTTGTATTCAGATAATATATTTAAAGATTGCTGTGGTATGATTTATTATAAGACCAATGATAAGGAATCAAGATTAGCCATAGCAGCACTTGAAGAATATGGTGTTTATTTGGGGTATAGTGGCAATAATGTTGAGTGTTTATCTCTTTTTGACAGAAATAAGCTAAGCAATGTTCTTGATGTGTGGGGTGATGGTCTTTATGTTTCGGAAGGCTTATTTATTACACCTGAAATTGCATGGAAAGGCATATGTGAATTTATTGCAACAGGAAATATGTATAGTGGGATTGAGTGGATAAATAACCATGATATGCCTGATGATGGGAATTTTATAATATAAGTATTAAATATAAGTATTATAAATGGCACAATGCATCATAATTGGTAATTTATATACAAAATTATTTCCTTTAATGAATGCTGATAAATATAAATTTGAATAATAATTATAAGGAGTTACTATTAAGCAGAAATGCTTAGCTGGGGCTGTTACATTAAAAATCAAGCCATATTGCATTTGTATTATTGTAAAATCAAAATACTAAAGGCAGTGTGGTTTGATTGTTATGTAACAGCTCTTTTTTCTTATAGGAAATATTAGTTGGTAATTCTAAAGCTATGTACATTTTTGAATAATTAAAAAATATTATAAATTATGTTAATATAAATATATGGCAAAATGCTGTTTTTATAAAAGATAAAAATTTATGTATGGATTTTAGGAGTAAAGAATGGATAATATTATTATTTCAGATAGTTTAATAATTCAGCCTAAGGAAGCAGATACAATTCCTTATAGTTCTGAAGTAGATTATATAACTTTTTCACGAGTTCTTGATAATAATAAAGTAGTTGCAAGTTATAAGATGTACTGGCTTATATGTTTAATTGAAGAAGTAAGCAGTGGAAAGAACATAATAGATTTCAGAACAATGATATGTAAAATGATAGTACATGCATGGTATCCCTTATTGAAATATAAGTTAAGTTTTGGATTGTGTGATAATCTTGCAGATATTGTAGAGTATGTAAACAGAACATATGACTTGGAATCAAACTGTGAAGCAAATGAATTGTTTAGATTTTTGTACGCCAGTAAAGATAAAACACTAAATAAAAAAATTAATGACCTTACTTTAAATGTACCATATAGATTTTTATCACCTTTTTTTAGAAAGGAAGTAAGTGGCGAAAAGAAAGTTCAGGGCATTATTGAAGAGTTAAGTAGAAAAAATTTAAAATGTGTTTATCAGATTCATGTTAATGCTGACAAGGAAAAGTATATAGTCATTAATCCAGGATGGGACACCTATCTGACGAATAACTTACGTATTATTAAAGGATGGGCCTATTATAAACTTATTATTTTTCTACAGAAACGTAATCCATGTACTCCATCTATTGCATCAAAACTTGAAGCGCCAAAGGTAAGAGAATTAAAAAATGTAACAAAGATATGGAAAAGAATAATTGATGAAAAGCATATTAAGGATTTGTACACAGGGCTTGACTACAATGAAGAAAATTATAAAAAGTATGGAGTTTTAAGCATTGATCATTTTATTCCATGGAGTTTTGTGCTCCATGACCAGATGTGGAATCTTGTACCTAGCTTTAAAAATATAAATAGTAAAAAGAGTGATAATCTTTTGGAATATGATACATATATTAAAGGTTTTACAGAAATTCAATATACAGCTTTCTGCTTTGTTGTTGATAATAAGTATAAAAGTGAAGTAGAGGAATATAGAGAAGCTTTGAAAATTGCTGATGCTGCACAATTTAGAAGTCAATATGGAATTGATGAATTTAGTAATGCTCTAAATAAGGAGATGCTGCCAGTTTATAATATTGCAGTTAATCAGGGATTTGATATTATAAAGGGAATAATAGGTGGTTCTTATTGATTTTTATGTAAGAATTAGGAAATGTGCAAATAGGAAAAAATATATTAATTATATTTTTAATGAAGTTTTTGCATATACTGTCGAAGAATTTAAAAATAAGTTTATAGATATTTATGAATTAGATGAAAAAGGGACTGTACACTAAATAATTAATGTACAGTTTCTTTTTGTGTTTAAAATTCAAATGTAAATTTATATTATCTTTTACAATTATAAATAAAAATGTATAATATAATTATACTTACAATATGTTTGCATAAGGAAAGGAGAAAATATGCAGTTAAATGTAGAACAGAAGAAAATAATTGAAAGTAAACCAAATGGCCATGCTCTCATAAAAGGAGTTGCTGGTTCAGGAAAAACCACAGTTGCTGTATACAAATTGGAAATCTTATTAAATAACTATTGTCCTGAGGAAGATGATAGAATACTTATGGCTACATATAATAAATCACTAACTAAATATGTTGAACATATATATAATGAAGTTAAAAATAATTTGGATATTCAAAGAAATTTTTTTCAAACAGATAATGATAATAAATTACATATAAAAACAATTGATTCTTTAATGTATTACTATTTTCAAAAGTATATTAAAGAAAATAATCTTAATTTATCAGTTATAAATAATAGTGACTCTCAGGAGGCTTTAATAGATGCCATTAATATGGAGTCCAAAAAATATCCTCATATTGAATTTATAAATAGTAAAAACTTATCCTTTATAAAGGAAGAAATAATGTGGATTAAATCATGTAATTATATGGATATTGAAGAATATCAAAATATAGACAGGCTAGGAAGGGTAAGCAGAAATAATAGTGAAGGACCTCAAAAGTTAAAAAAGAATTCAGTACAAAGACAGGCCATTTTTGAAATAATGGAGAAGTATGATGAAATTTTAAAAGGTAAAGGAAAAGTTGATTTTCAAACTGTAGGATTAATTGCACTAAAATATGCTAAGGAAAATCCATCAAAAAAATATACACATATTCTCATTGATGAAAGTCAGGATTTAACAAGAGTTCAGATTGAATTTATAAAAACATTGTATAAGGAAAAGGATTATTCAAGTATTACATTCCTGGCTGATGTTGCACAAAGTATATATCCACAAGCATGGCTTGTAAAAAGCAGATCCTTTGCAAGTATAGGATATGATATGAAAGGAAAGTCAAATTCTTTATCCAAAAGTTACAGGACAACAACTCAAATAGCTCAGGCTGCATTTGGCTTGATAAATTCGGATATGGAGCTTATGGATGATGATAACTTTGTAAAACCTAATCTTATTGATAAACAAGGCGAATGTCCTATATATATAAATTTTAAAGACAGCATAAGTGAATCAGAATATATTGCAAAAATTATTACTTCTGACTTAAAAGAAAAATATAAATTCAAAGATATTGTAATAATAGCAAGATTAAAGAATCAGCTTGAAGAGATGCAGAAATATCTTGAAAACAAAAATATACCTACATCCTTATTTTCTAATAACAATAAATTTAATTTCCATGAGGATAGTGTAAAACTTGTTACAATGCATTCCATAAAAGGACTTGAATTTAAAGTTGTAATCATTGCAGGACTAAACTCAAAAGTAATGCCATATTATCAGGTAATTGATGATATTGATGACAGGACAATGATTGAATCAAGAGAAAAGAAATTACTATATGTGGGCATGACTAGAGCTAAGGAAAAACTTTTTATTACTTCTAATGGTTCTCCGTCAAAATTTATTAAAGATATTGATTATAAGTATCTAAGAATTAAGAAGAATTGTGAATTGCGGAGAATATATACAATTAGTAGTGATGATTATATGTTTAAAGATAAAATATATGAGATTTATAATTCAGAAGAAAAGGTAAGACAATGGCTTTTAAGAGAATTTAAGGAATCCTATAAGTATCCTGTAAATACCATAAATATTGAACACCCCATAGGTATTGGTGCAAAAAGATTATTTGCAGATGCTGTTATAACTTTGGATAAAGATAAAGGACCATTTATAATTGCAGAAACTAAAGCATGGGGAAAAGGAATTCATAATGCAAAAATTCAACTGAAAAGTTATATGGCAAATACTCCAAGTGCACAATATGGTATTGCTACTGATGGGAATGAAGTATTTATAATAAATAAAGAGCTTCAAGTTGTTGATGATATTCCAGTTTTTAATGAATCCATGATGCCTGCATCTCTGCAGTCAATAGATTATATTGATTTAAAGCGAGGAAAGAATTACAAATTTATAAAAGATAATGATTTAAGTGATGAAATATATATAGAAGAAGATGGGATGGAAGTTAAGGCAAATAATGTAAGATGTGTTCCTGTATTTAATGAAATTGCAGCTGGAATGCCTATTGTTATGAATGATTCAATTGAAGGAAAATATTATCTGCCAGAAGAATGGGTTGGCAATAACAATGAAGTTTTCATATTGAAAATAAAGGGTGAATCAATGATTAAAAAGAATATAGAAAATGGAGATTTTGTTGTAATAAAAAAACAGAATGCTGCCAGTATAGGAGATATAGCAGCAGTTGAAATTGATGGTAATGCAACATTAAAAACATATAAAACAATTGGAGATAAAATTCTTTTAATGCCTGAAAATGATCAATATGAACCTATAATGCTTGAAGAAGAACAAATAAATGTTTTAGGAATAGCAATAGGAATTATTAAAGTGTCATAGGCTGAAAATCTAAAGATTATTAAAATAAACAAAAAACTATTTATGTTAATAATATGGTATGAATTTTATATTTATATAATTTTTTAAAGAAAAAAGGAAGCTGTCTGTGCTGTGAATTAAAAAAGCTAACAGATAACTTCCTTTTTCTTTAAATAAATAAGTTATAGAAGTTATAAATTAATTTTTTTCTTTATTACAGTTTACTTAATAAAATTAAAAGGAACTGCTGTTTATTGTGAAGCCATAAAAGTAGAAAAATGAAATTATTGACGCTTAATGCAGAAAATATATGAAAAGTAAGCATAAAAGATTACAATTCGATAGAAAAAATGGTTTGAAATTGAAAAGTTAAGGTATATATTTAATATTGTAATAAAATACATAATATTATAAAAAATGTATTACAATACGGAAAAATATATTATAATATATGGTATAGGGTATTATATAAATAGGAGGAACTAAGGTTATGGGAAGAAAGAATACAATAGAAGAATTAGAAACTATTTTGGACTCGATACCATATGAAATTACATTAAAGGATGAAAAGGGAAATTACATATATACAAATAGAAGATTTCAAAAAATGGCTAATCATACCAAGGCACAAATAAGTGGAAATTTTTATGGTAAATTCTGGAGCGAAAAGGATTATAGAATTATACAAGAATTGGACAATGAAGTTTTCAAAAAAAATAAAGGAATTTTTTTTGAAAGAGGTCTTAGAAATGCAGATAATAATGAAAGATGGTTTCACATGTATAAAGTTCCCATAGAAATAGATAATAATAAGTATTTGTTTACATTTTCAAGAGAAGATACAGTACACAAAAAAATTTCTAATCTTATGGAATACCAATTAGAAAAAGATTCCCATGATTTATTGGGATATCATGATATTATGTATGATGATAGTTTTAACAGGGTATCTGATACGGAATTTAAAAATAGAATAACAACCCTTTGTAAAAATCTATGTAATGAAATTGAAGCTTCCCATATAAATATATATTTATATGATGAAGATGAAAATAATTTTAATATTTATATAGGCACATCTAAAGAAAAAATTTCTTGCAAACAAGTTAATTTAGAAGATAAAAGCTTTTTTAAGTTTGTAAATTCTAAAATTACTGTGGATTTAGATATGATATATGGGTTATATAAAAATGACAGGTATGGTTTAAATGTTAAAGAAATAAGGTATGGAAATAATATAATAGGTTTAATGTGCATATATTGTGAAAATAATAAGGATAATAAAATTGAATATGATGATTTAATAAGATCTACATGTTATAAATTTGGACTTCTTTTTCAGAATAAAATAACAGCCAATAAACTTCGGGAAGAGGAAAAAAAATTAGCTAAATATAAAAATGACTTAGAGCTTGAAACAATGAAAACAGAATTTTTTGAAGGAATATCTCATGAATTTAGAACTCCATTAAACATTATAACAGCAGCTTCACAGCTTATTGCTAAGGTGCTTGATAAGTGTAATTGTGATGAATACAAAGAGGCTATTGATAAAAATTTAAAATATATAAAAAGGAATGCGGATAGGCTTATACGTATGTTAAATAACATATTTGATGTAAATAAAATAAGCATGGGTGACAATAATGTAAGCTTGGTTAACTGCAATATTATTGAAGTAATCGAAGATATAGTATTAATAGCAGCAGATTATGTAAAAGTATCTGGAAGAAATATTATATTTGATACAGATGTGGAAGAGTTAATAATAGCTTGTGATGTAGAAAAAATTGAAAAAATAATGCTTAATCTTATTTCAAATGCCATAAAATATAGTTATGAAAACACAGATATTCTTATAAATGTGCATTATGATTCACAAGAGAATCAAATTATAGTTTCTGTTTTTGATAAAGGGGTAACAATTGACAAGAAAGATGAGAGCAGAGCATTTAAAAAATTTGTTCAGCTTCATAGATTATTAAATAGACCATGTGAAGGCAGTGGAGTTGGATTATTTTTAGTTAAATCATTTGTAGAATTACATGGCGGCAAGGTGTGGTTTAATTATGGTATAAAAAATGGAGCTGAAATTGACTTTTCAATACCTGTAAATATTATGGAAAATGGCGAGGTAGAAGATTATAGAAAAGCCAAGCATAGAAAAGTAGAGATATGTAATGTTGAATTTTCAGATATATACTCCTTATGAGACTTGTCAAGCAGGCAAAATTATAAAACAAAAGGCTTTAGTTAAAAATCATTATATTACAAATTTGTATTTATAAAAAATTAAAGTGGACAAAATTTGTAGTCATTAACTAATAGCCTTTTTTAATTATATAAGAAATAAAAATGTAAGTCATAAATAAAATTGTGTATATTAATAAAATAGATGTTATAATAATAAGTGGAAGCTATATTAGAAAAATAAGGAGATGATGTCATATATGCAGGAAAATAATTTATCAAAAATTAATTTTAAAATATTAATGATTCTTGATATTATTTTTATTGAAATAGCAGCAGCATTATGTTTAGTAGTTGATAAAAAAATCATGGTTGTAAATTTAGTCATAATAACAATTCTCATAATACTGCTGGCTGTATTCTTTAAGGGATTTATGTCATCTATGGATTCCATAATAAGCAATGCTGAAAAGCTATACAAAGGAGAATTAAATATAAATGATATAATTGTTTATAATAATAATGAATTTAAAACTCTTGCAAAGTCTTTAAATACATTAAAGGCAAACCTATTATTTTTTATTGATAATACAAAAAAAACAACCATAGATTTATCAAGTTCATTTGAGATATGTTCAAAAAATATAGATATATCATGTGCTGAAAATGAGAAAATAAGAAATCTTATGGAAGATGTATCAATGGGAACACAGAAGGAACTTAATGTAGTTAATGAATCACTGCAGTTAGTTAATACAATTTCCAGCAGTGTTGATAAAATGTCAGCTAAAATAACTGATATTGAAAAAGCCGTTATAGATTTAAATGGTACATCAAAAGATGTAACAAAGGATTTAAATGCATATTCCAGCAGCATAGATGTTATTTCCAATGATATGAATGAAGCTAATAAGTTTATTAAGAAATTTAAGGAAGATCTTGCTGAAATAACAGCAGTAGTTGATTTTATTAGAGATATAAGTGAACAGCTTAAATTATTATCACTAAATGCATCAATAGAATCTGCAAGATGTGGAGAAGCTGGTAAAGGATTTTCTGTTATTGCAGGGGAGATAACCAACTTATCAGAGGTAACCAATGAAGGCATAAATAAAATCAATGAATTTATAAAAAATATGATTAACAACAGTTCTGATGTTGAGAGAAGTATCACTTCCAGCATTAATAGTTTTCAAAAAGGAAATAAAGTATTTGAAAGTGCTAAGCAGGTATTTGTGGTATTTCAAAATAAAAACAATCAAATATTAAATAATATGGGACAAGTTGCTGATGAAATGGGTAATATAGATAACATTGTAAAGGAAAATACTCTTTTAAGTGAAAAAATTGTAAATTCAACAAAGCAGATTTCAGAAGAAGCTGGTAATGTTTATTCAATTACTGAAGACGTTTTAAAGAACAATGATGAAATAAATAAAGCATCTGTTGAATTAGAAAAAGTAACAGACAGATTAAAGAATTCAGTTGGAATGTTTAAAATAGGAATAAGCCCTGCTAATAAAATGCCTGATAAAAAACTAAAAATAAGTATGATTATAATTGATAAGAACAGAGGTTTATGGCTTGCAGTTAAGCAGGGAGCCTTATATGCCAAAAATGAATTAAGTAATTATAACACTCATGTAAAGCTTATATTTATGCTGGCAACAGATACAGATGAAATGCAGATGGAAGTTTTAAAAGAATGTATAGCTGAAAAGCCTGATGGAATATGTATTTTAGGTAATAGAGAATCATATATTCCAGTAATTGATGAAGCATATGATAATGGAATATATACCATAACCTACAATAATGATTTTAAAGGCAAAAGCAAAAGAATTGCATGTGTTCAGCAGGATCAATATAAATCAGGATTTGTTGCTGGAGAAGAACTTGCTTATGAGCTTGGACGAAAAGGTAATGTGGTAATATTTAATTATAAGGAAGTCATTGATTCTATGATGCAGAGAATTAGTGGATTAAAGGATGCATTAAAGAAATATAAAAATGTAAAGATTATAGATGAAGTTTTAGACAATATAGAAGAAGATAAAGCTGTAGAAATTTTTAAAGATTATTTAAAGAAAAATAGCAGCAAAATAGATGGAATATTCTTTACAGCACGTTATAAATTAAGATTTGGAGAAGTTATAAAAGAATTAAATTTACAGAATAAAATGAAAGTGGCAGTATATGATTCATGTCCAATAACTTTAAAAAATGTTAAAGATGGTGTATTTTCATGTATTATAAATCAGGATGGTTTTGGACAAGGTCATGATCCTCTTGTAAGTATGTACAATTATCTTGTAGGAGGAAAGAATATGGAAGAAAATATTCCATCAAGAATTGAGCTTATTAATAGTGAAAATGTAGATAATTATATAGTGTAAGTATATAGTTTAGCAGCAGCTTAATGAAAATGATAGACTTGCAATGAATTGTATTTTCAGTTGTAAGTCTGTCATTTTATGTTTTAGGCACAAGTCTTAATTTTGTAAATATATAGATTGTATTATAATATTAACAAATATGATATAATTTACTTGTTAATAAGAAATAAACATTAGTATAATGGAGGATAAGAAATGAAAGATTTTATTACACCACCTAATCATAAAAAATTTATGGCAAAAAAACTATTTAATGAAAATGGTAAAATTAAATGGGGAGCCATTGCATACATAGATAAACAAGGTGGAGGTCCAGAAGGTAATCATACTCATAGTGATAATCATATATTTATTGTTACTCAAGGAGAAGCACGAGTTGTAATGGGAGAAAAGTCAATAATAGTAAAAAAAGATGAATCATGTTTTGTTGATGGAATGATTCCACACTCAATATGGAATAATATAGACGATACTACAGTAGTAATTAAAATTTCAGTAGAAAGAAGTTAATAAAGAATTATTTATTAATTTTTCCTCTCTTTATAGTTTTCTACAAAAAACCAATATGAGTTTTGTAATATCTTAACATAGAGTTTAAATGATTACATGTAGTAAAATAAGCTTGTAGCAAGAAAGAAACAAAAATTGAAATAAAGTCAAAGGAATTAAAGGGAGGAATTAAATATGGCAGATTTATCATTAAGGCATATTTACAAAATATATCCAGGAGATGTTGCAGCAGTAAAGGATTTTAATCTTGAAATTGAAGATAAGGAATTTATAGTTTTTGTTGGTCCATCTGGATGTGGTAAATCAACAACATTAAGAATGATTGCAGGCCTTGAAGAAATTTCAAAGGGAGAATTATATATAGGGGGAAACTTAGTTAATGATGTTGAACCTAAGGATAGAGATATAGCAATGGTTTTCCAAAACTATGCATTGTATCCACATAAAACAGTTTACGATAATATGGCATTTGCTCTTCAGTTAAGAAAAGAGCCAAAAGACGAGATTGATAGAAAAGTAAGAGATGCAGCAAAGAGATTAGATATAGAACATTTATTAGATAGAAAACCAAAGGCTTTATCAGGAGGTCAAAGACAAAGGGTTGCACTTGGACGTGCTATTGTAAGAAATCCTAAGGTATTCTTAATGGATGAACCATTATCAAATCTTGATGCTAAGTTGAGAGTTCAAATGAGAACTGAAATTTCAAAATTATATCAAAGTTTACAGACAACATTCATATATGTAACTCATGACCAGGTAGAAGCTTTAACAATGGGTACAAGAATTGTTGTAATGAAAGATGGTATTATTCAGCAGGTTGATACGCCGCTTAACATATACAATACACCAAGCAATTTATTTGTAGCAGGATTTATAGGAAGTCCTCAAATGAATTTATTAAATGGTGTAGTGGCTGAACAGAATGGAAAGCTTTATGCTAAATTTGAAGGAAATGTTATTGAATTGCCAGAAGAAAAAGCTAAAGCATTAAAGGCTGGAGGATATGTAGGAAAAGAAGTAGTATTTGGTATAAGACCAGAGCATTTGGATGATGAAGAAGAAATTGTAAAATCAAATCCAAATGCAGTTGTAACTGGAAGAGTTGAAGTTGTAGAACGTATGGGTGCTGAAAGTTATATTTACTTTAAATGTGGTGAAGTAAACATGACTGGAAGAGTTGATGGAAGTACTAAGTTTGAACCAAAGGATGAAATAAAATTATTTGTTGAAAAAGAAAATATTCATGTATTTAATAAGGAAACTGAACTTAGAATTTGTTAAAATATTAATAGTAATGGAATGAAACTATTTAACGGATATATTATGCTCTTACCTTAATAAAAATAGAGTAAGAAGTAAAAAATAAAAAGTAAGGGTTAAGGTATTTTTCTTTAGCTCTTATTTTTTCTTATTTAATAGATTCGTTGCCATAGAGTAAAGAGGTGAGAATTATGGAAGGTTTAATTAATTTTGTACAGGATATATACAATAACTGTCATATAGCATTTAATATTTATCTTAATGATAAGTTAATATTTCAATCTAAAGAATTAAAAAACAAATCAGAAGATATTATTGAAAATAGGTTTACCATTGGCAAAAATATTGTAATAATAGAAACTGAAAGAGAACATAAAGATTTATTAAAATTAGTTGAATACTGCATAAAAAATAAATATAAAGAAAACTATAATAAAAATGAGAAAACCATATTAAAACTTTTAAATAAGGAACCAATAAGTGACGAAAGTAAAAATGAACTTCCGTTTAATGAGAAGAATTTATATTTAATATGTATTAATGTACCTCAAAATAGTCATGAGGTAGTAGAAATATTAAAAAATATATATAGTGATACAGAAAATATTATAGTAAGATATAACGAATATGTAGTTCTCATTGGTGATTTTGAGGATATAGAAGACCATGTATTAAGCATTAGTGACACAATAAATACATCTTTGTATACAAGAAGCTATATATGTTATAGTATGGTAGAAAATTATGAGGAATTAAGTCATGTATATGAAAAATGTACAATAAAAATTCATATAGGAAAAAGATACAAGGTATCTGAAACTATTTACAATGATAATGCTCTTATTTTTGAAAGAATATTAGAAGATATAAATGATAAAACTAAAAAAGAGTTAGATGGTAATTTTAGAAACTTCTTTTCAAGCATGGATGAGGATATGATAAAAACCATTGAGACTTTCTTTAAGCTTGATTTGAATTTAAGTGAAGCCTCAAAGCAGCTATATGTTCATAGAAATACACTTATATACAGGCTTGAAAAAATACAAAAGTATACAGGGTATGATATAAGAAAATTTAGTGATGCCTGTGTATTTAAAATTGTATTTACACTTTATAATCAAAAAAGGAATAAATAAAAGCTGAGAACCATAAGAATATAAATGGAACTGTCCCATGTATAGTGACAGTTCCATTTATATTTATTTTGTTTTTTTATAAGAGTTATCTGTTACATAATATGGTATTTTGTGCAGTTTTCTTTAACGTCAATTTTATCTAATTTAATGTCATCAACTCGGCAAAAGCCGTTACCTGTTTTTATTGCAGAAATAAACAAAGATATGTTTTTTTCTTCTCCCTGAACTTCAATATGTACAGTACCATCAGGTAAGTTTTTACAAAAGCCGTATAAATTAAATTCCATGGCTTTCATGGCAGTGAAATATCTAAATCCTACACCTTGAACCTTTCCATAAGCAATAATTGAGTATCTAATCATAAAAATAAACTCCTTTAAAGAATAAATTTATAATAACATAAATATATATGTTATTATAAATTTTTATAAAAAAATAATCAAATATATAAATAAAAATTTGGTTATATTGAGGTAAAAACAGGTTAAAATTAATAATTATAAAAAGTATTTTAAATTTTCAGGGAATTAAGTATAATATATTATAAATAAGGCAATAATAAATTAATATGAAAGTATTTATTAGGAAGGAATGACAAAAATGTTAGAGAGAAGTATGGTCTTAATTAAACCAGATGGAGTAGAAAGAAATATAATAGGGGATATAATTGCAAGCTATGAAGCAAATGGATTAGTAGTTAAGGAATTAAAAATGATGCAGGCTACAAGAGATATAGCTGAAAAGCATTATTCTCAGCATAAAGGAAAAGATTTCTATGAGGAATTAATTACTTTCATAACAAGAAGTTCATTAGTTGCAATAATATTGGAAGGTGAAAATGCAATTTCAAGAATAAGGGCCATTAATGGAGCTACAAGCCCTAAAGATGCTGCATATGGAACCATACGTCATAGATATGCACATAGTAAGACAGAAAATTGCGTACATGCATCCGATAATGAAGAAAGTGCAAAGGCTGAGATTGAATTGTGGTTTCCGGAATTGACTACTAAATAAACAAATGCCATATTAAAGAACTTTATAATCTTTAATATGGCATTTGCTATTTCACTAATTATAAAATTTTAATTGCCAGGAAATGTTTCTACATTTTCTGGATTTACACCTGGACCAGGCGGCATTTCTTGAGGTGAATTATTTAAATTACCACCTGGAGATGCCAGAGGAAGTTCTGAATCACTATTCTGATTAATTTCCTCCGGTGATGGATAAAACTCAACAGGACCTGTTTCTTCATCATATCCTACAGTATTATCAACAGATTCAGCTGAACTCGTGTACACATATGGATAATCTAAGGTTACAGGATTAGGATTATCTTTCTTTATATATACTACGCTTTGTTTTAATATGGATGGAGTTGATGAAGTTGCTGTTTTACCATTAAGAACGTTAACTTCTGATGTACAGTGAACTTCACATGTGTCAGTTGGTTCAGTTCCGCTAATAAAATATTCTGTGTAAATTCTATTTCCACGAGGATCATTTTTACATATTCCTGATGGTAAGACACCAGAATCCTTACATACGGAAACAGAAACTACTTTTTCAGGTTTTTTAATATCTGTTACAGAATATTTGTAATAAGAATGAGCTTCTGCCATAAGTTTACCCCAGAGAACAGCACATCCGCTGGAACTTCCATAAAGAGTGGATGGTATATCATAACCAATCCATACAGAAGCAGATAAATATGGTGTTAATCCTGAAAACCATAAGTTATTAGAAGCTGTTGTTGTACCAGTTTTACCTGCAACGGGCATATCACCCCATTTTGCACCAGTGGCATTGTATGTTATAGGTCCTTTCAAAATGTCATACATAATGTAAGCAGCTTCTTGTGAGAATACAGAAGTTTGTGATGGATTATTGTTTTCTAATATTGTTCTGCCATTGGAATCCTCAACTTTAGTATAGAGTATTGGTTTAGTGTAATTTCCGCCATTACCAAAAGTACCAAAAGCATTTGCAAGGATAAAGGTGTTACCGCCATCTAAATCATTAGGGTCATTATTAAATTCTCCTAATGCCACTGCAGCTATTGAACTTTTTGAGGCAGAATTATATTTTAAGCCTAATTTTTCACCATAGGATATTCCAGTATTTAATCCAATCATGTCAGCAATTTTTACTGAAACTACATTTTTTGAATATTTAACTCCTTCTCTTGCAGTAGTTAAACCATTATAAACATTTGGAGAATTTTTTGGATTATAGGAATTTCCATTATCAAGTTTGTTATCTTCAAAAGGTGCATCATCTATTGGAGTAGCAGCTGTTATGATTTTTTCGTTTATTCCAGGTCCATAAACAGTAAGGGGTTTTGTAGATGAACCAATAGGTTTTAATGCATTATATGCTCTGTTAGTTGATTGTGGCTGCTGATTTCCACGTCCGCCAACCATTGCTACAACAGCACCTGTTTTATAGTTGACAATTGTAGCAGAAGCCTGAAGCAGAGGAACACCATCTTCATTATAGGTTTCTGGATTTGTAATTCCAAGATTATTGTAATCATCTAAAGTTGCCTGAGTAAAATCCTGAAGATGTCTATCCATAGTTGTGTAAATTTGAAGTCCTCCATGTGCTATTAAATTTGCAGCCTCTTCTTCGCTATATCCATATTTATCCATAAGATCTTTTTTAACCTGTGATATTGCAGGATATATAAACCATTCATAATTGAGCTTGTAGTCAATTTTGCTTTTTTTGAAAACAAGATTTCCGTTGTTTATATCATTAACAGCAGTATCATGTTCTTCTTGAGATATATATCCTTTTTCCAGCATTTTATCCAATACAACAATGGTTCTGTTTATATAAGGAGCAGGATCTTCTGTATTATGTTCATTATAAGCACTGTAATATGAAGGAGCTTGAGTAATTCCAGCAAGATAAGCACATTCAACTAATGATAAATCAGAAGCTGATTTGCTGAAATAAAGTAGTGCAGCAGCTTCAACTCCATAGGCAGTACCACCCATAGGTATGGTGTTTAAGTATGCAGTTATTATTTGATCTTTAGTTAATTTCTGCTCAAGATTTAAAGCTAGATACATTTCTTTTATTTTTCTTTCTATTGAAACATCATTTGTAAGAACTGTATTTTTAATTAATTGCTGTGTAATTGTAGATGCACCATGAAGTCCCTTCTGCTTTGTTATGATTTTTTTTACATCAAGAAGGGCTGAGCCAGCAATTCTTTTAAGATCAATTCCTTTATGAGTCATAAATCTTTCGTCTTCAATAGATATGAAAGCATCCTTTAGTGATTGAGGAATCTCATCAGATTCAATTACATATCTTTCTTCAGTCGAGTGAAGATTATCCATAAAATCACCATTATTGTCATATAGACTTGAAGGCTGATTTAAAGTTAAAACAGCGTTTACATCTAATGGAGGGGTGGATTTTATAACAGCAAAAGCATATCCTGCAAAAACTACAAATATACCACAAATGCAGAATAACAGGATAAGACTTAGATAGGTAAAAAATCTCCTTACTCTATGCTTCTTTGCTTTCTTTGGTTTTCTTCTATTGGGTGATTCTGCATGAGAAGCTCCTTTAGTTTTTTGTGATTTATTTGATGCCATTTCTTCCTCCTAAAATATATGATAATATCATTAAAAATATAATATCCTATACTATTATAGCATAATTATAGTATTAGTAGATAAATAACTCAATAAATAAAGGTGCTGTCAAATGGAATTTTATACAAAAAGGACAAAAAAAAGCAGAAGTTTTGTTCTTATCATTGTAATACTTTTTATAATTTTTTCTTATATGATATTAATGATTTTTGACAAGAGGGTATTTCCATATGTATTACAGTTAGGTGAGATGAAAGCTAAATCACAGACTATAAAAATCATAAATGAAAATAGTACAAAAATTTTAAATGAAGAATTTAGATATGATGAAATAATTGTCATTGAAAAAGATTCTGAAGGAAAAATAGTTCTTATTCAGTCAGATAGTGCAAAACTTAATAAAATTGCAGCCAAAATGGCAGATGAATGTAATAAGGATTTAGATAAAATGAAAGATGAAACAATACCTGTTCCTCTTGGATGGATAACTGATAAAAGCCTTTTATATAATGCAGGACCTAAAATATATGTAAAAATACAGCCTATGGGAAATATGACTATAGCCTATGATTCAAAATTTGAAAGTGCAGGAATTAATCAAACACGTCATAAAATTTATCTTATAGCAAAGGCAAAGGTAAGAATGAAGATGCCTTTGATTAGTAAAGAAATGGAAATTAACACACAGATTCCAGTATCAGAAACAATTATTATAGGAGACATTCCTCAAGTATCAATGATATCTGAATTTGGACAAAAAAATTAATCAGGAAAAATCCTGATTAATTTAAGAAATAATATTTAGTCTTCCCAATTAAATACATAAGGTACATTTCTGTAATAATCGCCATAATTCAGGCCATATCCAACTACAAATAAATCTTCAATTTCAAAGCAGCAGTAATCAGGCTCTATTTCAATTTTTCTTCTTGAAGGCTTATCTAAAAGAACACAGGATTTTATAGAAGCCGGATTCAACTTCTTTATGTGATTTATTACATAGTCCATAGTTATTCCAGTATCAACAATATCATCAACAATTAAAACATCCCAGCCTTCAATGTTGTCTGGAACATCATTAAGGATTTTTACAGTTCCGCTTGAAGTTTCACTACTGCCATAGCTTGATGTAGTCATAAAGCCTATTTTTACATTAATATCTATAGCTCTAACTAAATCAGCAGCATAAACAAAGCTTCCTCTAAGAAGGGATAATATGTATAATTTTTTGTCTTTATAATCTGTTGAAATTTCTTGTCCTAACTCTGCAATTCTTTTTTTTATGGTTTCTTCTGAAAAAATAATATTATGTTTTTTTTCGTTCATAAGAGATTCTCCTTTATGTAGTTAATAATTATTTGGCAATTATATTATAAAATATATTATGTCATAAAAATAAGCATGCTTTCAACTGGTATATAAAAAAATGTGCAAATACTTTAGGAATAATTAAAGGAAAAGTTACATAACCTTTACAATAATTTTTGGTTAGTATAAAATTAGGGAAAAGTTATTATCATATAATAATGTGAGGTGATATATATGATTCATGGAAATGTAGAAGGAATAAGAAAATCAATTTTACAGGAACTTGAAAATGTTTATTCTATAAGAACATCCAAAAATGAAATCTGTGACATAGAAATTTTAAATATAATATCAAAGGTATCTAATATTTTAGAAAGAGAGGTAAGTGTAGGAATAAACAGAAAAGGAAATGTTACAAGTGTTGCTGTTGGTGATGCTGCTTCTGTTGAAATTCCCATAATAGGTATAGAAGAAAAAAGACTTGCAGGAGTAAGATTAATACATACTCATCCTAATGCATATTGCAATTTATCAGGTCTTGATTTAACAGCATTATTAAAGCTGAAACTAGATGCAATGGTATCAGTAGCTATAATGGATGGCAATATAATTGATTTTTCCCTTGGAATGCTTTCGTTATACAACAATAAATTAGAAGTATTAGAAAAACAAAACATAACTTTGGATAAAATTTTTAGTATAGATATACTAGACAAAATAAAACATATAGAAAATTTAATAAAAAATAATGAAGTAATTGAAGATAATGAAGAAAAAGCAATACTTATAGGCTCTGATACAAAGGAAAGCCTTGAAGAATTAAAGGAACTTACAGAAGCCTGCAATATACCAGTATTAAAAACTGTATTTCAAAATAGAAATAAAATAGATGCGGCATTTTATATTGGTCGTGGTAAAGTTTTAGAAATAGCATCAATGCGTCAGTTAGAGAGAGCAAATGTTATTATATTTGATGATGAGTTAAGTGGTTCCCAGGTAAGAAATCTTGAAGCTGCTATAGGAGCCAAAGTAATAGACAGAACTACATTAATACTAGAAATTTTTGCAAGAAGAGCCAAGAGTAAAGAAGCAAAAATACAGGTGGAGCTTGCTCAGTTAAAATACAGACTAAGCAGACTTCAAGGATTGGGAACTGTGCTTTCAAGAACTGGAGGAGGAATTGGAACAAGAGGACCAGGAGAAAAGAAGCTTGAAACAGATAGAAGACACATAATGGAAACCATATATGATTTAAAAGATGAATTAAAGAAAATAAAAAAGCATAGAGAAGTTCAGAGAGAAAAAAGAAATAAGGAAAATATTCCAAAGGTATCTTTAGTGGGATATACAAATGCAGGAAAATCAACTCTTAGAAATGCTTTATGTGAAACAGCTTCAAAAAAGGAAAATGTCAACAAGGAAAAGGTATTTGAAGCAGATATGCTGTTTGCAACCTTAGACATAACAACAAGAGCCATAGTTCTTCAAAATAAGGGAATTATTACTTTAACAGATACAGTAGGTTTTGTAAGAAAACTTCCACATGATTTAGTTGAAGCATTTAAATCCACATTAGAAGAAGTTGTATACAGCGATCTTTTATGTCATGTAATTGATGTTTCAAGTGATACTGCAATTGAACAGTATATGGCAGTAAATGAAGTGCTTCTTGAACTTGGAGCAATAGAAAAGGAAACTATTATTGTGCTAAACAAAATAGATAAAGCAGATGAAAAATATATAGAAGAAATTAAAAAAGCTGTGTCAGGTAAAAATTATATTGAAATTTCAGCAAAGGAAAAAATCAACCTTCATAAGCTGTTAAATCTTATAGAAGAAAAGCTTCCTTATAATTACAAAGCAGTAGAGTATAAAATTCCATATGATAAAACACATGTGCAGTCATTTTTACATCGTAATGCAAGGATAATAGAAGAAACTTATGATGAAAATGGAATATTTATTAAAGCAGAAGTAGATGATGAAACATACAATAAAACTAAAGATTTAATATGTCATTGTAATATATAGATGAAGTAAGTTATAATAATTTAGATATATAATTATTAAAAAGAAAAAGAGGGAATTTATTAATGCTTCAATCTATTGAAAATTATCAAAAAGCATGTGAAAAGCTTATTACTACTTTAAGAAATAATAAAAATGTATTAACTGTATTTGCTTTTGGAAGTATAATCAATGGAGATTTGTGGGAAGAATCGGATATTGATGTATTTGTTGTATACAAAAATACTTTTAATGAAATACGTGATATATATTCTGAAGTTTTAGATATTCCTGTACATATGAAAATTTTAAAAAAAGAAAGTTTTTTAAGGCTATATGATAATAATGAAAAGAAAGGTTTTATTAGAAATCTTCTCATTTCATCTAAAATTATAATTTCAAAAGATGAAGAAATTGAAAATATATATAATAAGGCAAAATATACTTTAGATAAACATATGGAATTAAATAATCTTCTATATTTAGGGCAATTAATAAAGGACTTAAGAGTGTCAAAAAAATTTTATTATAATGACAGTTTCATCACTTCTTATGAAGTGTTAATAAGAGCACTAGGAAGCTTTTCAAAATTATATTTGAATCTTAATGGCTATAAAGTGTCTAAAGATGCAGTAAAAATGGCATCAAATTTAAATAGCCAGTTTGAAAATATTTTAAATAATTTGCTTTTAAAAGGTGCATACAAAGAAAATATAATGAATTCAATATTATATTTAGAAAACTTTTTAGATATTAATATTAATGTAGCAGCTAAGTTTCTTATAGATTATCTTAAAAATAAAAATAAGTTTTTAAGCTCTTATGAAATAAAGCAGGACATTGTATTTCAGGAATTTTCCATAAAAATAGAAGATATTTTAAAGGAACTATACAAGCGAGGTATAATAAGAAAAAAGACTCAAAACCTTGATTTAGGATATGGTGAAAAGCTTATTAAAGAAAATGTATATTCAGCACAATAATTATCATAAGGGGGCTGTATGGAAAAATTTAAAAAAATACAATTTAAGGATGATATTGCTAAATATCTATCAATATATAATTACATAAAAAAGCTTATAGAGAAAAAAATAATAGAAGATAAAGAAAAGCTGCCACCCATAAGAGTTTTATCAAAGGAACTTGGAGTTAACAATGATACAATAATAAATGCATATAATAAGCTTAAAGCTGAAGGATATGCATATCAGAAAATGGGAAGTGGAACATATGCAAGAAGAAAGGATGTAAGTTCATCCTTTAAAAAAAAGTATCAAACATTGTTAAAAAAAATTAGTATGTTCTCTAAAGAAAAAATAATAGATTTTACAGGAGAAACCAATGGAGAAGTGCTTTTTCCTATAGATGATTTGAAGCATATTATTAATGCAGTCCTTGAGCGTGATGGAACAGATGCATTAGTGGCAAAAAATAGATGTGGATATAGTGAACTTATAAAAACAATAAATGAAGTTTTTTGGAATAACGATTTGGATGAAGATAATATGCTTGTGGTATCAGGAGCTCAGCAGGGAATTGACATAGCAGCTAAAAGTATAATTAATATAAATGATAATGTAGTTGTTGAAAAGCCTACTTACATTGGAGCATTATCTGCCTTTAAATGGAGAAAGGCAAACATTATAGAAATTCCTATAAAAAATAATGGAATAGATTTGAATAAATTTGAAAAAATACTCCAGAAAAATCAGATTAAATGTTTTTATACTATGAGTTATTTTCAAAATCCTACTGGTATAACATATAACATAGAAAGTAAGAAAAGAATACTTGAACTGGCACATATATATGATTTTTATATAATTGAAGATGACTATCTTTCAGAGCTTATATATAGTAATAATATGGAGTATGTTCCTTTTAAATACCTTGATAAAAATGATAGAGTAATATATATAAAAAGTTTTTCTAAAATTTTCCTTCCAGGAATAAGAATGGGGTATATGGCAGTTCCAGAAGAATTTAAAGAAATAATAGAAAATTCAAAGTTAAATACAGATATAACAACATCAAGTCTTATGCAGAGGGCATTGGACGAGTATATAGCCAGAGGACCTTGGAAGGAAAATATAAAAAGATTAAATGAAGAATACAGTGAACGATATCTTTTGATGAAGGAAATTCTGAAAAATGATTTTTGTAATACATTAGAATACATTGATCCTCATGGAGGATTAAGTTTCTATGTTAATATTAAAAATAACAGATTTAAAGCAGAGGAGCTTTTTTATGAACTTATAAAAAATAATGTTTATATAACACCAGCCCAGATATTTTTCATATTGCCAGATGAAGGGCAGTATTCATTTAGACTAAGCTTTTATCAGACAGATAAAAAGAAAATTTTTCAAGGTATGTCAATGTTAAAGGATGTTATAGAAAAATTAATTCATGAAAAGGGGTGAAGTTTATGTCATATGTAACGGTTAAAAATTTTGGTGAAGATAGATTTGAAGAAAAAAAATCGGAATTTATAGGATATGCAAAAAGAGTTGAAAATGAAGAAGAAGCTAAAGCCTTTGTAAGTGAAATAAAATCAATGCATAAACAGGCAAGGCATAATTGTTATGCCTATGTAATAGGAGAAAAGAAAAACATTCAAAGGTATAGTGATGATGGAGAACCACAAGGAACAGCAGGGATTCCTATATTAGAAGTTATGAAGAAAAGCAATGTTACTGATTGTGCCATTGTGGTTACAAGATATTTTGGCGGAATTCTTTTAGGGACAGGAGGCCTTACTCGTGCATATATAAAAGGTGCAACCATAGCATTAAAAGCAGCAGGTGTTGTAGAAAAAATTAAAGGCTTAAAAATAACTATAGAAATAGAATATGACTGTTTTGGAAAAGTACAATACATATGTGGACAAAATTCATGGCATATTGAGGATACTGAATATACAGATAAAATAATACTTCATATTTTATGTGAAACATCTATGGTTCATAGAATAGAAAATGAGATTATAGAATGTACTAATGGAAAGGCTATTATTAGAAAAAGTGCAGAAGATACATACTTTAAAGAAGAAAATCGACTATATTTAACAATATAGTCGATTTTAGTTTATATTATTAAAAATATTTCATATAAATTGCCGTATTTTTAATAATATGTTATTATAATTCTATATAAATTCAACTCTAATAGGAAAGAAATTTAAGCTGATAAAGTTTTTGGAGTGAAATGATGAGGATAAGAACAATTAAAGGAAAATTGATTTTTGTTGTATTATTGATTAGTATCATAACATTAATTTGCAGCTCAATTGTAAGCTATAGTGTTTCCTACAATCTGGTAACAAAGAAAGCAGAAGAAATAAGGGAACTTGCTGAGAATTCAACCAAAGCTGTGGATAAGATAAACAATGTTATAAGTAAAGTAATAGGTTCAGTAAATAATTTAAGTATTCAGTCAAGCGGTCTTTTGGAATTTATTAACAAAACCATAAGAAAAGATTATCATACCATGATTGAAGTTGCAGAACGATATAAGAAAGATGCGGATAATTATAATAATATTGCAGGGGATCTTGGTGCAACAGCTGAAGAAGTTAATGCTGCTATTTTGGGAATAGTTGAGACAATGAAAGAAATAAGCAGTTTAAATACAAGTGTTGCTGCAGATTCAGAGAAAATACTTAAGGCAACTAATAAAGCTTCAGAAGATTCTACAGATGTATTAGAACAAATTAAAGAAGTGGCTCATAGTAGTGAAAAATTAAAGAATGTTATAGCAAAATTTAAGATATAGATTATGTTATGGTTAGAAATTTTTATATAAAGTTAAAATGTATCATATGACAGTACAATAATTGAAAAAAAGTACAGAATATGCTATAATTCATGGGTGGTTTTTATAAATATATAAAATAATAAGTATATAATACAGTAAAATTGTAATAAAGTTATTGTGCTATATATTGGGTTATAAAATAAGGAGGAGTAATATATGTCAGGACATTCAAAGTGGCATAATATTCAAGCTAAAAAAGGTAAGGCAGATGCCAAAAGAGGTAAAATTTTCACTAAGATTGGTAAAGAAATGGCTGTTGCAATAAAAAATGGAGGTCCTAATCCAG
>CAZPRO010000023.1:0-26154 GCA_964588775.1 uncultured Clostridium sp.
GGAAAAGAATAGAAAAAATTGTTATTCATATTGTCCCTCCTACGTACGTATAATATCCAGTATTCATTATATTATGTAGGAATATAGTTGTCAAAATTAAATATTAAATTAATTTTTTAATATTATGTAGAAAAATTATTTAAAATAGTTACACATCTAAAAGAATATATTTGAAAATTATTTTGTTATAATGTGAAAGATAAATTTATATTTGCATGTAATGTTCACATTTAAGTAACAAAATAATTATGAAAAGACAGTGAACCAGTATACAATTAAAAAAATATAACATAAAAAAAGCTACCTTACATTTAGGCAGCTTTTAATTTAAAGAAATATTATAGAGCTTTTCCGATTGAGCCGAATAATTCCATTTTTTCTTTAACGATAGTCTTAATAGCTTCAGCACCTGGAGCTAATAATTTTCTAGGATCAAATCCTTTACCTTCTTTATCTTTACCTTCTTCAATATACTTTCTTGTAGCTTCTTGGAAGTATAATTGACATTCAGTATTAACATTAATTTTAGAAACACCAAGAGATATAGCCTTCTTAATCATATCTTCTGGAATTCCAGTACCACCATGTAATACTAATGGCATATCTCCACATGCAGCTTTTATATCTTCTAAAGCATCAAAAGCTAAACCTTCCCAGTTTTCAGGGTATTTACCGTGGATATTACCAATACCAGCAGCAAGCATAGTTACACCTAAATCAGCGATTTGTTTACATTCATTAGGATCTGCAACTTCACCTCTACCTACAACACCATCTTCTTCACCACCAATTGAACCAACTTCAGCTTCTAAAGATAATCCTTTACCTTTAGTAACTCTTACTAATTCTTTAGTTTTTTCAATATTTTCAGCTATTGGATAATGAGAACCATCGAACATAACTGAAGAGAATCCAGCAGCCATTGCTTTATAACATCCTTCGTAGCTGCCGTGGTCTAAGTGAAGAGCAACTGGAACAGTAATGTCCATTTCTTCTAACATACCATTTACCATACCAACGATAGTTTTGTAACCTACCATATATTTTCCTGCACCTTCAGATACACCAAGAATAACTGGTGAATTGTTTTCTTGTGCAGTTTGAAGAATAGCCTTAGTCCATTCTAAGTTATTAATGTTGAATTGACCAACAGCGTATTTTCCTTCTCTAGCTTTGTTTAACATTTCTTTAGCTGATACTAACATAAATGCTACCTCCAATTTTTTATAAATATTGTTTAATTCAATGCACATATGTACATAATTATGAGATAAAATGTATAAAAATTTTAATCCCGAAAATATTATACTCTAAATTTTAAAAGATGAAAACCATAAAATAAATAATTATGCCTAAATTGCATAATATTTTTATATATTTTTCCACAATATTTAGAAAATTTCTCAATAGATAGATATATATAAGCATTAGTGTTATAATTTACATAAATTATTTTTGTATTGGGATAGGACAATGTTTAGACATATAGGAACAGTAAAAATTAGTAGTGAAAAAATAATATTAAGAAAATTTGTATTAAAAGACAGCAGACAGATGTTTGATAATTGGGCATCATCAGATATGGTGACAAAATATCTTCCATGGAATTCTCATGAAAGTCTGGATAAAACCTTATTTGTTATTAGCACATGGATAAATTTTTATAAAAAGCCTGATTATTATAACTGGTGCATAGAAAGCATAAAAAATCATAATATAATAGGAAGTATTTCCTTAAGCAAATTTAATGATAAAACTTTTTCATGTGAAGTAGGCTATTGTCTTGGAGCTGATTATTGGAACAAAGGAATTATGACAGAATGTCTTGAAACAATATGTGATTTTGCCTTTAATATAGTGGGGGTTAAATACATATACTCAGAATGTTATGAACAAAACATACCTTCATGCAGAGTTTTAAAGAAATCAGGTTTTATATATGTATCAAGGAGATATGATATATCAAAAGAAAGATGGATTAAAAAATTCGTTAAGAAATATAATGGATAGGCAGTATTTTTTAAATACTGCTTTTCGTATGAGCAATTTGTATAAATAATAAATATTATGTAAATTAAATTAGAGAAAAAAGCCTAAAATCAAAATACAATTGTTTTTATGCAGAAAGAGAGAAAATATGATAAAATGAAACAATACAGATTCTATAAGGAGATTAAAAATGAATATATTAACATTAGAAAACATAAGAAAAAGTTATAGTGAAAAACTATTGTTGAATAATATAAATCTTGGAATTAATGAAGGAGATAAAATTGGTATTATTGGAATTAATGGTGCAGGAAAGTCTACTTTATTAAAAATAATATCAGGAAATGATGAATTTTTTGAAGGTACTGTTACAAAAGGAAAAAATATAAGAATTGAATTTTTGGAGCAGAATCCTCTTTTTGATAATAACTTAACTATTCTTGAGCAGATATTTAAAGGTAATTCAAAGGAAATGAAGCTGCTTCGAGAATATGAAAATATAGTGGCAGAACTTGAAGTAAACAACAGTAATGAATTAAGTGAAAAACTGATTAAACTGCAGACAGATATAGATGCATTAAATTTGTGGGATTTAGAAAGCAGTGCAAAAACCATATTAACTAAACTTGGAATAAAAAATTACCATGAAAATGTAAGGAATTTATCTGGAGGGCAGAAAAAGAGAGTGGCTTTAGCATGTTCACTTATTACTCCGTGTGATCTTTTAATTTTAGATGAGCCTACTAACCATCTTGACGCTGAAAGTATTGAATGGTTTGAGGAATATTTAAACTCCCGTAAGGGTGCTCTTATTATGATTACCCATGACAGATATTTTTTAGACAGAGTTGCAAACAGAATAATTGAACTGGACCATGGAAATCTTTATAGTTATCCTGGTAATTACTCAGAATTTCTTGAAAAGAAAATGGAAAGAATTGAAATGGAGGATGCTCAGGAAGAAAAACGTAAGGCTCTTATAAGAAATGAATTAAAATGGGTCAAAAGAGGAGCTAAGGCAAGAACCACAAAACAAAAAGCCAGACTTCAAAGATTTGATGAACTGGTAAAAATTGAACCTGTGAAAAGGCAGGAGGATATTAATATATCTTTTGTAGGTACACGACTTGGAAAGAAAGTAGTTGAAGTTAATGGTATTTCAAAGACTTTTCATAATAAATGTGTAATTAAGGATTTCAGCTATATCTTTTTAAAAGATGACAGAATAGGTATAGTAGGTTCAAATGGTGCTGGGAAAACCACTCTTGTAAATATTTTGCGAAATAAAATTGCATCTGATAGTGGTACCATTGAAATAGGTGATACAGTTAAAATAGGCGTATTTGCTCAGGACAATGAAAATATGGATTTTAATATGAGAGTTATTGATTATATAAAAGAAGGTGGAGAATATATCCCTGTTAGTGATGGGACTAAAATAACAGCTTCAACAATGGCTGAGCGTTTTTTATTTGATGGAACTATGCAGTACACTCCCATAGGAAAGTTATCAGGAGGTGAAAGAAGAAGATTACAGCTTTTAAGAATCCTTATGGAAAGTCCTAATTTTCTTATATTAGATGAACCTACAAATGACTTGGATATAGAAACATTGAAAATTTTAGAAGATTTTCTGGATAAATTTGCTGGAGTGGTAGTTGTTGTATCTCATGACAGATATTTTTTAGACAGAATATGCAATAAAATTTTTGCATATGAAGGAAAGGGAATAATAAAAGAATATATTGGTAATTATAGCGATTATTTAATATATAAAGAAATTAACTCCCTTAAAGGTGCAAAAAATAATGACAGTAAACCTGTTGAAAATAAATCTGTAAAAGAAAAAACAAAAGATAACAAACCTAAATTTTCATTTAAGGAAACAAAGGAATATGAAACTATTGATGATGATATTGCAAAGCTTGAAAGGGAAATTAATGAAATTAACAATGAAATGGCGAAAAACTCATCAAACTATGGCAAATTAAATGAGCTTATAAAAGAAAAAGAAAAACTGGAATCGGATCTTGAATTTAAATATGAAAGATGGGAATACTTAAATGAAATTGCAGAAGCAATAAGGCAATATAAGAACCAATAACTAGAAATTAACTTTAGGAGAATTAACATGGAAGTACAGATTTTTATTAAAGGTATGAATGAACCAATTGTTTTTAAAGGAGAAAAAATTGATATTTTGGACTTTAATATGAAAGGTACACAATATAAACAGATCAGGTATTTTAGAAAGGGTTTTTCAAAATCTGAATATATTGATGAAAAAATTATAAAAAAGATTAAAACCATAAAGTAAATTATTAAAGGCAGTGATTAAATGATTAAACAAATTTTACTGGAGGGCTTTAACAAAAACATTACAGCTGCTATTAGAAATAAAGGAACCCGTGTGTTTAATAATGACCTTATTAAGGACATTAATGTTACAGTGTCAGAGGATTATATTATTATAAAATCATCTGTAGTGTCAGAAAGCCTTTTTAGCGAATATGTATGTAACATTGAAATTAGTAATGAAACAAAAGAAATTACAAGTACTTATTGCAGCTGTGCTGATTTTGAAAAAAATGAATTTAAAAAAGTTAATTACTGCTGTAAGCATATTGCTGCTAGTTTTTACGGCTTTTTAAAACAAATTGATAGGGACAGCATGCTTAGGGAAGCTTTAACAGTGGAAAAATCCATATTAAATGCACAAAAAAATAAAATAGAAAATAAGTCAGATATTATTAATGAACTAATTGATGATTCCACAAAGGAAGAAGTCAGATTTCAAGTTGTTTTAAACAGAAATAACTGGTCATCTAAACTTATGGCAGTATTTAAAATTGGAATGAGAAACAATTGTCGATTTTATATAATAAGAGATATTAATGCTTTCTTATTAAATGTATCTAATAATGTTCCAGTTAAGTTTAGTAAAAATTTTGAATTTTCTATGAAGAAATACAAGCTATCCTTTATAGATAGAAGACTTTTGAAGTTTATGTTTAATATAAGAAAACTTTCAATAGATAACTATAGTTTTAAAACTTCTCAGGATAAGCTTATTGATGGAAAATTTATGTATATACCTGATTATATGATAAAAGAATTTTTGCATATTGTTAAAAATAATTCTTTCTTTTTAGGGGATGGATTTTTTTATAGAGAAATAGAAAGTGAAATAATTGAAAATGATATACCTCTTCCATTTTTTATTGAAAAAAAGAATAATGAAATTATTCTTGAAGCAGAAAACGGAATGCCTGTTGCCCTTAATTCAAATGAGGATGTTTTTCTATTTAAAACCAGTGTTTATATGCCGTCTTTAGAACAATGTGAGAGGCTTTCGCCATATTTAAAAGTATTTAACTCTATTTCCCAAATATCATTTCCAAAAGAGCAGGAGAATCAAGTATTAAAAGACTTGATTCCAGCCCTTGTTAAAACCACAGACAGCCTGCTTCTTGGTGAAAAAATAAGAAGGAATATAGTAATGGCAAAACCTAAGTTCAATTTCTATTTTGACAATAATAAAAAAATAACACTTATACTAAAAGTTGATTATGATGGATGTGAATTTAATTATTTTGATGAATATAAAGAAAAGGTAATATATAGGGATAGCAGTGCTGAAAATGAAATCCTTGGCATCCTGCGAAATTTTAATTTTGAAGCAGAAGATAAAGTATTCTATTTTTCAAGAGGAGATGATGAAGCCTTTAATTTTTTCAGATATGATATAAACAAACTTCAAAGCTATGGTGAAGTTTATTATTCAGAAAATTTTAAGGGAATAAAAAATATTTCCAAGTCACAATTTAAAGGAACCATAGAACATGGAAAGTATAATTATTTTGAATTTAAATTTGCCCTTGGTGATATTGATGAAACTGAAACTTATGAAATTTTAAAAGCTTTTCGCAATAATGTTAAGTATTTCAAATTAAAAAATGGAGAATTTTTAGATTTAGAAAATAGGGAATTAAAAGATATATTAACTCTTTTAGATAATATTTCAGATGAAATAATAGAAAAAAACACCATAAGAGTAAGCCTGAATAAAGGTGCATATATGGAGGATTTTTTTGAAGAAAAGAATATACGTTACATTAAAAACAGAAGTGAAATTAAAATCTTGAAAGAGAAACTAGACAGGGCTCATGACGAAATATTTCACATACCTGAAAGTATGTGTGGAAAACTCCGCCCATATCAAAAATATGGTTATAACTGGCTTAGAACTCTTGATTATCTTGGTTTTGGCGGAATCCTTGGAGATGAAATGGGACTTGGAAAGACAATACAGGCAATAACCTTTATACTTGCTAAAAAAGGAAGCAAAACCCTTATCGTTGTACCAACTTCTCTTATTTATAACTGGAAAAATGAATTTGCAAGATTTGCACCAGATATGAAGGTAGCTATAGGATACGGAGGTTTGGAAGAGCGTATTAATATTCTTAATAAATTTGATGATTATGATGTTTATATAACAACATATAATTTATTAAGACGTGATTTATCCTATTTTACCATGAATTTTGATTATATGTTTATTGATGAAGCTCAAAACATAAAAAATTCTTCTTCTCAAAATGCTAAGTCTGTAAAAAGTATTAAAGCTTGCAGAAAATTTGCTCTTACAGGGACTCCCTTAGAAAATTCCCTTATGGAATTGTGGTCTATTTTTGATTATATAATGCCAGATTATTTATATGATGAAAAGAGATTTAATTTAAGGTACTATAGAAGACTTCAGGAAGGACCTGAAATTTTTAAGGAACTTAACAGACTTATAAAACCTTTTATTTTAAGACGTTACAAAAAAGATGTAATAGGCGAACTTCCTGATAAAATTGAAAAAAGATTAGTTGTGCCTCTTCACAATGAGCAGAGAAAAGTATATGAAACTTACTGTACATATGTTAAAGACTTAATTGCAAAGAAAGTTGAAGACTCAGAGTTTAATAAGAGCAGAATTGAAATACTTTCCTATATAACAAAGTTAAGACAATTATGTTTGGATCCTGGTGTAGTTATGAATAATTATTCAGGTGAAAGCTCAAAAATAGAATGTCTTTTAGAACTGGTCCATAACAGCATTGAAGAAGGACACAAAATATTAGTATTTTCACAATTTACATCTGTTTTGAAAAATATAGCTGCCAAGTTAAATGCCCATAGTATTAAATATTTGTATCTTGATGGAAGCATATCTTCTAAAGACAGAATGAAACTAGTCCGCGATTTTAATGAAGGAGACCATAATGTGTTTTTAATATCTCTTAAAGCAGGAGGCACAGGTTTGAACCTTACAAGTGCAGATGTTGTAATTCATTTTGATCCATGGTGGAATCCAGCAGTAGAAGATCAGGCAACAGACAGGGCTCATAGAATTGGACAGAAAAATATAGTAGAAGTAATTAAACTTGTTTGCCAAGGAACAATTGAAGAAAAAATTATTGAACTTCAGGATAGTAAGCGGCAGTTAATTGGGAATATTTTAGGTGATGACTTATCTTCTTCAAATATTACATCTTTAAGTCATGAAGATATTTTAAGTTTATTTAATTAGGCCGTATGAGATGGGGGAACTTTATGAATATTTTAAATAATATAGTACATTATTTAAGAGAAATAAATATAATATCAATTATTATAAGGCTGCTTCTTGCAACTGTATGTGGTGGAATTCTTGGTGCAGAAAGAGGCAGAAAGAAAAGACCTGCAGGATTTAGAACTCATATTCTTGTATGTATAGGTGCAGCCCTTATTATGATTACAAGCCAGTATATGTCAGATGTTCTTTATATGGAGGGGGATGCAAGCAGAATGGGGGCTCAGGTTATATCTGGAATTGGTTTTTTAGGTGCAGGAACCATAATGGTAGTAGGTAAAAATCAAGTTAAAGGTCTAACCACAGCAGCTGGATTATGGGCATGTGCCTGTATGGGACTGGCTATTGGAATAGGGTTTTATGAAGGAGCAATTATTTCATGTATATTTCTTTATGCAGTTGTTACAGTACTTCATCGTCTTGATGTTTATTCTAGAACACACACAAAAATTTTGGAAATATATGTGGAATTAGAAGAAATTGCTGGTGTAAATAATTTTATGAATGTGGTTAAATCTGATGGAACTAAAATTTCTAATGTAGAAGTAAGCAAAAAAGATGATTCAAACAATAGCAGAATAGCTCTTACAATGACTCTTACACTAAAAGAAAAAAGAGAACATGAAGAATATATGATGCAGCTTAGCAATATTGATGGTGTATACTGTATTCAAGAAGCCATGTAATTTAATAATAGTTGTCAAAAAAATAACAATGTGATAATATAATACGTGGATAGTATCTGAAATAGAGCTATACCACGTATTTTCATTATTTGTTACAACTCATATCTATTTAGGAATGAGATTGATTTAGGAAGTTGTATCGCTGCTAATTTGTGGAGGTGATACTATATAGAAAAAATTAAAATTGGTTTTATTGGTCCTGGGAAGGTAGCTGTTAATCTTGCACGGTACTTTACCTATAATGATTTAGATGTATGCGGTTTTTATGGACATAATTCTTCTAATGCCTTAAAAGATTTAAATATATCTAATATAAAAGTTTATGCAGATATTTCAGAATTGATATATGAAAATAATGTAATATTTATTACAACTCCTGATGATATAATTTCAAAAATAGATAAAGATATTTCAGAATTTAATTTAGAAGAAAAGTATCTATGCCATTGCAGTGGTTCTTTAAGTTCTGATGTGCTTTATAATGCAAAATGCGCTGGTGCACAAGTCTATTCTATACATCCTATGTATGCTTTTTCTAGCAGAAATATTCCAGTAGAAGATTTAAAAAACATATATTTTTCAATTGAAGGGGACATGCAACTTTTAAATGATAGTGATTCTGTCATTTTAAGATTAATGAAAAAACTTAAAAACAAATATTTTATTAGAAATGCTATGTTAAGTGCTGAATATCATGTATCCAATGTTATGGTATCAAATTTAATTTTATCACTTCTTAATATTGGAGTTAAATATATGATTAAATGCGGTCTGAATGAAAAAGAAGCATTGGATGCATTAAAACCATTAATTATGAATAACATTGAATCCATAATGAATAAGGGATTTAAAAATTCCTTAACAGGTCCTGTGGTACGGAATGATGTAAACACAATAAAAAAGCATAAAAAAGTTTTAGAACCTGAAGATAAAGCTTTGTATAATGCACTGTCTTTAAATCTTCTTAATATAATGTGTGAAAACAGCAGTGAAGATTATAATAAATATGCAGAAATCATATCTGCTTTAAAGGAGTAAATATAAAATATGAAAAATACAGTAGTAACATTTAATAAAATGAAACGGGAAAAGAAAAAAATAACAATGCTTACAGCATATGATTATACAATTGCAAAATTATTTGATGAATGCAGTATAAACGGAATTCTTATTGGTGATTCTTTGGGTATGGTAATAAAAGGTGATGAAGATACATTAGCTGTCACTGTAGATGAAATTATATATCATACAAAAGCTGTTAAAAAAGGTGCAAAAAATGCATTAATAGTAAGCGATATGCCATTCTTATCCTATCATGTTTCTGTTGAGCAGGCGGTAGAAAATGCTGGAAGAATAGTGAAAGAAGGGGGAGCTCATGCTGTAAAACTTGAAGGCGGAGCTCATGTTAAGGATGCCATTAAGGCCATAGTAAATGCTCAAATTCCTGTTATGGGACATTTAGGATTAACACCACAGTCAGTAAATTGTTTTGGAGGTTTTAAGGTACAGGGTAAAAGCGAGGAAGATGCAAAAAGACTAATAGAAGAAGCAAAGGAAATTGAAAAAGCAGGAGCTTTTGCAGTAGTTCTTGAAGGAATTCCTTCTGAAATTGCAAAAATAATTACAGATTCATTAACAATACCAACTATTGGAATTGGTGCTGGAAAAGACTGTGATGGACAGATTCTTGTATATCAGGATATGCTGGGAATGTTTGAAGATTTTGTTCCTAAATTTGTAAAGCAGTATGGTAAAATAGGGTCATCTATAAAGGATTCTGTAGCAGAATATATAAAAGAAGTGGAAAATGGAAGCTTTCCAGATGAAAAGCATTCATATAGCATAGATGATGATGTATTAAAAAGAATATATTAAAAGTTATGAGGTATAGTAAAATGTTGGTAAAAAAAATTGACGAAATAAGAAATATTGTAAATGAGTGGAGAAAAAAGGGATATTCAGTAGGCTATGTTCCTACTATGGGGGCTTTACATGAAGGACATGGAAGTTTAATTAAAAGAGCTGCAAAGGAAAATGACAGGGTGGTTGTAAGTGTATTTGTAAATCCTACACAGTTTGGACCAAATGAGGACTATGAAAAATATCCAAGAAATATAGAAAAAGATTTGGAGTTTGCAGAAGGTAATGGAGCACATATTGTTTTTAATCCTGAACCGGATGAAATGTATTATGATAACAGATCTACTAAAATAAGTGTAGACGGACTTACAAATACTTTATGTGGTGCAAAAAGACCAGGACATTTTGACGGAGTATGCCTTGTAGTTTCTAAGTTTTTTAATATTATTCTTCCTGATAATGCCTATTTTGGACAAAAAGATGCTCAACAGGTGGCGGTTATAAAGAGAATGGTTCGTGATTTAAGTTACAATATAAACATTGTTCCATGCAGTATTGTAAGAGAAGAAGACGGATTAGCTAAAAGTTCAAGAAATTCCTATCTTTCAGACGAAGAAAGAAAGGCTGCAGCAATTTTACATAAAAGCCTTATGGCAGGAAAAAAGGAATTGGAAAATGGATGTAAAAACAGCCAGTATATAAAGAAAATTATAACAGATAAAATAAATACAGAAGAATTAGCAAAAATTGATTATGTTGAAATTGTAGATGCAGAAACTTTGGAAAATGCAGCAGAAATAGAATCTTCAATTTTAATTATGCTTGCAGTGTATATTGGAAAAACCAGATTAATTGATAATTTCTTATTTGAGTTATAAAAGTATAATTAAAGGAGGATCACTAATGATTTTAAATATGCTGAAAGGTAAAATTCATAAAGCAACTGTAACACAATCAGAACTTAACTATATGGGCAGCATAACCATAGATAAAGATTTAATGGAAGCTGCAGGTATAATTGAAAATGAAAAGGTTCAGATAGTGAATAATAATAATGGAGCAAGATTTGAGACTTATGTTATTCCAGGAGAACGTTCCAGCGGAATAATATGTTTAAACGGAGCTGCTGCAAGACTTGTACAGACTGGAGATAAAGTGATTATTATTGCATATGCCTTTATGGAACAGGAAGAAGCAAACAAATATAAGCCTAAAGTTGTATTTGTTAATGATGATAATTCTATTAAGGAAATTACCAATTACGAGTACAATTAAGCAAAAAGCAGGTGAGGCAGAATATGCACCACCTGCTTTTTATGATATAATATGACAATAAAATAAAACCATAGGATGTGTAATTTAATGAAGGAAGTCAGTTTAATTGTTAAAAATAAATATGTGGATAAATATAAAGCAAAATATCCTCTTATATTAGAAGAAGCACTAGAAAATCCTGAACTTCTTAAAGATGAAGGCTCCATAGTAATTTTAACAGACTCAAAAAGACAGTTTTTAGGAAAAGGTTATTATGGTAAGCAAAATAAAGGAAAAGGATGGCTGCTAAGCTTTGCTCCTAAAAGTTCTTTTGATAATAAATTCTTTTATGATAAGCTTAGAAATGCCTTTTCAAAACGACTTAAACTTTATCATTCAAAAGATACAAATGCTTTTCGTGTATTTAATGGAGAAGGGGATGGAATTGGCGGCATTACAATAGATTATTTTAATGAATATTATCTTATTACATGGTACAGCAAAGGTATATATAAGTATAAGGAGTACATAATAAAATCAATTAAATCCCTTGTGTCTTTTAATGGTATTTATGAAAAGAAAAGATTTGAGGAAAATGGTATGGTAGTTGATGAAGACAGCTACTACTGTGGACAAAAAGCTCCGGAACCTTTGATAGTTAAAGAAAATAATGTTAATTTTGCAGTATACTTAAATGATGGTGCCATGGTTGGAGTCTTTCTTGATCAAAAAGAGGTGAGAAAGTCAATAAAAAATAATTATAGCAGTGGCAAAACAGTGCTTAATACATTTTCCTATACAGGTGCCTTTTCTATAGCAGCAGCAAAAGGCGGTGCTGAAACAGTAAGTGTTGATTTAGCTTCACGAAGCCTAGACAAAACAACTGAAAATTTTAAGATTAATGGCATTAATATGGAAAAACATGAAATAGTTGTTGATGACATTTTCGTTTATTTTAAGAAGATTAAAGAAGAAAATAAAAAATTTGATGTGGTTATATTGGATCCTCCAAGTTTTGCTACATCTAAAAATAATAAATTTAGTGCTGAAAGGGATTATAAGAATCTTATAAAACTAGCAATTGATGCAACAAATGAAGAAGGAACAATTATATGTTCAACAAATTGTGCTGCTTTTAATATGCATAAGTTCAGGAAATTTATAAATGATGCCTTTGAAGAAAAGGAAAAGTCATACAAAATATTAGAAGAACACACCCTGCCTAGAGATTTTGCTGTAAATAAAAATTTTCCAGAAGGTAACTATTTAAAAGTAGTATTTGTAAAAGTTATAAGCAGATTATAAAAGTCAATTTATATTAAATATTTATGTGTATTTTGTTTTTTATGAAATTTCTCAGATTATTCATATTATTAGTACACAGATGAAATTAAAATTAATAGATACAATGTTTTTTACCATACTGTTTGATAAGTAAAATTACTTATGCTAAAATAAGACTGATTTTTAGATTAAACATTATAAAAACTGCCCATAATATTAATACATTATGGGTATTTTAAGTTGAGGAGGATACTTAATATGGCATTATCGCCAATGATGGCAGAATATATTAAAACAAAGGAAAAATACAGTGACTGTATTCTTTTTTATAGACTAGGTGATTTTTATGAAATGTTCTTTGAAGATGCTAAAACAGTCTCAAGGGAACTTGAACTAGTATTAACAGGAAAGGCCTGCGGTTTAGAAGAACGTGCTCCTATGTGTGGTATTCCTCACCATGCAGCATCTGTATATATTTCAAGGCTTGTTAATAAAGGCTATAAAATAGCCATATGTGAACAGCTTGAAGATCCTAAAACAGCCAAAGGCATAGTAAAACGCGGCGTTGTTAAAATTGTAACTCCAGGCACATATGTAGATGAAAATTCATCTAATAATGATAACACATATATAATGGCAGTATATGAACATGATTATACTTTTTCTCTGGCATTTTCAGATATAAGTACAGGAGAATTTAAAGTTACTTCATTTAAAAAAGATATTATTAATCTTATGGATGAAGTTGCAAAAATGAATCCTAAAGAAATACTTTTAGATAATCATGCTGAACAGAAAATGGAAAACTCTTTAAGGCAGATTTCTTCAGCAGTTATAACAAAAAGGGATTTTAAAAATTATTCCATAACAAAAGAAGAATTATTAAAACAGTTTGGAAGTTTCCAAATAGATTACCTAAGTGAGGAAAGACAAACAATAAGTTCAGTGCTTCTTAAATATATCTTTAATACCCAGATGATTTGTCTCTCAAACATTAATATTTTAGAGCAGTATGAAATAGTTAATTTTATGACTATTGACAGCAGCACCAGAAGAAATCTTGAACTTACAGAAAACATTCATGAAAAAAATAAAAAAGGTTCTCTTTTCTGGGTTTTGGATAAAAGTGCAACTTCCATGGGAAGCAGAGTAATAAGAAGATGGATTGAAGAACCTCTTCTAAGAAAAGAAGACATAGAATTAAGACTTAAAGCAGTAGAAGAACTATATAACTCTGTAAGTTTTAATGAAGACTTAAGAGTCTGTCTTAAAAGTATATATGATATTGAAAGAATAGTAGGAAAAATATCAAATGCTAATGTAAATGCAAAGGATTTATTATCTTTAAAGGCATCTCTTAAGAAAATCCCTGATATAAAGGAACTTTTAAAATACGCAAATTCACCTCTTCTTACAGATTATTACAAAGACTTGGATACATTAGAAGATGTAGCAGACCTTTTGGAAAAATCAATTAAAGAAGAACCTTCTCTTACAATTAAAGAAGGAAATTTAATAAAAGAGGGTTATAATTCAGATGTTGATGAACTTCGTCATATAAAAATACATGGAAAAGAAAAAATTGCAGCCCTTGAAAATGAAGAAAGAGAATTTACAAACATTAAATCTTTAAGAGTAGGGTATAATAGAGTATTTGGATACTATATTGAAATAAGCAAAGCTAATTTAAGTCTTATCCCTGAAGGCAGATACATAAGAAAGCAGACTCTTACCAATGCAGAAAGATTTATAACAGAAGATCTTAAAAATTTGGAAAACAAGATACTTGGTTCTGAAGAAAAACTTATTAATCTTGAATATGACATTTTCATTTCAATACGGAACACTATAGAAAAGGAAATTCCAAGATTAAAGAAAGTTTCAAGAATCATTTCCCATTTAGATGCACTAAGTTCCTTTGCATTAGTTGCCCTTGAAAATAATTATGTAAAACCATTAATAAACCAGGACGGAATAATTTCCATTAAAGAAGGCCGTCATCCTGTTGTTGAAAAAGTTTTAGAACATGGAGATTTTATAGCAAATGATACATATATTGATGAAACAGATAATGAACTGCTTCTTATAACAGGCCCTAATATGGCAGGTAAATCAACATATATGAGACAGGTAGCATTGATAACTCTTATGGCTCAAATTGGTTCTTTTGTTCCAGCTGCAGAGGCTGATATATCCATATGTGACAAAATATTTACAAGAATTGGAGCATCTGACGATCTGGCTGGTGGAAAATCTACATTTATGGTTGAAATGTGGGAAGTTTCAAATATATTAAAAAGTGCAACAGGTAAAAGCCTTGTTCTTTTAGATGAAGTAGGAAGAGGAACTTCCACCTATGATGGATTATCAATTGCCTGGTCTGTTATTGAATATATAACAAAAAACAGTTCTTTAAGATGTAAAACCTTATTTGCTACACACTATCATGAACTTGTAAAGCTTGAAGGTATTTTAAAAGGAGTTAAAAACTATTCAGTAGCAGTTAAAAAAACAGAAGACAATATAGTCTTTTTAAGAAAAATTATTGAAGGGGGAGCGGATGAATCTTATGGTATTGAAGTTGCAAAACTTGCAGGACTGCCAGAAAAGGTTTTAAGCCGTGCTAAAGAAATATTAGCTGAACTTGAAGGTGAAAATAAATTATCTTCTTCATGGAATGCCTTTAATGCAGATGCGGTTTATGATGAAAATAATAATAAACAACTCTATGACTCAAAAATGGAGAAGAAAGATAAACAAATTGCTAAACAGAAACAGATTATAAATGATTTGGAAAACAGTATAAATAAATTAAAAAAAGATATTAAAAATAATATGAATTCATTAAAAGAAACCAATAAACCAATAGAGCAGTTTCCTAAAGTTATTAAAGAAGAGAATGTACAAATGAATTTCAGCTTTATAGAAAAAGATAAGTTTATAAAATCTATTAGTGAAATAGATATATTAAATTTAAATCCAATGGAAGCTATGAATAAGCTCTATAATATTGTTGTTGAGTCTAAGAAACATATGTAAATGAAATGAGTTTTATATAATATGGTTTTGATTTATAAATTAATTCATTGGTAATGTATAAAAATATTATTATTCATTTTTGACTCACCAAGTCTCTGTAAAAAGGACATCTTTAAGTTTCAGATGTCTTTTTTATATTTTATTATAAAAATATGTTCCAAAGAAATGAAATTATTGCTATTTTATGAAATCTAATTTCATGATATAATAGTATATGGAGATGATTATTTATGAGTATTATATCTCAATTAGAGTTTCAAGTGAATTTTTCACAATCAGAAAAAGCATTAGCTCAATATATTTTACAAAATAGAAAACAGGCTTTAAACTTAAATGCAAAGGAACTTGCAAAAAATACATATACATCACCAGCTACGGTAGTAAGATTTTGTCAAAAGTTAGGTTTAAAAGGGTACAGTGATTTTAGAATTAAATATTTATCTGAATTAAACCATGAATTATCCATAAAAGATCCCATTGATGTGAATTTTCCTTTTAAACAAGAAGATGATCTTTTTAAGTTATGTAATAATATGCAGCAACTTTATAACGAAGTAGTAGAAGATACTTTAAGATTAATACAGCTTGATAATTTAGAAAAGATTACGGATTTGTTAATTAATAGTAATATTATTTATATTTTTGGAGCTGGTAATTCTGTTTTTTCTGCTCTGGATTTTGAAAATAAAATGAGTAGAATAGGAGTACCAATACAAATTAAAATTATTGAGTCAGAACAGCTTATTTCTGTATATAATGCAACAGAAAGAGATGCTGCCATATTTATATCTTATACAGGTGAAACTGAAAATGTAATTAATATGGCTCAGCTTGCTAAACAGAAGAACGTGCCTATTATTGCCATAACTTCAATAGGAAACAATACTTTATCTTTTCTAGCAGATTATGTAATACATACAAATTCACGGGAAAATGTTTGTAATAAAATAGCAACTTTTGCATCTAAATTATCTACTGATTTTATATTAGATATTCTTTTTTCCAGCTATTTTAGTAGAAATTATAATAAAAATTTTGAATATAAAATATCCTCTCAAAAAGGATTTGACAAAAGAAAATCTAAAAGTCCCATTGCTGACAGCTGATTAAGAAAATTATGTTTTATAAGTATGAGGTAATACTTTATAAAAATATAATTATAATGTATAATAAATAAAGATAACATTTAAAATTGTTTGAAATATTTGGAAGAAAATACTGAATCTATTTGGGATAGGAGGATAATTTTGATGATTTTAAAAAAATGCTCACAAAACATAAAGTCTATTTTCTATTTTGTCAGCACATTCTGTTTTATTATCATAGCTTCTGTATTAATTATGAAGCCAGTTTATGCTGAAACCATTGATGCATCTGTTTTTGATGATTACAGACTGAAAATCATTGAAAAAGGAGGAGTTGAAGAATATATTCGTGGTGATGATTTTAACCTTCATGTAGATACAGAATCACGAAAATTACTTTATGATTCTAATAAACTACTAACATTAATAAATAATTTAAATTGCAATAATCCTGTTTCTATAATAAAAAGTCAAAATGCAAGATATGAATTTCAAGGAAACAAGTATGTTATTGTAAAAGAAGTAATAGGAAATGAAATTAATAAAACAGCTCTGCAAAAAGTAATAATTGAGTCCATAAACCATGGGCTAGATGAAGTGGATTTAAATGAAAAAGATTGTTATGTAAAACCAGCAAAAACTGCTGACTCAAATATAATGCAGTCAACTCTTGCAACATTAAACAGATATGTAGGAGCAAACATAACTTATAAGTATGGCGGAAAAACATTAATTATAGACAGTAATATAATTCGCAACTGGATTTCTATTGATGGAAATGATAATGTAATTCTTAATACATCAGCAATCAGAGGACAAATAGATTATATGGCCAAAATTTACTATAGCCAATTAGGAAAAACCATTTATTCTTCAGGAGGAAATGGTAATAATACAAGCTGGACCATTGATGTGGATACAGAAAGCAATGCTTTAGTACAACACATAAAAAATGGACAAGTAATAACCAAATATCCAGCATATAAACAGAATGGACTTGCATCTTATTTTAATAAGTTTAATGGAGATACCTTTGTTGAAATTGATTTGACTAAACAGTATTTGTGGTTTTATAAAAATGGATATATTATTGCTGAAGGAAATATAGTTTCTGGTAATTTAGCTGTAGGTGGATGTGCTACTCCAACAGGAGTATACACTATTAACTTCAAGCAGAGAGATACTAAACTTATAGGTCCTGATTATGAATCACCAGTAAGTTTTTGGATGCCATTTATAAAAAACAGTATAGGCCTTCATGATGCTTCATGGAGAAGTGAATTTGGAGGACAAATATATAAAACTGCAGGATCTCATGGATGTGTTAATCTTCCATATGATTTAGCTCAAAAAATATATAATAATATAAATGCAGGAGTACCTGTTGTACTTTATTATTCATAATAATTTTGTTTTCTTAAATTATGAAAATTATTTAACAATATAATTGGGAATTATCAAATAAAGATTAAAGAGTATTATTTATTATTAATCTTTATGTATGATAGTTCCTTTTTATTTGTTATTAATAAATAAATTAGATATAATACTATATAGAATTAATTTGGTGTTATCTTAAACCTTAGGAGGATGCTGTATATGAAAAGAATTAACATATTAAGTGAAGATACTGCAAATAAAATTGCAGCTGGTGAAGTTGTTGAAAGGCCTGCATCAATTGTTAAAGAGTTAGTTGAAAATTCCATTGATGCAAATGCAAAAAATATTCTTATAGAAATAGAAGATGGAGGAACTTCACTTATTAGGGTAATAGATGATGGCGAAGGAATATATAAAGATGATATATTGAAAGCTTTTATGCCTCATGCTACAAGTAAAATAAAAGATTCTCAAGATATATATAATATAAATACTTTAGGATTTAGAGGAGAAGCACTTCCTTCTATTGCAGCAGTATCAAAGGTGTGCTTAAAGACAAAACAAAGAGAAAGCAGTGAAGGATATAAAATAACTATAGAAGGAGGAAAATATTCAGAAATAGAAAGTTGCGGCATTAATCATGGAACAATTATAGAAGTTTCTCATATATTTTTTAATGTGCCTGCTAGAAAAAAATTTCTGAAAACAGTTTCTAGAGAAGGTTCTTTAATTACTGATATTGTAACAAGAATTGCTTTGGCTAATCCTAATATAAGCATAAAATTATTTAATAACGGAAAAAAGACTATTTCTACTTTTGGGAATGGAGAATTAAAGGATGTAATAAGAAGTATTTACGGAAAAAACATAAGTGATAATATTATTTATTTTGAAGATATTGGTGATGACATAACTGTATATGGTTATGTTGGAAAAGAAGAAATTGCAAGAGGTTCAAGAAATAATCAAAGCTCCTTTGTTAATAAGCGTTATATAAAAAATAAGGCTTTAGCTGTTGCAGTGGAACAGGCATTTAAATCTTTTTCAACAATAAATAAATTTCCTTTCTTTATAATGTATATTGAAATATATCCTGAGTTTGTTGATGTTAATATACATCCTACAAAAGCAGAAATTAAATTTAATGATGAAAAAATTGTTTTTTCTAAAATTTTTAATGCTGTACATAATGCTTTAAAACAAAATGTTTTTCACAATTTTTCTATTAGGGAAGAAAAAGAAGAACATGAAAAAAAATCTGCTGTGCCTTCTTATGAAGAGCTATCATTTAAAATAAAAGCAGAAGAAGAAAAGATTAAGGTGGCACAAAATAGTTTCAAAGAAGCTGAAGAAAAAAAGGAAATGCAGAATTTAGAGCTAAAAACTAAAGCAAATAAAGAACAAATAACTGTACCCGTTGATTTTTTATTAAATTCAACAGAAAACAGTCATTTAACTGATTCCATAAATGAGAATTATGAAACTTTTAATAATAGTCATATAAATGATAAAAATTATAGTGAAACCATATTAAAAAGAACCTCTTCAGATAATGTTCCTTACAAAGAAAATGAAGATTTTCAAACGAAAGAAGGAAAGTTTCCTCCTATAACCATTATAGGACAGTATAATAAAACTTATATACTGGGAGAATATGATGGAACTCTATATATGATAGACCAGCATGCAGCTCATGAAAAAATACTTTTTGAAAAGTATTTAAAACAAATTGAAGAAGGCAACATAATAATACAGCCTTTATTTGTACCAATAGTGTTGGAACTAAGCAGTGATGACTATTTATATTATGAAGAAAATATTTCAGTATTTAAAGAAGCAGGTTTTGTTTTAGAAGAATTTGGAGAAAACTGTGTTGCATTAAAAGAAGTTCCATATTTTTTAGGTAAACTTAATTCTAGAACCTTGTTTCTTGAAATTTTAGATAACTTAAAAAATCTGGGGAACGGTAAAACTACTGAAGTAAAATATAACACAATTGCTACTAAGGCATGTAAAGCAGCCGTAAAGGGAAATGATTATTTAAATACAAAAGAAATGGTTGCTCTGGTAAATGAACTCAGGTTCATTGATGACCCATTTCATTGTCCTCATGGCAGACCTGTAATTCTTAGATTTACCAAAACAGAAATTGAGAAAAAATTTAAAAGAATAGTATAAATAGGTGAAAAATAATGAAGAAAAAATTACTTGTAATTGGTGGTCCTACAGCAGTAGGAAAAACTGAACTTTCAATAAATCTGGCAAAAAAATTGGATGGAGAAATAATTTCAGCCGATTCCATGCAGATATATAAATTTATGGATATAGGGTCAGCAAAAATCACTAAAGAAGAAATGGATGGAATAAAACATCATATGATTGATATAATAGAACCTGATATGCCATTTAGTGTGGCAGATTTTAAAGACATGGGAAAAGGATGTATAGATAATATTTTATCAAGAAATAAATTTCCTATTATTGCAGGCGGGACTGGATTATACATAAATTCTCTTACATGCAATATGACTTTTACTGAAGCAGAAAAAGATGAAAATTATAGAAAGGAACTTGAACAGCTTGGAGATAGATATGGCAATGAATATATACATAATATGTTAAAAACCATAGATTTACAAAGTTACAACAGCATACATCCTAATAACAGAAAGAGAGTAATAAGAGCTTTGGAGGTATACAAACTTACAAAGAAGCCTTTTAGTTCATATAATGCTGGAAATGACTTTTATAATAGTGAATATGATGTTTTTTATTATGTTCTAACTATGAATAGAGATAAACTTTATCATAGAATAAACAGTAGAGTTGATATAATGATGGAAAATGGCCTTCTTGATGAATGTATAAAATTAAAATCTATGGGGTATACTTCAAATATGCAGTCTATGCAGGGCATTGGTTATAAAGAACTCCTATACTATCTTGACAATAAGATTTCTTTAAATGAGGCAGTTAATATGATAAAGCAATATTCTCGTAACTATGCTAAGCGTCAGCTTACATGGTTTAGGAGGGATGCTAGGTGTGTGTTTTTAGATAAGGATATACTAAGTGATAATGAAATAATTAGTAAAATATTAAGTGACATAAATAAAGTATAGCAGTATAATAAAAACATGTGATAAAGGGAGGTGTTTTTATTGGTTAAGAATTCAAATAACCTACAGGATATCTTTTTAAATAATGCAAGGATACGTAAAATAGAAGTCAAAATTTTACTTAATAATGGTACTATTATAAATGGCTTTGTAAAAGGCTTTGATAATTTTATTATTATACTTGATTATGATGGAATAGAACTTCTTATATACAAGCATAGCATATCCACAATAACACCAGAAAATCCAATTTTATTTACAGAAAAGAATTCAAATAAATAGGCATACAAAGGTCTATTTATCTTTAATTGTATTAAGGAGACTAACCAATGTTAAAAGAAACAAAAAATTATTTAATAAAAAATTATCAAATAAGTGAAAGAGCTTTTGAAATTTATGAGACTGCAACAAAAGACATAGAGGAAACATTAAAGATATATGATGAAATAAGAGAATATAATGTATCAAAAGTTTTAAATGCTTTTCAAAAAGAAAGAATAAGCGATGCACACTTTACTAATACAACCGGGTATGGTCTTGATGATATGGGACGCGATGCCTTAGATAGAGTATATGCAAGAATATTTAAATGTGAAAGTGCCTTAGTAAGACATAATTTTGTTAGTGGAACACATGCTATAGGATGTGCAATTTCTGGTAATGTAAGACCTGGAGATAAAATTTTATGTGTTTCTGGAAAACCTTATGATACACTTCTTGGAGTTTTGGGATTATCAGAAAAGAAAAATCCTGGTTCCTTAGATGAATTTAACATACATACAGATGTTGTTGAATTAGATGAAGAAGGATGTTTTGATTTTAAAGCTATAAAGGAAGCATTAATTAAGGATTCTTCTTATAAATTAATACATATTCAAAGAAGCACTGGTTATGCTTCACGTAAATCCTTTTTAATTTATCAAATTGAAGAAGTTATAAATTTAATAAGAAACATAAGAGACGATGTTATAATATTTGTAGATAATTGTTATGGTGAATTTATAGAAATAATGGAACCTACAGAAGTGGGAGCTGATATTATAGCAGGATCTCTTATGAAAAATATTGGTGGCGGAATTGCACCAGGTGGTGGATATATAGCTGGAAAGGCCCAATATGTAAAAAATGCAGAAATGAGATTTACTGTTCCTGGAGTAGGAGGAGAGTATGGTGCCACATATGGTCTTATGCGAAGTCTTTATCAAGGATTATTTAGTGCTCCTCATGTGGCTATAGAGGCAGTAAAAACTGCAATTTTTACTGCAAGAGCTATGGAACTTGCAGGATTTAAAGTATTCCCAAATTCCAAAGATAAGAGAACTGACATAATACAAGCTATTGAATTTGGAGATTCTAAAAAACTGGTAGATTTCTGCAGTGGAATACAGGCAGCTTCACCAATAGATTCTTTTGCTGTATGTGAACCTTGGGCGATGCCTGGATATGATTGTAACATTGTTATGGCTGCTGGTGCATTTATTTCAGGTTCTACAATAGAGCTTTCTGCTGATGGACCTATAAGACCCCCTTATATTGCCTATATGCAGGGGGGGATTAATTTTAATCATGGCAAAATTGGTGTGTTAATTGGGTTAAGCAAAGCCTTATCTAATTAAAAAAGAACTGCTGCATAAATTTTAAATTATGAGAATCCAGTATTTTGTACTACAACAAAAATCATAGATTTTGTTCATAATTTAGTTTTTTGCAGCAGATTTTTTATTTATATGACCTATAAATTCCTACTAATCTTCCTAAAATAGAGCAATTATCAACTATTATAGGATCCATATTATCATTTTCAGGTTGAAGCCGTATATGATTCTTTTCTCTGTAAAATGTTTTGATTGTTGCACTGTCATCTATTAATGCAACTACTATTTCGCCATTAACAGCTGTGCTTGTTGATTCTATTATGGCAAAATCATTATCATAAATTCCTGCATTAATCATACTTTCTCCAGAAACCTTTAGCATAAATAAGTCATTGTTATGTTTTATATAGTCTATAGGCAAAGGAAAAGTATCTTCTATATTTTCGGTTGCAAGAATAGGCACTCCTGCAGTTATTTTCCCGATTATAGGTATATTCAGCATTTCCTTTCTAGGCATAGCAAGTTCGGTTATTTCTAAAGCTCTTGGCTTTGAAGGATCTCTTTTTATTAAACCCTTTTTTTCTAATCTTTTTAGATGACCGTGAACAGTTGAAGTAGATTTTAAATCAACTGCAGCACATATTTCTCTTACTGATGGCGGATAGCCTTTTGTTTCTGTATAGCTTTTTAAAAATTCATATATTTCATTTTGTTTAGTATTATCTTCAGACATTTTATTCACCTCACTATTCTGTCTTTATTATACCATAGTAGCAATATTGTAGCAAACGAATGTTCTATAAATTTATAATAAATTTAAAACTTTATGATTTGTTTTTTCAATACTAATTTGCTATAATATAAAGATATGTGAATTATATGAAGGAGGAGATATATTGTTATGAGTTACAAATATACCGAAGATGATTATTGTGACATATATGAGAATAAAATTTGCGATAATTGTGGAAAATGTTTGGAAATGGAAGGCATAGATGTAAGAGCTATAAAAATAGATGATATAGCTAAAACTGTAGAAGAAAACAAAGTAATTGAATCTGAATTTTTAGAAGATTTGAAAGCCAATTTAAGTGATGAAGAATTAAAAGAAATAGACGAAAGAAATTTGAATCTTGCAGAGATATATAAAGAATTTAAAGATAAACTTTCAGAAGATGATAATTTTTCTAATACAGACACAGATCAATATATAGATGCCTTTGATTGTATTGAATACTTTGATTCTCAAGGTATTGACTATAATAATTTAAATGATATAACAGAAGAAATATACCCGGGTGTGAGAAAATTAGTAAAGAAACAGAAATAAAATATGTAGCTTTTGCTGCATATTTTATTTTTTTAAGAATAATATTTATTTTAATGCAAATAATATTTATATAATTATTAAAAGGAGATGTTTAAAATGTTAAAGAAAATACCAGTATTATTTTTTGCATCAATATTCATTATGATATGTGGTGTATTTGTATCATGTGGAAACTCTAATAATGAAGCTAATACTGTAAAAGAAGATGTAAAAGATGCAGGGGAGAACATAAAAAACGCTGCAGAACAAACAGGAGATGCTGTAAAAGATACGGTTGAAGATATTAAATTTACGGCTATCCGTTTCAAAAATGATTTTGTTAATTCAGGATATGAAATAAAGGAAAATGAAGAAGGGAAGTTTGATAAGTTTTCTGGTACAGAAACAGATTACTATTTAGGTGATGGAATTGTAAGAATATATGAATATAATTCAAAAGAAGAGTTGGATAGGGAAATTGCAAAAATCGCTCCTGATGGGTTAACAATCAATGGAGTTAAGGAATACTCTGTTAAGCCTCATTATTATTCTAAAGACAATGCTTTAATAATATATGAAGGAAATGATACTACATATATTAATGAACTTAATAACAAGTATGGAAGTCCTATAATATAAATGTTCAGCTGTTACATCAATGTATTTTAGTAATATTAATGTAACAGCTTAAATATTATATCTTAGCAAGGGGATTGGATTTTACGGCATCACGTAATGTGTCATCATCAACATGAGTATATATTTGAGTTGTAGAAATATTAGTGTGTCCCAAAATGCTTTGCAGACTTCGTATATCAACGTTACCATATTTGTACATAAGAGTAGCAGCAGTATGTCGCAATTTATGAGGTGTATATTTTTCGTCTGTAAAGCCAGCATTTGTAATATGTTTCTTTATCATTATCTCTACAGTTCTTTGATTAATCGGAGTGCCTCTGTTGGATAAAAATAAAAAGTTTTTATTTTTAGGAGATACTTTCTTTAAATCTCTGTATTTTAACAAATTGTCAATAGCTTTTATGCAGGCTTCGTTTAAATATACAGTTCGCTCTTTATCTCCTTTACCTATAATTGTTAAAGTATCATTTTTGATTTTTGTTATGTTAATACTGCATAATTCAGAAAGTCTCATACCACAGTTTAGAAATAATGTTAATATGCAGTAATCTCTATAATAATTCTTATTGCCTTTGTCTAAAGATTCCAACAAAGCAATGCTTTGATTTAAAGTCAAATAAATAGGGTGTCTTTTGTTTATTTTAGGAGATTCTAATTCTAAAGTAGGATTATCGTTAATAATTTTTGCTTTTCCTGAAAGATATTTAAAATAAGATTTTAAGCAGGCAACTTTGCGAGCTCTAGAGTAAGAACTATTATTGCGGTATTTTTCGATGAAAGACATAAAAGCATATAAATCTCTTAACTTTATTGATTTTATAAGTTCTTCATCTGCATCACTAATATCTATTTCTTCAAAAGTTAAATTTTTATCTTTGATTTTTCCTTTATACAGGTAGATAAATCTAAAAAAGACAATCAAATCTTTTCTATAAGCTTTAACTGTATTTTGTGATTTGTTTCTAATTGTTTCTAAGTAATTTAAAAAATCTACAACAGATTCAGGAAGACTGGAATCTTCAAAGATGTTAATGTTAAAATTCATATCCATTTTATACACCTCATATAATAATTTCTTTGTGTATATTATATCAAAACTAATGTTTTTTATCAATTATTTCGGGAAATATGCATTTCCCGAAATAATTTAACCATGGTTTTGTAATGGCAATTTAGTTTATTTTGATTTTTTAGAGATTACATTGTTTTTGTTCTTGTTTATTATCTTTATCACCCTTTTGCGTTTTATCAGAATCTTAGATTTTAAATTTACTCTTGACATGATTATTTCC